>NZ_CP061205.1:600000-900000 GCF_015240255.1 Kordiimonas pumila
GACCGCCTTCTTTCATGATGTGGGAGAACCAGACAAAGAGAAGAAGGGGAGGATTGTTGTCGATTTTTCGAGGAAGATACTGATATTCCTCGACCAGCCGCACAACGAGTTGCTGTCTCGGCTTCGTCCCCTTCTCTCACATGACAGCAAGACCATTAACATCAAGATCACTGACAAAAGCCAGAAACAGGGCCTCAGGACGAAGGATGTGCTTCTGAAGGGCTTTCCTGCGGTCATCCACTCAAGTGCAGGCATGGTCACAAATGAGCAGGAAGCCACGCGCATGTTCTTACTGTCACCAGAGATCAGCCAGATGAAGATTAGAAAAAGTATCAGCGAAACCATCATTCGTGAAATGGACGGGGCTTGGTATGAGGAAAGATTGAAAAACAATGAACTTCGGGCAACACTCACCATGCGCATCCATGCCATTAAGGCTGCGCATATCAAAAATATCAAAATCGCACCGGCTCTAAAGAAAGAAATCCACAAGGTGTTCCTGAGCGACAATGCGCAGCTCCGACCGCGTTCACAACGGGACATCAAGCGTTTCATTTCACTTATGAAGGCATTCGCTCTTTTGAATTTCTGGTGGCGAAAGCATGAATGCACCACTATCACCGTGCATCACGATGATTTTAATGAGGCCTTGGCCATCTGGGAGGAATTAGCGCCAGCACAAGACCTAAACATTCCACCATATGTTCATCAACTATACCGAGACGTGATTCTTCCGGCGTGGCAGGACAAGCAGAAGGCATACAATGGCCGTACCATCGGCTTGACCAGAGGGGAAGTGCTTGGTGAGCATTACCGTGTTTATGGACGGATGCTTGACGCCATCCAGTTCCGACAGCAAATCCTTCCCATGCTTGAGACATCAGGGCTTGTGGTCGAAGAGCGAGACCCGCACAACAAGCGTCGGAAGTATATCTATCCTGCCACCACAGATATGCGGGTAAACAGTGTGAGAAGGGGTGGGGTGCCTGCTATTACCGACTAACCTTCTTATGGAACTTTCTAAGCAGCATATTGAAGCATTTAAGAGACTTCATGAACCTATCGGCGGGCTTCGCGAATACACTGATGAAGAAGTTGAAGAAATTGCCAATGACATTTCACGCTACTATCTCATCATGATCAAAATATTGGGGCGCAGCCCTCTTGAGGCCGGGAACGTGCGGAAGTAGCCCAGTAGTTGCCCACGACTGTCAAGGCGAAAGTTCTGCCGCTCGGCGGTATAATCAACATACGCATGACTAATCACACACTGACAATTGGAGGCGTCAAATTTTGTCGCGTTTCCTCAAGGGAACAGGAAGAGACAGGGTACTCCCTCGATGCTCAAGATAAGGTTCTCAGTGAATATGCAGAGAAAAATAGGATAGATATTCGCAAGGCATTTCGCATTTCTGAGAGCGCGAGCGGAAAGCAGGAGCGCAAGACTTTTAGCGAGATGATGACCTATGTTCGCAGAAACCGTGTACGGAACATCATCGTTGAAACAACGGACAGATTGACGAGAAATTTCGCTGATGTGCCTGACATTGATAAGTGGGTGATGGGGGACGAACGCAATCAAATCCACCTCGTCAAAGAAGGGTGTATTCTTCACAAGAACTCCAAGTCCCATGAATGGTTCATGTGGCGAGTAAAAGTGGCAACGGCTGAATACTATGTGCGGCTTCTTTCCGAAAACGTCAAAAAAGGTCAGAAGCAAAAGATTGCTGAAGGATGGTTGCCGTCGCGGCCACGCCTTGGGTACAAATCGGTTGGTGAAAAACGGCACAAAAAGCACGTGCCACATCCTGCTATCGCACGACATATCCGCAGTGCGTTTGAATACTACAATAGTGGCGATTATTCTCTAAAACGCTTGGAGCATCTGCTCTATGATGCCGGACTAAGAGGTCAAAATGGCGGGCGGTTGCACGCCAGTAGAATTCATCGGCTGCTCTCTGATCCATTCTATTGCGGCTTTATGCGCTGGAAAGGCCAGATATATCCGGGCAAACATGAACCACTGGTCAGCAAGCGCTTGTTTGACAGTGTCCAAAAGAAACTGAAACGCCCTACAAAGACACCCTATTACGTCAAGCACAACCCGGTCTTTAAGGGAAAAATTCGCTGTTTGCACTGCGATGGACTTGTTACGTGGTATCTAAAGAAAGGCAACTTTTATGGCCACTGTTATAACCACGGTGCGTCTAGGAAGTGTTCGCATAAGACCTGCATGCGCCAGGAACGGGTCGAGGAGCAACTTTTTCCAATATTTGAGTGTATTGCACCAAAAAATGAAGCCATGCTCCAGTACATCAGCGCTGTACAGAAAGACATGCGTGCCGAGGCGCAAAAGGGGGATGAGCGAGAACACTTACGGTTGGAAAAGTTGCTTGTGAAGGCGCGAAAAAGCCGTGAAAAATATTATGAAGCGAAGATCAATAGGGAAGTGCCAGCGGAATACTGTGACCAAAAGATTGCTGAGTTAAATACAGAAGAAGCGATGCTGGAATCATCGCTCGCTAATGCTACAACTGCCGATGAAGAAAAGCAGGAGGCGCAGAGGTTGCTATATCAATTAGCGTTCCAAGTGGCTGAAATTTATCAGCGCGGTACGACGGAGGAGAAGCAAGATCTGTTGGCGATACTCTTTACGAACTTTAAGCAGGATGGGCGCAAGATTATAGTGGAATATACGCCAGCGGGCGCACATCTCATGAAGTGGATGCCGCGTCTAAATCAACATTACGAACTCCATAAAACCCGCATAAAATATGACTCTAATGGGGAAATTCTCTCCCCTTATCCTGTATTGCTCGCTTGGCAGTGTGAATTACGGAACCTTGATTGGATGGAAATTTTTCCGGTACCTGAGTGGACAATCAATTTAGTCAGAAAGATGCTCCGACCAGAGTAGCGTGGCGTACAATTTACAATATGGTTAGAACCAGAATGGTTGAACGTGCTGGATAAAAGTATGGCCAAGTTAGAAGAGTGGATGCGTGGACTATACCCCCCCAGCAACTCTCACTGTTTTGTTCTAACCTTTTTCTTCTGAGAAAAGGTGCGCATAGCCAGCCTTTTTTAATATTGTGAGGGCCTTTTGCTCTCGATCATTCTTTTTTGGGTCCGGGTCGGAGGCATAGGGAAACTTTGCCAGCGTTTGAATATAGTCAGGAGGTAGTTTGTGTTCCATCGCTCCAGCTAGTACGAGGGCGTGATACCAGCTATACGGCCTCAACCCTTCTACACATTTGTTGGCAATATAAGTTGATGTTGGTATGCACTTTTGATCAGTTAGGGACACAACCGTGAATGAATCATCACGAGCGTAACCTTCTGGAAAACCCTCCGCATCGTCCAAAGCGTCACGTTCACTCGTGTCAATTCGGAAGAGAACTCCATACGCAATATCTGACATGTTGTTTGTTTTTAGCAAAGTACACTTACCAGAATTGTCGGCACTCTTTTTATCAAAGCAAAGAGTGTAATCGACGGCTTTGGCAATCCCAATAGCCATCGCGCTGGGACATCTCGCTTGTAAGCGTTGGCTCAACATATTTGAGCCGTAGGCGAAGTATTGGAATGAACTCATATTTTAATTGTGCATTACCCAGACAATTTGTCTAGGATATTTGAACAATAGTGCATGATAGGGAATGTTTGTTATTATAAAGGTATTCAGATTTATTGGGGGAAATCATTATGAGTATCGTCAAAGAAACATGTGGTTCAGTGTGGAGACGCTGGGACTTGCACTTACATTCTCCGGGAACAAAACTCTCTGATGCATATGGCGGAGAAGTCGATGAGAATGGCAATACAGATGATGAAACTTGGGATGCTTATCTGAAAGCCTTGGAAGATTCGGAAGTCCAAGTTTTTGGGATAACCGATTACTTCTGCTTTGACTCATATTTTGAGACCATCAAGAGGTACAAAAAAAAGTTCCCCGAAGGACAAAAGGTATTTTTTCCAAATATTGAGTTCAGGCTTACTGATAACATTAGTTCAAGCGGTAAGCATGTGCATACCCATGTTATTTTTGATCATGATCCCGCAGTTTGCAATGAACGTAAATTCTCAGAATTTTTGACTGCACTTACGACACATATATCTCAAGGTGACGTAGATGTTAAATGTAGCAACCTCTCCGGCAAGCAGTATGAGGCAGCAACCATCAGCATGAGAGACTTAAAAAAGGCTCTCAAGGATACTTTTGGTAATGAAAATTTGTATTTGATTGTTACCGCAGCGAATAACGATGGATTACGGATGGCTGATACACAATCTAGCCGTAGCCTTTCCATTTCAGATGAACTTGATAAAGCTAGTCATGCGTTCTTTGGCTCAGGAATTAATACAAATTACTTTTTGCAGACTACTCGATACGAAGATGATGCTGAAGCATTGCCGAAGCCGGTATTTAGTGGCAGTGACGCCCACTCTTTTGATGACCTGAAACGGTTAACTGGTGATGAGCGGAACTTCCCACCAACATGGGTTAAGGCGGATACGACTTTTAGAGGGTTACTTCAGACACTTTATGAGCCGAAGGCACGAGTATACATTGGAGATACTCCAAGTGTTTTAGTGCAGCAGTCTCGTGAAGCCACTCGTTTTATTTCAAAGTTAGAAATTTCTCCAATAGCTGGGTATTCAGGTGCAAATGGCGTTTGGTTTGAAAATGTGTCCATTGAGTTTAATCCTGAATTGACGGCTGTCATTGGTAATAAGGGCAGTGGTAAAAGTGCTATCGCTGATATCATTGCTCTTTTAGGAGATTCTCGACAAGAATCGAATTTCTCTTTTCTTGCAAATAGCCGTGGGAATAAGAAATTCCGCACTAAGGGTTATGCAGAAAACTTTTTAGGAAAACTCACGTGGAAAAATGGTACGGAGCAGGAACGGGCCTTGGATTTGTCTATAGACCCGACCAGTCCGGAGAGAGTCAAATACCTCCCTCAGAATTATTTTGAAACACTTACAAACGAGATAGAGGTTAATGACTTTCGTAGGGAAATTGAGGACGTAGTTTTTTCCCATGTTGAAGATTCAGACCGGATGGGTAAATCTAGTTTTGCGGACTTAGAGGATTTCAAGACCACTCAGGCAAAACAAGATATCAGTTCCTTGAAAGTAAAAATTCGTGAATTGAACATCGAGATAGTTGAATTGGAGAAAAAGGCTGCCCCATCCTTTAAGAAAAGCATAGAAAAACAACTTAAAGCTAAAGAAGATGAGCGCCATGCGCTCGAACAATCAAAGCCTAAGGAAGTCCCAAAGCCCGCTGAGGAAACCGAGGAACAAAGGGAAATAAATACAGAACTAACTGTAGCAGGGGATGTACTCAGTGGTATTGTACTGAAAGGCAGGGCGGCTGCAAACCAATTGTCTTCACTGAAGGTCAACCGCCAAAAATTAGTAGACTTAAAGGAATCTGTTTCCAGTTTGAGTTCTTCGTTAACTGTAAGGCGTGCAGAGATTGTATCGCTCTGTAATGAACTTCAATTAGATGCTGATAACATTTTCAAATACAATATTGATACATCCAGCATAGATAAAAAAATCAGTGATGTGTCCCAAGAGATAGGCGCTTTAGTAAAGGACAATAATCTCACGATTGATGAAAAAACTGACTTTCAAAAAATATCTAGTATTCCAGATTTACACGCTGCACATAAGTTTGTTGAAACTAAAATTAAAGCATTAAAAGAAACCCTTTCTGCGCCTCACCGAAAATACCAGACGTATGTGCAAAGTGTGAAAGAGATTTCTGCAAAATTACAAGAGTTAAAAGGCGACCCTGCATCTCCTCAGCTTGGAACGATTAATTATTTCAAGGCCCAGTTGTCTGAAATTGAAAACGTACTTACACAAAAAATTAAAGATAAAGTTGCAGAGAGAGAAACTCTCTCAAAAGGCATCTTTGAAGCAAAAACCAAAGTAAGGTCGTTTTATGAAGGATTAAAAAAGCGTGTTGAAACACGTCTTGCAGACATTAACACTGATGAGTTTACCGTTACGATTGATGCCTCGTTTGTGCCGACGGGTGGATTTGAGGAAACCTTCTTCCACTTTGTTAATCAAGCCGTTGTAGGCGAGTTTCGAGGAACAGAAGCGGGTAGAAAAAAATTACAAAGCATCATGGCAGACGTTAATTGGAATGATGCGGATAGCATTTTGGTGTTTATCAATGAGGTTATTGAGACCCTGAAAAAACACCCTTTTGAGGCACAAGTTAAAAACATTAAAGAATTGTATGACTTCCTTTTTTCTTTTGAGTTTTTTGATGCGAAGTATGAGTTACGCCTTGGCGGTAAAAACTTGAACCAGTTATCTCCCGGCGAGAAAGGTCTCTTACTTCTAGTCTTTTACCTGCATTTGGATAAGGAGAAAACGCCGCTCATAATAGATCAACCAGAAGACAATTTAGATAACGATAGTATATTTTCAGTTCTTGCTACATGTATTAGAGAAGCTAAAAAGTCTCGGCAGGTAATTCTTGTAACACATAATCCTAACCTTGCTGTTGGTGCTGATGCAGAACAGATTTTATTTGTAAAGTTAGAGAAGCATAAAAATTACAAGTTTCTATATGAGAGTGGTGCTATTGAGAATCCTAAAACGAATGGGCATATCGTAAAAGTTCTTGAGGGGTCACGGCCAGCCTTTGTTCAAAGGCGACTTAAATACCACATACGATAATTTACTTAACACTCTTGAGAATCAAAACTGTTTTTAAGCAATCAAAAGGATTTTGATACTAACTCATTCGCAAACCAAAAATTACACTTTACAGCGCCCCCTAAGGGCGCTCTTATAGTCACACTCACACCGTGAACGAATTTTCTTTTGCTGAACGGAATGAGTCATGAAACATCCTGTAAAATTGATCTATGAAGGCCCAGCCTACCTTATTGTGCTTGGTGTTGCCTTTTTGTCTGCCGTTATCTTGCTTGCAGTCGGTGTCCCAGTCGAGGAGTTATTGACCCTTTTTCAGGGGCTGGTGGGCTGATGCTAGTTTTGTATCTTTTCATGTCATCTAGCGGACGATGTAGGTTGCTACGACAATTGCTTTAATGCTCCGCCAATCACTAGACATTTCATATTTCGCCCGTAGCAACTTTCGAGGACAGCTCAAGCGGTTCGGTATTCGTCAGGCGGACAGACATTTCCACTCACTGGTGCTAGGTAAGACAGGAACAGGGAAGACCACCTGCATAGAAAACCTGATAAGGCAGGATATAGACGCCTTTCGAGGGCTGGCTCTCATAGACCCACACGGAGACCTTGCCGAGCGTATTGCCGCCGCTATACCTCCATGCAGACAACAAGACCTTATATACTTTGATGCAGGAAACCCACAGCAACCCTATGGGTATAATCCACTCCGCTATGTACGACCAGAACAACGTCCACTGGTGGCTTCTGGTGTACTTGAAGTATTCAAAAAAATGTGGGGAGGCTCAGGAAACAGTTGGGGCGTCAACATGGAACACCTACTCCGTAACTGTATTCTCGCTCTCCTAGAAGTACCCGAAAGCACCTTTGCAGACATCCCACGCATACTGACCGATACCAAGTATCGTGCAGCAGTCATTCCAAAGATTACCAACCAGCAAGTACGGACATTCTGGGAACGAGACTTCAAGGCTGGCGGCTTTGACCGTCCTGCTGCAATCGGTCCGGTACTAAACAAGGTGGGGGCGTTTCTTTCAGACCCTATGCTTCATAGGGTGCTTACGAAACCAGAAACCCCACTCTCATTCCGCTCCATTATGGATGAAGGCAAAGTGTTAGTGGTTAACTTGAGCAAAGGACGTGTAGGCGAGGATGCCTCATCACTCTTGGGTAGCCTTATCGTCTCTATGCTCACCATAGCAGCATTCAGTAGGGCGGACATACCAGAAGAAACCCGTAGACCCTTCCACCTCTTTATAGACGAGTTCCAGAACTTCAGCACCAAAAGCGTTGCTAATGCTGCATCAGAACTCCGCAAGCAACGGCTCTCTCTCACTGTTGCCAGCCAGTACCTTGAAGGTATCGATACCGACATACGGAATGCCATACTGGGGAATGCAGGAACGCTTATATCCTTCAGGGTGGGAGCGAAGGATGCTCCGTACCTTGCCCGTGAGTTTTACCCTGACATCACACAGGAAGATTTGCTGAACCTGCCGAATTATAACGCTGTTGTTCGGTTAATGATTGACGGGTGTCCCGCGAGGCCGTTTGGGGCAGCAACGGACGGCCGTTGTTAATTTGTGCATACCTTTGCCTGCAACTGTAGTTTTGACGCTTCTCTTTTAATCCAGGCAGTATCTGGGTCATCTCCATCACATTTATGATAATTTCCGTGCATGCGTACTGAATAAAGCGGGCCATTAGATTTGCATATAGTTTTGAAACTTTTAGTTCTGCGATCGATACATATTATCCCGCTTTTATTGTTGAGTTTATCTATTGCTTCCAGAAGAGCATTCTCAATTGTTGCCCCTTTACCCGTTCTCCATTCTCCTGCATGAACGATAGGGGTGACCAATATAGCGCACAGTAATGATACAGTTGATGTGATTTTAAGTTTCATAAAAAACCTCCTATGATGTTTTTGATTGTAAGATTATCGGGTGACTTGTTTCCGAAACGTCTCCACCATGCCATCTGACACATCGGATGGATAGCATAAGGGGCTATACCCACCGGGCTTGGAATACGCACTCCGCTTCCCACACATACTTCCATTAGACGCTCTGTTGTATGGACAGGGGCAGTTGCCCGGATAGTGTGATATAGATTGCTGAATCAAAACCTGACGTATTTCGTCATCGGTCAGCTTTTTCTCGTCAGTAATACTGGGTATAGAAAACAGACAAATCGAAAGCGTAGCTATTAGTATGCGTTTCATTATGTATCTCCCTACGGACAGCCAAGGTCACTGTTGAGGTCACCGTTTGCCCATGTAGCAGACGCTTCTGGGAATATGTCGAGACCACTCAGGGTTTCCACATCTGAAAGTGGCTTGATGTGGTCGCAGTAGTTGGCGTTCCGGTCAGTGTCCTGATCAAACACAAAGGCAGTCATTGCTCCTGCTTCTGTTGCAACCACCTTGAAGTATCCAGTGGGAACAGTGTGTGTCTCATCTGCCTTGGGTAGCGTCATCTGGTTTTCGTTCGGGTCGTAGAGCGGCCCTGTCACCACATAGATTTCCTTCCGTTTGTACGCTACATCCCTAACCGCACTTTCCAGTGCCACCCACGCCCCTTGGTTGAGGTCGCTTTTCTGGGGTGTAATGTTGGAGAGAATATTGGTAGACCGCCAGAATACCGTGCCTGCAAAACTTGCCAGTGGTGCTTGGTGTCCACGGTCTGTCTTGAGGTCACCGAAGGCAGACTTGTAATCGTCTGGTTCGAGGGTCTCTGCATCATCCAAAAGCGGGTCTGCTTCCCAGTCCCTATTCAGAGACTTTGATGTACCAATAGTCTCAGAGGTCACACGGTACGCCACCCAGTCTGCAAACTTGGTGGTGTCATTGGATGACAGAGCAAAGATTTCTCTGACGATAAGGTCATTACTCTGCGGTGTGCCGGTTGGACACCCCTTCAGGCAATGGACAATATGGATTTCACCGGCAAAGGCGGTGGTAGAGAGTATCAGTGTAATAAACGCCGATACGAGGCATGAAAAAGCACGTCGCATGGATAGTCCCCCAATCTAAAAGTTGTTCACGACTCACAACTCCAATGAAGTAATCATACATATTTATTGCCCTCAGGGTAGTATTCTTTGTACAGTTCCCGTGCAGTTTTGAGTCCACACCTTAACTGATGCACATAACGGGGGTTATCATGGAACTAATTGTACGGCGTGGCCAGAAGTCTGGCATGCTCAGCTCAAAGATCATTTTTACACTCAGTGTACGGGCAAAGCTTACCGAGGAAGAGGCGGCAAACGTACAGAAATACAAACTGAGCAGCACCGTTCTCTATAAAAATTATGAGATTGAAGATCGTGGCAGTGGCCTTCTGGGGCTTGCATCACGAATGGCTATCAAGTCACTCAACACACACATCACGGTTGGTAGTCTTATGGAAGGGATTAACCTTGAATGTAAGGATGTGGTTGAGATGCTTGCCATAGAAGAGCAAATCATCGAAGCCAGTGAACTCTTCAAGCAAGTGCTTGATGCATCCACTCTGTTTGGTGGTGAAGAGGTCATATCGTTTGACGGGGCTGTCGCTGCTGGGTAACAGCTCGTGGCAAAGTCATCGAACAACCTCAATATACCAAACGGCGTATGGTATATCCTCGCCGCACCCTTTGTGTTGGTGTGGCGGGGGATAGCGTCCCTCTTTCATCTTGAGGTATCGGAATATGAACGAACCCATGCCTTGTACCAAGAAGCACTCGCTCGGTATGAGGCATCACCCTTTGCAACACATGATCGCAATGAGTTCATTGTAGACTGTGTGGTGGACGCAGCTCGGCTTGCAGATGTACACTCGCCAGCCATTTCTCTTGAAATCTACACCCTCATCGAACTGCTGACCCATGAAGAATACTTTTGGGATGCCCCTACGTTCACATGGTCAGAGTACCAAACGCTCGCCGAACGGGCCAATATGCGGGATCGTTATCGTGCCTGTATCCGTTTCTATGAGCATGGGGAAAAACAGATAATTCAGTGGCGTTCCTTCGTGGTGTACATGGCTGCGGCACTTCTAAAAAGTTTGCCTGAAGATGCTCTATCGAAAACATCAGGCGATGACGACCTGCCGGTTTTCACTGTCCCATTAGTAACTTTGTTTGACGACCCTGTTGATGTGATACATGGAGTATTCTTTAGTTTCTTCACTGCCGAAATGCTCGATAGCGGCCTATTCTCCACTACCATTGAACGCCTCACAGACAATGTATATGAACTATCTGGTGTGGAGCGACACACACAAAAGCCGCCAACAAAGAAACTCCTGACACCGGCAGACTGTCCTCAGAAATCCACCACAGAGTTAGCCCAGACCTTCTTTGGTGGCACAGCCCTTGAACTGTTTTTAATGTACCCGCTGCCGTTCCCCATTCCAGAGGACGCACGTTTTGAACATTGCCATATTCTCGGTGGCACCGGGCATGGCAAAACACAACTGCTTCAACTGTTAATCTATCAGGACTTGCTCAAGGCAGCAGAGGATGGGCGGTCAGTGATTGTGATAGACAGCCAAGGCGACCTCATTCGTACCCTGTCCCACTTGGCACTCTTTGCACCAGATACCGAAGGAAGCTTGCAAGACCGCTTTGTCCTTGTAGACCCAAACGATGTCGAGTTTCCGATGGCTCTCAATATGTTTGACTGCAACAAGGGTCGTTTGGACGGGTATTCGCTTGCTGAACGGGAGAAGCTGCTCAATGGCATCATATCCCTCTATACCTATATGTTCGGCGCACTCCTTGGTGCAGAGCTGACCGATAAGCAGGGGGTCATCTTCAAATACCTTGCTCGCTTGATGTTGGTGATACCAAACGCCACCATTCACACCATGCGAGAACTCATGGAGGACGCTGCATCGTTTCGGAAGTATCTGCCGCAGCTAGACCCCACGACCCGCCAGTTTTTTGAGACACAGTTTTTCAGCAAGTCCTTTGCCCCTACCAAGCAGCAGATTGCCCGTCGTCTGTGGAGTGTACTCTCGCATACTACGCTTGACCGCATGTTCTCCCAGAAGGAAAGTAGCCTAGACCTCTTCGATGCCATGAATAGCGGCAAGATTATCCTCATCAACACGGCTAAAGATTTGCTGAAGTCTGACGGTAGCCAAGTGTTAGGGCGGTTCTTCATCAGTATGATTGTTCAAGCCGCAATGGAACGAGCAACCATACCCGCAGATGAGAGGACACCCTGCTTTGTCTATGTCGATGAAGCCCATGAATACTTTGATGAGAATGTCAGCGACCTCCTGATACAAGCCCGCAAGTACAAGGTATCCCTCACCTCGGCACACCAGACGCTCGACCAGCTAAGCCCGTCTCTACGCTCCACCATGATGACCAACACCAGCACGAAACTCATTGGTGGGGTCAGTGCCAAGGATGCAAAAGCATTCTCTGAAGAAATGCGGTGTAAGACGGAATACCTGCAAGGTATCCGCAAGCACAAAGACGAGACAGAGTTTGCCTGTTGGATTAGAAACGTAACGGGAAAGCCCGTTACCCTCTATGTACCACTGGGAGCAGTAGAGCGGCAACCAACTCTCTCTGGTGAAGAATACACCGCCCTCATTGACGCAAACCGTGACACATACTGCGTACCGCTCACTGAGGCATACAGTGTCACAGAAACCGCTGTTACTGAGACGGTAGAGCCAGAACAGGCAGAAAAGCACACCGCATACACCCCAGAACCCACGCCGCCTAAGCCGTCACCAGACACCCCCAAGCGGAAACGCAGAACCATTCCCATAGAACCCGCACCAATGGGGCAAGGTGGGCAGAAACACATCTACATGCAGACTTTGATTAAACGGTGTGCCGAGGAACGGGGCTGGCGAACGGTTATAGAGAAACCAACACCTGACGGAAAAGGACGGATAGATATATCCCTTGAGAAAGGGGAAGAGAAAATAGCCTGCGAAGTCTCTGTAACCACTACCGTAGAGCATGAACTGGGGAATGTACTAAAGTGTCTCTCTGCCGGTTATGAGCAGATACTGGTGGTGGCAGAAGAAAAGAAACGGGTCAAAGCCCTGCAAGATTACATATCTTCACAGTTAGAAGGTGGGGAAGTGCAGAAAGTGTCCTTCCTGCTGCCTGTTGAGGCACTGTCTTTTCTGGATGAACAGACCGTTGAACCGGAAGAAACCACGGTGCGAGGGTATAAGGTGAAGGTATCTCGTTCTACTAAGACAGCAGGTGATGCGGAAGAACGGAAGAAAGCGATTGCGAAGGTGATTGGGAGGTCTTTAGTTAAAAAAAAGTATTGACAGGTGGAATCGTAAGATGCGAATCTAGAATCGAACGAATCAGAAATGCTTCGATTCTTTATGGCAAGTGTGGTTCATTTGCTTGAAATGTCTTTGTAAATTGCTTTGTTTTGTGTTACACGCCACGCTTTCGAGCTGAGAAATGTCTTAATTTTTATCAGCCAAAACTTGAGAACATGAGATGAAAAAGGCGATCACTACAAAATTTTCCAGACTTGTTGGAAACATGTTTTTGGATACTACTTCTAGTAGGGTGGAGCGTGTTCAAAGGAAACTGTACAACAGCCAAAGGGGTGTTGTCAGCAGGTTTTCTCGTGGTAATGCCAGCATTCAGAATGGTCGATATCTCACGAGAGAAGACCTTGAAGCCGAGCGCGCACAACGCGACAAATATTACCGAGAACATACAGCGTAAATTTGGCAGCTCTTTATGGATTTTGATTTTAAGAAAAGTGTGGAGGAATATCTTGTTCACCTTTCTGAGGTCGAAGGTTACGTAAAAGAGGCGGAAAGAATACGCAATCAAACTGTTATACCGGCTATTAACGAGTTGAGGTATGCAGGACGGTATATGTCAGAAATATACCTTGCATTGATATCTGGTGTACACTCAGATAATTCTGATGATGTGAAGGTGGTAATCAGAGATAAGCTTCGGGATGCAAACTTTTCTTGCTTGAAAGCTAAACATGACGTCATGGATGCTGTGCGGGGTCAATTACATGCGGATTATATGGTTTTAAGGAAAGAGTTTACGCCTAGTGTGGTCAGAAAAACGCTTCCAAAGCACGATGATATGCTTGCTTTAGGTAAAGAAATTGACCGTTGTCAAACAGATTCCCGGAAAGATCGGGATAATATTGATGAACATTATGGCGATATGTTCAAAAACTATTATCCAAAAGTTCTAGAATATTTATCGCTCATGAGTGACCCATTAACCATTGAGAGTTTGCATTCTGAGTGTAAAAGCAATCGTCGTAAAAGTTTGTACACTGCGGCAGGTATTTTTTTGGCTGCCTTGGGTTTGTTAGTCGGTGTTGCCCAATTGCTTAAAGGCCCATAACCAATTGATAAAAAACAATAAATATTATATGATAAAGACTGAACAATATGCTTTTTAAGACGCAAATAGAAGGCGTGTGTTCTTGAAGTGTTCTTTGTTTTGACTATATAATGATATGCAAGCAATGGAGGACTTACTGATGTATGGACTACATAAACTTCAGATGATTATAGGTGGCTTGTTTGGCAAAGGTATATCCGCTAAGTCTAAACGTGTTCAAAGGCAACTCCACAATAGTCAAAGGCTTATTGTCAGTAGGCTTGCTCGTGGTAATGTCAGCATTCAGAATGGTCGATATCTCACGAGAGAAGACCTTGAAGCCGAGCGCGCACAACGAGAAAAATATTATCGAGAACACCCTGCTTAGTCACTATATAGAAACTATACAACCTGTCTGCTAGACAGGTTGTTTTATATTGAACCACTTTCCCACAATCCCATTTATATTCACAGCATTTGGGTCAATTAAGACCTGACCATGCTCTCGCCTAGCCAAAGAATGCTCATCTATTCCAAGCTCATTCGCCAGCTCTTTAATGCTAACACCATGCCGTAAACGATATGCCTTAATCTTCTCCCCAAGCGTTACTGGCTCTGGAAACGGTTCATATCCAAGGAATGAGATGATAGCCGGATAATGCTTGATACTTGGCTGTGCATCACCCTTTTCCCAGTTCATAATCGTGAAGTTTCCCACCCCAATGAGCTTCCCAACGTCCTTTTGCCGTAGTTCCAGTTCCATACGCCTTTTGAGCATATGCTCTCCAATGGTCTTAGGGTGTTTTGGGTAAGTCTTTGGTTTTTCTATAGAAAGACTGAAATTGCAAAATGGCAACGAACCCCTGTCGCTGTGGGTATTTGGATGATGCTGCGATGGCGTGTGGTCGTGCGCCCCGGTGCGCGGCGGAGTATCAGGCGAAAATATCAGGCCCCTTGTTTGACCGGTTTGATATATTTATGGATGTACCGGCGGTATCTGCCGCTGACTTATCACTGCCATCCAGCGCAGAACCGTCGGCAGTGGTTGCCGCTCGTGTGGCAGTGGCCCGCGCCCGGCAAAGGAGGCGCGCTGAAGCTGAAGGCAAGGAAGATGTCTTTCTGAATGCCCATGCTGACGGGGCATACCTGCAAGCAATTGCTGCGCCTGACGCAGGCGGCAAACAGATGCTTGAGAAAGCAGTTGATCACTTCCGCCTGTCTGCGCGCGGGTATCACCGCGTACTGCGTGTTGCCCGCACCATTGCAGACCTTGCAGAGAGCGAAACAGTACACAGCGATCACATCGCTGAAGCCCTCGCCTATCGCCGCATAAACCCACAAGCTGCAAGTATAAGAGCGGTGGGATAAAGATGATAGGTATTGGCTGTGTTTAAACCGGGTTGTTTCCCTTGAGGTGTGTGATAATAGACAACAGGTTAAACACTGAATGGGGGAATATAAATGAGTCAGGTTTCTCAAGGCGATACAGTAACTATTGATGGCGTTGAAACAAATGGTTACTCAAGTGGTAACACTAATGACATTACAATTATTGTTACCTCCAGTGGTCAAGTCTCTAAGCCAGAAGGTAATGTTATCGAACAGCTCTCAAGTGGTATTATTGAGAACGATGGCACAATATCTATAATATCCCAAAAAGTATTCGATGTTGCGGTAGGTATTTGGGAGCAAGGGCGCCCCTTTACAGTCTTAAATACAGGTTCTGTTAGCGCAACAGCTCTTGGAACATCTGCAACAGCTATTGGTATGGTCCTGCATCAGGATGGAGAAGCCATAAATCAAGGTACCATAACATCTTCCAGTTTTTATGAGTCAATTGGCGTTTGGATTAAAGGTCAGGAGCGCTGGGATGTTACAGTTTTCACTAATGAAGGTCGTGTTGAGGCTGTTGGTGGAAGCAATGCAATTGGAATTAAAGCAGACTCGGTAGAATTTACAAATCAAGCTTCAGGGCAGATTATCTCCTCTGGGGTAGGAGCGTACTTTGGACCAGAAATATATTCTAGTGGTGCAGAGATTATTTTTGTAAATCATGGCCTTATAGAGGGTGATGCTGGTGCGGTGCAAATTAACGAAACGTTTTATTCTTTTCTGAATACTGGCACATTACGCTCAACTGAGGATGGCGGTTTTACGGTTAGCTTTGGGATGGGTGGTTCTTTTTATCCTGTTCGTAATGAAGGGCTGATTGAAGCGCAGGGAGCGAATGCCTCCGCTGTTATTACATCAGATAATACCGCATCTGTTTTCTTCATGGAAAATTCTGGGACAATTCGTTCCACAGAAGCTGCAATCCAAGGTAGACTAGGGGATACGCAAATTACCAATACAGGCCTGATCGAAGGAAATATTTTACTCGGAGGTGGCCGGGACTTATTAGACCTGCGACAAGGCCAGGTAGAAGGTAATGTTGATCTTGGTGGAGGTGATGACAGATTACTTTTCAGTGGGACTTCGGATGTATCTGGCAGCTTTGATGCAGGAGCAGGTGTTGATCAGCTTAGCATTACTAGTGGCCTATCTTCTGGTACCGTAATATTTGATGCGGATGTGTTCAAAGGGTTTGAAAGGATATCTTTTCTTGGAGCGGGTACGACAATTATACATGGGACACTTGTGTTAAGCTCCATGGATATGGGAGGTTATTTTTACGGAGATGAGGAGACCCCCGGGTTGTTCTCGCTAGAGGATGCGCATATTACTGTCTCTTCAAGTGGATTTAGTACCGTCCAACGACTTGATTTGGATACCAAGTCAACTATCAGTACTTTTGATGAACGCGGTGTGCAGGTTTCTATAACGGACACATTGAATAACCAAGGAAGCATAATAGGAAGTAGCATCGCTCTACGTCAATATGGAGGAACACTGGAGAATAGCGGCTTGATTCGTGGTGTAGATATTGCTGTGACTATTGGTTATGGTAGTATTGTTTTGGTACATAATACAGGCGTTATTCAAGGGGATATTGCGTTTTACGGAGGTAGTGAAAACGATACTCTTTTATCTTCGGATGGCGTTGTTATTGGCCGAGTGGAAGGTCATGATGGAGATGACAAACTCATATTGGGTTCTGGTAATGACATGATATTGGGCGGTAACGGCTCGGACACCATTGTTGGCAATGCAGGCAACGACATTCTTGATGGAGGTGCTGGGGATGATGTTTTGCGTGGGAATGCGGGGGATGATGTCTCGATAGGGGGTGCTGGGGCTGATGCTCTCTGGGCAGGCTCTGGCGATGCCGGGTATGACTTTGGCGCAGGCGGTGCCGGTGCTGATACTCTGGGCGGCGCCGCCGGGAACGACTTCCTTGTGGGGGGTGGTATTAATGATGGCTCCACCATTCACTATAGCAGCGTGAATGATAGTTCGGATGACGGCAGCGATGTCCTTTACGGCGGGTCCGGAAATGACACGCTTATCGGGGGCGGTTGGGATGATAGTGCTGTAAGTGACAATGGCCTGTTTGATGCTGGTGAGGAAATTACCACAGGTACAGATGCTGATCAGATATGGTCCGGGTCTGGGGATGACCTTGTGTACGGCGCAGGTGGGGCGGATGTCCTTGGCGGCGGTGAGGGGAATGACAGCCTCTACGGTGCTGGTGGCAATGATACGGTTTATGGCGGTCCGGGAGACGGTCAAGACAGCGTGGATGGTGGTTCTGGTAATGACCTTGTTTATACAGGGGCTGGTAATGACACCATCGCTGGGGGCTCCGGCAATGATGAGCTGTATTCCGGTGGCGGCGTTGATGTTGTGGATGGCGGCGTGGGCAGCGATACCTTGTTTGGCGGTGGCGGGAATGACCAGTTCACTGGAGGTTCCGGATCAGACACTTTCTATTTTGCTTCAGGACACGAGGACGACACAGTAACAGACTTCAGCGTCAGTGATGATATTCTGGGGCTTGTCAACACTGTAACAGACTTTCAGTCCGCGGCTGATGTTCAGGCTGCTGCAACCAATAGTGGGGGGAATGTCATCATTGACTTAGGAGGCGGCGGTAGCGTCACCCTAAATGGCCTTTCCGTGAATGACCTAGCTAATATAACATACGAATTTTGATGCCGTTGTTTAACGAAAAGTCATGTTATACCCAAGAAAGTCTATAATAGCTGGATAATGTTTGGCGCTTGGTTTGGAGTAGCCCTTCTCCCAGTTCATGATTGTTCTGGCTGATATATTCACGAGCTTCTCAACATCCTTTTGGCGTAACTCCAGTTCCATACGCCTTTTGAGGATATGTTCCCCGATTGTGGTGGGGTGTTTTGGGTAAGGTGTTGGCTTTTCTACAGAAAGCCTGAAATTGTAAGATGGCAACGAACCCCTGTCGCTGTGGGTATTTGGATGATGCTGCGATGGCGTGTGGTCGTGCGCCCCGGTGCGCGGCGGAGTATCAGGCGAAAATATCAGGCCCCTTGTTTGACCGGTTTGATATATTTATGGATGTACCGGCGGTGTCGGCCGCTGACTTATCACTGCCGTCAACCGGCGAACCGTCATCTGTTATTGCCGCCCGTGTAGCAGCGGCGCGCGAGCGCCAGCACGGCCGCGCTGAAGCTGAAGGCAAGGAAGATGTCTTTCTGAATGCCCATGCTGATGGGGCATACCTGCAAGCAATTGCCGCGCCTGACGCAGGTGGCAAACAGATGCTTGAGAAAGCTGTTGATCACTTCCGCCTGTCTGCGCGCGGGTATCACCGCGTACTGCGTGTTGCCCGCACTATCGCTGACCTAGCGGGCAGCGACACCGTCACCCAACCCCACATCGCCGAGGCCCTCGCCTACCGGCGCATCACACCGCAGGTTGCTTCAAGATAATAGAGCCAGATATTAACCTGATTATATGATTAGGCGCTTGAATTTAGGGATATGTCCGTTTCTTTTGTGAACGCTTCCAGTTTTCTCCATTTTTAATAGAGGAACTCACCAAACATTACCAGTCCGTAACCTGATGAGAAGGCTGTCACTACTTAGGTATGGTGTGGTTTGTTGCGGTAAATTAGTTAGAAATCAATGAAATTGAAAAACCATCTTGTTGCATATATACAGCACAATACATTGTTTTATAACACATTATTGTTGCAAAGGGTTACATAACGTGCTTTGACCCCCTATAAATAGTTCGAATACAAATTATTTTAATCATACACAATGCGTTGTTACGTTTGCGCGTTAACAACCAGAGGAGGCTATTGTGGCGTATAAATATTCAGGCGCATCTGCCATTGCGCTAACCACTGCACTTGCTGGAACGGCAGTTTTATCTGGGGCTGTCCAGGCGGAGGTTGAAGAAATTATTGTAACGGCAACTAAACGTGCTGAAAGTACACAGGATGTTCCTGTTGCTGTAACGGCGATGAGCAGTACAACACTGGAAGACTTAAACGTTGATGTGTTTACGGATTACCTGCTTGAGCTGCCGGGGGTTTCTTCCGGTGGGTCAGGCCCGGGTCAGGGTACAATTTATATCCGGGGTCTTTCGTCCACCACGCCGCACCTTACTGTGGCCGGTGTCTCGGGTCTTGCACCGAACGTAGCACTTTATCTTGATGAACAACCAGTGACACAAGTTGGCCGTAACCTTGATGTTTATGCAGCTGACCTGAACCGAGTGGAAGTACTACCGGGGCCGCAAGGTACTCTGTTCGGTGCGAGTTCCCAAGCTGGTACCATCCGCCTTATCACCAACAAGCCAAACCTTAGTACTTTTGAAGCCAGTATAAGCGCGGGTGTTTCATTCACCAAAGGTGGTGAGATGAGCGAAAAGGTTGAAGCGATGATCAACTATCCGATCATCGAAAATAAATTCGCCCTCCGTGGTGTTTTCTACAATGATAATCAGGGTGGATACATCGACAATGTTTACGGTACCCGTTCGGCCGCGGACAGTGCGCGCTTTGCCAGTTCGACGGCTCGCCCGAACGGCGTTCTTACATCTGATGGTTTTCAAGCGGGAGCGGATCTGTCCGCTGTCACGTTCCTTGATGCAGACAATCTTGAGCATGTGGAAGAAAACTTCAATGATGCGTCTTACACGGGGTTTCGCGTCAGTGCTCTGTATGAAGTGAATGAAGACTGGACTGTCACAGCCACTCACACACGACAGCGTATTGACTCAGAAGGGGTGTTCTTCATCGATCCTGAGCTTGATGACCCGGACGATCTGTCGGTTCAACGTTTCTCGCCTGATGAAATTGTTGATGACTTTGACAACACCTCTCTTACTGTTGAAGGCCGTCTTGGTATGCTGGAAATGGTGTACTCAGGGGCGTTCTTGAACCGTGATACAGCGCAAACGGTTGATTATACAGACTATCTGTTTGTAGGGCAGTATTTGCCATACTATATCTGTGATGCGTCTGTTAGTTACCCTGGCGCGGCGGACCCGTCCGGTACGTGTCAGCCACCAAATCTTTATGTGAACTCGACAACAGATACAGAAGTTATGACGCACGAACTGCGCTTTGTGACTCCTGAGGAAAATCGGTTGAAAGCAACATTTGGTGGTTTTTATAGCGACCAGAAAATTGTTGAAAACAATAACTTTACCTATCCGGGATCTCGGTTCGTTGCAGGCTATGCGCCCGGTGAAATAGGGTTCCCGCAAAATGGACCGTTACCGGGTTCATCTGTCAGTGACCCTAATCCACGCCCTCTTGGTGTGATCTTCTTTAATGATATCACGCGCACAGATGTGCAAAAGGGCCTCTTTGCTGATGTCACCTATGATCTTATCCCTGATACGCTTTCTATCACAGGCGGTGTGCGTTGGCATGATGTAGATGTGCGCCTGAAGGGTAGTGCGAACTCGTCTTTCAATAATCTTTTCTATCAAGAAGATGTGAATGATTTTGGCACCAACCTTGACACCCAGTTTGATGGAACACAGGTTATTAATGGGGTAACAGTGCCGACAGGCGCAGAAGCCAAGGGCACGGTGTTTAAAGGAAACATTTCATGGACACCGAATGAGAATACTCTCATTTATTTCACATACTCTGAAGGGTTCCGCCCAGGCCTTCCTAACCGCCCAGCGGGTGCGGGCGGCGGTGCTGTTCCGGCGATTATCCGTACGGATGAAGTAGTAAATTATGAATTTGGTTGGAAACTGGATCTGTTTGAAAATCAGCTTCGGTTTAACGGAAATGCCTTCTATGTTGAGGTGAAAGATCTGCAAACCACAATCTTTGACCCGACAATTGTGAACCTCTTTTTCTCTGACAATGCAGCAAATGCAGAAATTAAAGGGGTTGAAGGCGACCTGACCTACGCACCAACCGAAGTGCCAGGCCTGACTATCAGTGGTGCCTTCTCCATTCTTGATACAGAAATTAAGGAGTTGGTGGGCGCTAGTGTGGCGATTGCTGGGCCGGGTGAAGATCTTGCAAATGCACCGTCTTTCCAGGGGAACCTGCGGGCGCGTTACGCATGGGATCTGAATGATGACATGCGGGCCTATGTTATGCCGCGCATCACCTATTCGGCGTCGTCTTATAGTGATATCGTCCTTATCAACCGCGCAGAACAGGACAGTTACTTCCTGATGAACATGTCTTTTGGCATTATAATGGAAAACTGGTCTGCTGAAATTTACGGTGAAAACCTGACTGATGAGCGGGCACAGCTTTCCAATAACCTGTATTTTGACCGTGAGCGTATCTCTATAAACCGGCCACGCACATTTGGTTTGCGGGTGTCCTATAGCTACTAGGACTTTAGCTGAGAACCAGAATTAAAGAGGCGCCCCTTAGAGGGCGTCTTTATTTATGGATGTAACTGGGGTAAGTCTGTTTTATGGACGATAAAACGACGCAGGCATCGCTTAAGACCGCACAGGCCCATATTTATAAGGGGCAGTTTGAAGTGGCGCTTGCTGTGCTTTCTTCCCTTGATATATCGGGAGGTAACGGCCCTGATATTCTCTATATGAAAGCCGTGTGTGAACGCTACGGCAAACAGTATGCTGCTGCGGGTAAAACTCTGCGTGCATTATTTCATCTAGCCCCTGAATTTGGTCGAGGGTATCAGGAGCTTGGCTACCTCAGGCTAGCAGAAAATGATCAGACTGGTGCCTTCTCTGCTTTTTCAAAAGCCTGCCAGTATAATCCTGCTCTTGAAGCAAGCTGGCGGTCGTTGGCAGAACTTCAGAAAAATATGGGCAGGCAGGTCGAGGCGGATCAGGCATTGGCGCAGGCGAACCGGCTGAAAGCCCTGCCCAAAGAGTTATTCGCAGTCACTAATTATATTTATGAAGGCAAATTACTGCGGGCAGAAAACTTATGCCGTCGTTATCTTCAAGCCAACCCCAAAAATGTCGAGGCCATGCGCCTTCTAGCTGATATTGGCCGTCGTTTTGGTGTATTGGAAGAAGCAGATTTTTTACTTGAAAGTGCGCTGGCCTTTGACCCTGAGAATATTCAGGTCAGGCTTGATTACATACATATTCTGCGACAGCGGCAAAAGTTTGATGCCGCTTTAAAGGAAGCGCGGGCTCTTTATGAAAGAGAACCTAATAATCCCGTCTTTCAATCACACTATGCCATCGAGGCTTTGCAAGCGGGAGACTTTGATACAGCTTTCAGTATGTTTGACAGTGTTCTTGAGCGCATACCAAATGATCCAGCAACACTTACTTCAAAGGGGCATGCCCTTAAAACGGTGGGTAAGCAGGATGCGGCGATTGAAGCTTACAGGGCAGCTTGTATCAGCAAGCCTGACCACGGAGATGCATACTACGGCCTTGCAAACCTGAAGACTTACCGTTTCACGGATGATGAGCTGGGGAGAATGACCGTGCAAGAAGCATCACCAGATATTTCGCACATGAGCCGTATTCAGTTATGTTTTTCCCTTGGAAAAGCATATGAGGATAGAAAGGAATATGACAGGTCTTTCGGTTTCTATGAGCGCGGCAATGACCTGAAGCGTGCGCAAAGCCGCTATGATGCCGATCAGATGGCAGAAGAACTGGATGCTCAGGCTGATGTTTGCAATGGAGAACTGTTTGCCAAACATAAGGGTGCCGGGTGTAGCGCTGCTGACCCCATTTTTATCGTTGGCTTACCGCGCGCTGGCTCAACGCTGCTGGAGCAAATTCTGGCCTCGCATAGTCAGGTAGATGGCACTCTTGAGTTGCCGAACATTCTGTCGCTGTCGCACCGGCTGCGAGACCGGCAGAAGGTAAGTTCAGAAGCCAGTTACCCTCGTATTTTACATAGTCTCAGTGCTGAAAAATTACAGGAACTGGGCGAAACCTATATTCGTGAGACGCAGGTTCATCGATCAGGGGCACCTTATTTCACAGACAAGATGCCTAATAATTTCCGGCATATCGGCCTGATCAAACTGATCTTGCCAAATGCTAAAATTATCGATGCCCGGCGTAACCCAATGGCTTGCTGTTTCAGTGGTTTCAAACAGCTTTTTGCAGAAGGGCAAGAATTTACATACGGCTTAACTGAGATTGGTCGTTACTATAAGAGCTACACAAAATTAATGGACCATTGGCACAGTGTGTTGCCGGGGCAGATACTGCATGTACAGTATGAGGATGTCGTTGACGATTTGGAAACGCAAGTGCAGCGTATTCTGGACTATTGTGGCCTGCCGTTTGAAAGCGCGTGTGTGAACTTTCATAAAACAGAGCGGTCTGTACGCACAGCCAGTTCTGAGCAAGTACGTCAGCCCATTAACAAAAGTGGGCTTGAGCAGTGGCATCACTTTGATAGTTATCTTGGCCCCTTGCGCGAGGCACTCGGCCCGCTCGCCAGCCCTTAACCCAGCTTTGCACCGTTTTGCAGCGGCTTGTCTGGCACCGCCAGCACTACGTCACCGCTTGCATCATAAAAGCCGGTGACAAGGCATTCTGACATGATTGGCCCAATTTGTTTTGGCGGGAAATTCATCACAGCCATCACCTGTTTGCCAATCAGGTCTTCTGGGCTGTAATGCACGGTTATCTGGGCGCTTGATTTCCGCACCCCTATTTCTGGCCCGAAATCTACTTGCAGGATATATGCTGGGCGTCTTGCTTCTTTGAATACTTCTGCGGCAATAATAGTTCCGGCTCTAAGGTTTATTTTATCAAAATCAGCCCAGGTAATCTGTTCTTTTGTCATCGCTTCGTTTTATCCATCTTAGCTGCGGGCAATGTTTAAAAAGTGAATATGTTTATTATATTGGCTCAGGATATCATGGATCAATTGTTCCTCGCTGTAGCCATAAACACAGTAGTGTTGGCTGCCTTCAAGCAGATCCACTTCTGCCTGATAAAAGCGCCGTTTATCGTCTTCATCTTTTTTGTTGATATAGGCAAAATCAGGCCGCAGACGGCTGCGCACACGAACAGTATATAAAAAGTCGGTCTCGCCGCCGTGCAAAATGCGGATTTCATGATTTTCTTCGTCAATCAACGCTTCTGCAGCACAGTCATTTTTCATGATTTCTGCCCCAACCTTATGCAAGGCTAGCATGACAGTTTCTGCAACATAAGCCTCCACCTTTCTTTTACTGGGGTAGGTCATGAGGGCGCTTAATCTTTGTTTCCAACTGGTCTCTGCACCAATGATTTTCACATCAGGGGCAACTGCGGCTCCTTGCATTTTTGCGGCCTCAATTTTTAGCCCCTTCATAAGCCCCATGCAGGCAATAATGATCACAAAGGTAAAAGGCAATGCAATGGTGATAGTGGCCGTTTGCAGGGCCACAAGGCCCCCGCCAATCATGAGGACAGCAGCCACCACACCTTCTGTTACAGCCCAAAAAACACGTTGCCAAACAGGGGGGTTCATATGGCCACCAGAGGTGATGGTATCAATCACCAGTGAGCCTGAATCTGATGAGGTCACAAAGAATGTCATGATCAGAAGTATGGTGCAGAAAGAGACTATGCCAGAGAATGGCAAGTGCTCGAGAAACGCGAATATCCCCAAGGGCAAATTATTTTCAATAGCATCGGCGATGCTAGGCATAACGCCGTTCATTTCAAACGAAATGGCGCTGTTACCAAAGGCAGTCATCCAGATGAAAGTGAAAAGGGATGGTACGAGTAAAACACCGAGCATAAACTCGCGAATTGTGCGGCCCCGTGATATGCGCGCAATGAAAATCCCTACAAAAGGCGACCAACTAATCCACCAGCCCCAGTAAAACAGTGTCCAGCCTGCGAGCCAGCTTTGGTCTTCTCTGTAGGCGTTCATATAAAAACTGCGTTCAACAAGCGTACTGATATAAAGCCCAAGGTTTTCAACAAAGCTGTTAAGAATAAGCAGTGTGGGACCTGCAGCAATGACAAACAGCAGCAAGAGGGTGGCAAGTACCATATTAATTTCAGATAATTTTTTAATTCCAGCATCCAGCCCAGAGACAACGGAGGCCGTTGCAAAGGCGGTAATAACAGCGATGAGGACAATTTGTGTTGTGGTGCTGTAGGGAATGTCGAACAAATAGTTCAGTCCGGCATTTACTTGCGAAACACCAAAGCCTAGCGAAGTAGCAACACCGAAAAGGGTTCCTACAACAGCAATGGTATCAACAACATGACCGGCGGGGCCGTATATTCTATCCCCAATCAAAGGATAGAGTGCCGAGCGGATTGTAAGGGGCAGGTTGTGGCGAAAGCTGAAATACGCAAGGATAAGGCCGACAATGGCATATATGGCCCACGCATTGATACCCCAGTGAAAATAGGTAATTTGCATTGCTTTTTTTGCGGCTGCGATTGTTTCCGGGGTGGCATTTGGCGGCATCATATAGTGGGTCAGGGGTTCTGCTACCCCGTAAAACAGCAGGCCAATACCAATGCCTGCGGAAAACAGCATCGCAAACCATGACGTGAAGCTATACTCGGGCTCAGCCTGGTTTGGGCCAAGTTTGATTTCCCCCGTTTTTCCGATAGCGATATAGAGGCCAAATAATAGGAACCCCACCACAGAGGTCATATAAACCCAACCAAATTCTGTTGTGATAAAGGCCTGTGTTGCAGCAAAAAATGCACTTGCCCGTTCTCCGGCTACAAGTGTCACGATAACCAGGAGACCAATCAGAAAAGCGGAGGGGTAAAATACTGGCGGCAAAATGCTCGCTTTTTCGCTTCTGGAATTATCCAAGTCTTTCTTTAAATACATCGATACCCGATCATTTGCTTTGAGTTCTAATTATTATTCTTGCTCCTTCTATAGCGGCTTAACGAGAATGAAGCCACCCATGTGTCAGAAAATGTCTGTTGAACAGGCTTTTATGGGGCTTTTCTCTTTGGGGCATCATTCTTCTTCAGTGATTATTTCGGATCTGAAAAGGCCGTGCACAAGAAAGCCTGTAAGGCGGGCGAGCTAGGTGCGCAACAATGCGGTAGTCATGAAACCTGTAGGAATGTAGGAGCTCGTGGGACACCTCGTGTAAATTGATTTGCATGGAGGATGGATCATGAATGCAGATGAAAAAGAAATACGCCGCAAGCTCCGTGTCATAGAACGGGCTCAAGATGTAGGCATTGCCGCAAAGGCATATCGCTATTTTGGGATACCAAAATCAACATACTATCGATGAAGAAAGCGGTATCTGGAGCAAGGGGAAAAGGCGCTGATTAACCGGAAGCCAATTGCGAACTCTCACCCCAACAAGACACCCGATGAAATCGTTGAGAAAATCCTTTATCTCCGCAAAAAGTATCATCTCGGTCCCTTGAGGATCATGTGGTATATGGCGCGCTATCATCAGCTAAAAGTCTCGGATGCAACCATATCTCGCGTATTGAAGCGACGCGGTGTCAATCGATTACCGAACAATGTCGGACGCAGGAAGGTCCATACAAAGCGATACGAAAAACAGGTGCCGGGCCACCACATTCAGATGGATGTTAAGTTTCTGGTATTCAAAGGGAAAGATGGCAACAAGATTAAACGATACCAATATACGGCTATTGATGATGCAACGCGTGTTCGAGCTTTGAAGGTCTATACGTGTCACACGCAGAAGAATGCTATCAACTTTGTTAATCACATCATCAACAAGTTTCCATTCAAAGTACAGCAAATCAGGACAGATAGAGGGCATGTTCGCGAAGCAGACGTTTACGTCAATTTCAGGCCAAATTCCATTGGCATGTTGAAGACTTGGGTATTCGACACGTTTACATCAAAGCCAGAACACCGCAGCTAAATGGCAAGGTCGAAAGGTCACATCGATCTGATGAGCAAGAGTTTTACCAGCTGATGACCTACAAGGATGATGTCGACCTGGAAGAAAAATTAGCTGAACGGGAAGCCTTTTATAACTTTACAAGACCCCATGGGGCACATGGTGGAAAAACCCCCTATGAATCCCTCAGAGAAAAGCTAATATGAAAACACGAGGTGTCCCGCGAGCGAGTGTCTATTACATATTACACGCAAGAATGATGGCACGATGTTATGTCTCAAACATCGAAACGCCACATTGTAGCCTCTACAGGAACTTCGTCTTGCAATACGTCCCAATGCTCAGCTAACTTGCCATCTTTAACCCTGAATATATCTACAACAATTTGAGGCTTGTTAGCCCAACCGCGGATGCGGCCATGGATGGCAACAAAATCTCCTTCAGCTATCATTAAGCCGGGTTCGTAATAAACATCTTTCGGCAAGTTTTTTACGACTTCCTTTATTCCGTCACGGCCTTGAGAAATATTAGGGTTATGCTGAATATAATCGGGCGATATTAGACGGTCTACCTTTGCTACATCGTGTTTTTGGAATAATGAAATCATAGAGTCGAAGACAATCGCCTTATTACGATGTGGACGATCATCAAAAGCGCGATCGGCGGGACGTGTAATCTCGAAGGTTCCTGTCCCGCGCAAAAATTGGCCGTTCGGTAAGGTCGCGTATGAATGAATTAAACCGCGATCAAAATCTTGAATGTTTGTAACGGTTGAACCATCCTCCTCCTGCCAGCTCACCACGAATATACTACTGCCGAGCGGCACAACTTGTATATCCACGATCTCAATGCGGACATATGGCCCGTCCT
Source organism: Kordiimonas pumila (assembly GCF_015240255.1). Lineage (NCBI taxonomy): Bacteria > Pseudomonadati > Pseudomonadota > Alphaproteobacteria > Kordiimonadales > Kordiimonadaceae > Kordiimonas > Kordiimonas pumila. The sequence continues at coordinate 628,056 of NZ_CP061205.1, forward strand.
TGATCTCGAACTTCAATTGCGCATCTGATATTAACGCCAGATAGACTTGAAAATCCGGATAGGCCACATCCATTTCTAATCCAACTGGAAAACCTTCTATCGTCATTCTCAAAGGTCCTTCTATTCGTTAATATCAGATGCGCAATTGAATATTAATCCTCTGCCTTCGGCACCGGTGTATTGAGCAATTGTTGCTCCCACAGGAATGCGATACCACTGCCAGCCAGATGATCGATCATCACTTTCGTGATTGCTTCTGCGGTTTCTGTTCTTGCCCAATCACGCTGCCATTCAGCCAACACTGCAAACCAGGTCATCACATTTGCCCCAGCCCCTATCATCCGCTGTATCGCAACCTCATGAGCTTCTTTCGAAACACCGCCGCATGCATCTGTCACTACTGTTACGTCCCAACCTTCGCCAAGCGCCTGAATAACCGGCATCGCCACACAAATCTCTGTAAAGAGCCCTGCAATAATCAGCTGTTTACGGCCCGTCGCTTTCACTGCATCCACGACCTTTTTGTCTTCCCATGTATTGATGAATGTACGGTCAATCACTTCTTGACCCGGGAAAACATCCGTGATTTGCGGGAAGATAAGACCACCACGATCAACAAGCACACTGGTTAAAATGGTCGGAACATTGAAGGCCTTCGCCGCGTTAGCCAAACCTGCGGCTGCATTAACAGCCATATGCGGGTCATGACTATTAACATTGGTAAGCTGGAATGGTTGGTGATCAATTAAAACCAGCACTGAATCTTCCGGGCGAAGTAGTGAGTCAAGGCCATTACGAGGTTTCATGTTTAAATCCTTTTCTGCCACTATATGGGGCGTTTATTACTGCACATAGAAAACACCAATGATGCTGTCCATGCGTAACATTGCATTCCCATAATCGATACACTAGTATCGCTATTTGGTAATCAACGTTGCTAAAACAGGAACGATAAATTGGACATTGAAGAACTACATACATTTATAGAAGTTGCTCGTATAGCGAGTATTTCTGCGACCGCGCGGCGGCTTGGCGTGGCGAAATCCATTGTTAGCCGCCGGCTTTTAAAGCTTGAGAATGAACTTGGCGTTCAGCTTCTTTTGAGGACCACGCGAGGCGTAACCCTCACAGAAGCAGGGGCAACATTTCAAGATCATGCTATGAAAATTGTAAACGAAATTGATACAGCCAGAGAAAGGATCCTACCCACGGGTGAATTATGTGGCAGCTTACGAATCGCTATGCCACTTACGTTTGGCCCGGATCAATTTGCGCCAGTACTTGCACAACTGGCACAAACCCACCCACAGCTCAGCATTTATTCCTCCTATACAGATCGTCATATAGATCTCACGGCTGAAGGCTTTGATTGCGCTATCCGCCTTGGTCATCTTAAAGATTCAAACTTGATCGCGAAACGTATTGGGCCGATTTATGGAACGCTGGTCGCGAGCCCGGCCTATATTCAAGAGCATGGCGCACCAGAAACACCGGAAGAGCTGATCACCGACCACCAAGCCCTGATGCAAGGGACAGAAAGCTGGAAATTCATACGGGATGGGCAAATCATCTCGGTTAATCCACAAGGACGTTTTAAAGCGGATAACGGCACCGCATTGCTTGCTGCCGCAACCGCAGGACTTGGCGTTGCCTACCTACCAGATGGCCTAATATATGAATGTTTGACCTCAGGGACGCTTGTACCCGTTATGAAACGTTACCCGGTACCCCCATCTGGGGCATATATTGTGCGCCCACCGGGGCAACACCCCTCACGCAAAATAAAAGCCCTCACAGACATATTCATAAAGTTTTTTGAACAATCCCCACATCTTGCTTGCGATGCGTCTAATGAAACTGCCGAATAAAAATTTCCTCACTTTCGGAAGAAGGCTCACTATTTATCATAGACAAAAAACGTACATTTATGCGCGCGCCAGAATAAAATATGGAAAACCTGAATTTTTATGACGCCATATTATCTAGGAACTGCAGCTCTTAGATGGCAAATACAGCGTTCCTACTTTAGCAACGCTGATTGCCGCATTGCCGCACTAGTGTAGCCACAAAGAGAAAGCCATATTGTCTGCATATACAAACCATTAAACCTAAACAAAAAAGAGCAGGCAATGTCAAAACTTCTTCATATTACAGCAAGTATTCGCGGTGATAAATCTATCTCCCGCACTTTGAGCCAGAAGCTCGTGCAAAAACTTTCAGCGGATACAGACTTTCAAATTATCGAACGTGACTTAAGCAAAAATGACCTGCCCTATGTCAGTGAAAGCCGGTTTTCCGCCAATAGCACACCAAAAAATGAGCGTACGCAGGAACAAAAAGAGCTGTCTGTTATCGCAGATACACTGATAGAAGAGCTACAAGCCGCAGACATTATTGTGCTTGGTATTCCTGTCTATAACTTTGGTGTTCCTGCAGTCTTTAAAGCTTGGGCCGACCTTGTTGCACGTACAGGCACTACATTTAAATATACAGAAACAGGCCCTGTTGGCTTGCTACAAGGCAAAAAAGCTTACCTTGTCCTCGTTTCTGGCGGCATGCCTATAGGGGGCGATATTGATTTTATGAGTCCTTGGGTGAAATTTTTCCTTGGCTTTTTAGGGATCAAGGATGTTGAAATGATTACGGCGGATGGAATTATGGGGCAGGATGGCGAAGAGAAAATCCAAAAAGCCCACGAAACAATTGATAATCTGGCAGCGTAGTATTTATGCGCCCAATAATAAAGGAAGACATCAATGAGTTGGTTACCCTGCGCTGACCCTGATGTAGATTTAAATGCCCCGGAGAGTGTCGAAATGGCTATTCTGCCGCGAACAGGGGACATCGGTAATTTTGAAGTTCACCGCGCACTGCCCTTTAAAGAAAAACGCATGGTCGGGCCGTTTATTTTCTGGGATCAAATGGGGCCGGGGGAGTTTTTAACCGGACAAGGCGTAGATGTGCGCCCACACCCGCATATCGGGCTTTCCACTGTTACCTATTTGTTTGATGGCACAATGGATCACAAAGACTCGATCGGTAATGATATGCGCATCGTACCGGGAGATGTAAATTTAATGACCGCCGGATCGGGCATCGTCCATTCCGAGCGTACAGGCCTTGATATCCGGCAAAAACCCTCCAGCCTTTACGGTATTCAAAGCTGGTTAGCGCAACCATTAAAGCACGAAAATGGCAGCCCTGCTTTTAGCCACACTGAAAAACAAGATTTGCCGAGCTTTGATGAAAGTGGCTTAAAGGGCCGCGTTATTCTGGGCGAATTTTCAGGTGTGAGCTCTCCCGTACAAACACAATGGGATACGCTTTACGTCGATTTTCACTTAGAAAACGGCGGACAGGTGCAAATTCCCAATACGACGGAAGAACGCGCGCTTTATGTGTTGTCCGGCCAGATTGAAATTGGCGGCGTAACCTATGATCCGCAGCGAATGATGGTGCTGCGCCCCGGTGATACAGTAACAATCAAGGCGCTTTCGCCCGTCCATATGATGCTCCTTGGCGGCGCCGCAATGGACAGCAAACGCTATATCTTCTGGAACTTTGTTGCTTCTAGCAAGGAGCGGCTGGAACAGGCTAAAGAGGATTGGCGCGAAGGCCGATTTGATAAAGTGGCAGGCGATGACAAAGAGTTTATTCCCTTACCTGATTAACCCTGTTTGAGACAAAGCAATGAACAACAAAACTATCACACGCGTTAACCGCGCAACAGGTGGACATTGGGTCGGTGACGGCTTCCCCGTCAACACTTTGTTTTCCTACCACACGCAAGGGCAGGATATCAGCCCCTTCTTGCTGCTCGACTATGCCGGACCGGCTGAGTTTGAGCCTTCCGAAAACCAGCGCGGTGTTGAGGTTCACCCGCATCGCGGGTTTGAAACTGTGACCATCGTCTATCAGGGCGAAGTGGAGCACAGCGATAACGCCGGAAATAAAGGTAAGATCGGCCCGGGTGATGTGCAATGGATGACCGCTGCCCGCGGCATCTTGCATGAGGAAATGCACGGGCGCGACTTTGGAGATGATACAACTTTGGGTCAATTTGCCCGCTGCCGATAAAATGAGTGATCCGCATTATCAGGAAATCCTGAATAGCGATATTCCTGTAGTGAATTTACCCAACAAAGCAGGCTGCATACGTTTGATTGCTGGCCAATATGACGATCAAAAGGGCGCGGCTAAAACATTCACCCCCATCAATTTATGGGATATGCGCCTAAACGCCGGAAATGCTGTAACGTTAAAGGCGCCTGAAAGCCACAACGTATCCCTGCTAGTTTTGTCGGGCGCACTCTTAGTCAATGACGAAACGCTCAAAACAAAAGAACTGGCGCAACTCACCCGTGAAGGCGATGCCCTTACGCTGGATATTCGAGAAGAGACCATTGCTCTTTTCATGAGCGGTGAGCCAATAGATGAACCCATTGTCGGTCATGGTCCTTTCGTTATGAACACGCAGGATGAAATCCGTACCGCAATTCGGTGATTATGCCACCGGAAAATTTTAAAAAGAGATATACTGTGCAACACTATTTCTAAAAGGAGATTGTTATGCCGCACCATTTTTTTGAAATTGGTAGCATCGTTTTATTAGCTGCGCTTGCGGCTATATTTTTAAGCCGGTTAAAGCAACAGCCGATGATAGGCTATGTCCTTGCCGGTTTAATCATTGGCCCGGCGTTCCTAAGGTTGGTCAACGATGAAAAAGAAATTTCCTTTATTGCCGAAATCGGCGTCATTCTTCTTTTGTTTATTTTGGGCATGGAGCTGCCTCTAAAATCTTTTCGTCAAAGCTATAAGGTTGCGCTGCCTGTCACCTTTTCCCTTGTTCTCTTAAGTCTTGGCATTGTGTTTGTAATAGGCCTTTTTGTAAGCCTGAGTTTAGAACAAACAATTGTCTACGGCTTTATCATTGCCCTTAGCAGCACAGCGGTTGCCGTCAAACTCCTTGAGGATGTTGATCTCTTATCCAAAGGCACAGGGCAAATCGCGATCAGTGTTTTAATTGCACAAGACCTTTTATTTGTGCCAATGATTATGATTACAAACGCCATGGGAAATGAAAGCGGCATAGACATCATGTTTGTGCCAAAAATTGCGGCAGCAGTTGCTGTTCTCATTGCACTTATTGCTTTTTTATCAAAGAAAGAGAAAATCCATCTCTTATTTCACAAAAGGATTGAAAAGCATAAAGACCTTATTCCGGTTGCCGCGCTAGCATGGTGTTTCGTCGGGGCGGGCCTATCAGAGTGGGCAGGACTGTCGCCTGCCTATGGCGCGTTTTTGGCTGGCCTAATTATCGGCAACAGCTATTCCAAAGAAAAAATCATGCCACAAATCGAGCCTATGCAAAGTGTTCTACTTATGGTGTTCTTCCTTTCTATCGGAATGCTGATTGACCTGAATGTTATTGCAGACAACGCGACCCTAATATTCATGTTACTGTTTGGAGGGCTTGTATTCAAAACAACCGCCTGCATTTTATTATTGAAGTTTTTTCTTCCCGAAGACCGCTGGAGATGCAGCTTTGTTACGGGACTCACAATAAGTCAAATTGGTGAATTTTCCTTTATTCTCGCAGCAGCAGCCCTTGGAAACGAGATTTTCAGTGATGAGAATTATAAGATTATTGTTGCAGTTATCGCGCTAAACCTTGCCTTCAGCCCTTTATGGTTAGCATTTTTAAGACGTTTTGTGGAAGTGGCCTATAGCAAAAAACTTGCAACCTCCCTCGGAAGCGCTTTACGCATAAGCGCCTTTTCCAAATAAGAATAAAATCTCTCAGGGCACAAGCTACCTTTCAAGCCTGACGGGTTTAGTCTTTCTCGACCCCAAGCACTTTGGGCGATTGCTTGCTTTTCCGGACATTGATAACCGATGTATCAATCATGTCCTTCAAATGCGCCGCATAGTGTTTTTCGATCATCTCGACTGACGTTCGACAGTTATTCGCGATCTGGTAAATGTCTGCTCCTTCGACCATTTGTAATACATGCTTTGGGCAAGGCCTTCGCGGCGATACAGGTCTGCAATCGAGGTCTCTCGGCTCAGCCCTTCAAGGACGATCCATATCTTCTCCTCAGCGGAATAGATCTTCCTCGTAGCTCTACGTATGTTTTTAACTGTTTGATCAGCAGCTGACTTGCTGCTCCCAGAACTAGTGGATTTAGCTTTCATTCTTCGTTCCTTACGTCACTTCAAATGAAATCAAAATCCTTTCTTATGCAATCCCTAACTTTGGTTCCATAGGGCCTGACGGGGAACAATACCGAATGGCAGAATATAAAAGGTGCCATAGTTGACCAAGATTATATGTTTCATGAATTTAGTGTTTATGAAGGTCAGTTGAAGTTGGCCGCAGAACAGGCAAGTCATATAAAGTCACTTGTGCCTATTTTAGTTAACTATGAAGATTGGTTGGAGTGGTGTAATCGTGAGGAAAAAGACCTAACAGGCTTGCCTGTAAGAGAGTATGCTAACTTCTTGTTCAATATGGAATGCAGAAAAGTGTTAGATAATGCATGTGAGGCTAATGACCAAATTATCAAGAGTGCTTATATTGCTGTAACTACCTCAGAGATAGGTCTAGATAAAGCCAATGATTTATCAAGTTTAGCGCTTATTTATGAAGGCATAGATAGTAGTTCTGTTATCGAATTGGTTAGTGATGCAAGAATTTTTCACGAACATGCTTTGGCACTTGCTTCTGCCTATGCAGCTGCGAAAAATGTCTCTCAGGTATGTTGGTACCGAGACAGGATATACTGTTGGTATTAAGCGAGTTATATGCTTAGCTAGTAGTTGGAGAGCAAGGAGTTGGTCCCCCTGCGGCCCCTATTTGGTCCCCAAGGTGAAATTGCATGATGAATAAGCATATTGTAAAAACAGAAATAGCCGCGTAAGCTATTGCTTCTACGGCTTTTTTTGGTGGTGCCCTGAAGAGGAGCCTATCTCCCCTATAAAAATCAATATAATCAAATAGTTACGGGTCGTCAATTGCTACCACGCAGCACGCATAGTTACACATTTCATAGCACCCTTGGATCCGTGCTTTAGATTATGTTTTTTATCTTATCCAGTATGATGAAAAATTGGTTATGGGGCGTCGGCTTGCCTACCTGTACACCTCAACTTCAAAGGAAGAGTTTCTGCCATCCCTGCGCCTGCGTTGTAAAAGGGAGTTTTGGAAACGATTTAAAACGTAGGTGGCGGAGTCGGAGGATCGGAAACCTAGTATATGATAAGATATAAAATATTGTAACCTAATGACTTTAGGCAAGTTCAGCATAGCCGATCAATATATTTGTACTGCCCCTGCCTTTTTATAATACACGTGGAATGCTGGGCTACCCCTTTCGTTAAATTGGTGGCGGGAAGGCAAAGCCGGTTTTTGGGTGTAGGATAGAGTGAAACATTGAGAATTTTCAGGATTGCGTATCACGGCAATCTGTTTTGCGGCATATTGGAGTACCTATGTTTTCTATAAGACTTTTCAGTATCGTGTTTTGTATCTCAGGGGCGTTAGGCACGTTTTCTGCTCGTGGCTTTGAGGTGCATGAGGCCGCCGCTGAAGTCCCGTGGCCGCAACACATTGGTCCATATGCAACGGGCACCAGGATAGAAGACTGGCGGCATGTTTTTGAGGATGGTTCAGAAGTTCGTTTTAAAATGCAGCTTTGGTATCCGGCATCTGTCAATACCACTGCATGCAAGCGCGCGCCATACTTTCAAAGTATTGAAAATAAACGAATTATTGAGAAAATCGGCAAAATGTTTGGCTTCCAGAGTGATGTTCTGAAGCCGCTGACCCGACTACAAACAAACAGTTGTCAGGATGCACCTATCCTGATGGGTAAAGCCTTCCCGCTGGTTATTTTCAGCCATGGTTACTGGATGTATCTGCAGCAGAATACAGCCTTGATGGAAATGCTGGCGTCCAGTGGGTATCTTGCTGTAAGTATTGCACATTCTGGCGATTCCCTTCCGGTTTTTCTCGCAGATGGAACAGTGATAGATACTGTGCCATATGAGGGTGACGGTGCGTCCTCTGCGGAAGAGGCGTTCTGGAATGGTTCTGATCACGCCGCCCGTACAGCGGCCTACCTCGGATTTATGGAAGCTATAAAAGACCAGCGTATTACCCATAGTCTCCACATATGGCAGCGCGATATCGTCGCTGTTCTCGATGACCTTGAAAGTGGGGTTTCAGGTGCATTTCTCAACGACAGTATTGACTTTGAGAAGGTTGCTTTTGCGGGCATGTCTTTTGGGGGCGCAACGTCTGCAGCGGCTTGTCACCATGAGCTTCGATGTAAGGCCGCCATCAATCTGGACGGGTTTCAGTATGATGCCAGATTATATGACACCGAGATGCGTACTCCGTTCCTTCTTATGAATAAGGACTGGGTTTTGTATGACGCTGATGAGTCCCCACAATCACCTGACTTTAATGCAAGTGACTATTTTTATGAGCCTCTGACCATGGCTGGTAATATTCCTGATATATATAGAGTACGGGTGCGTCTGACACGACATATAGACTTTACTGATCTTGCGCTCATTAAAGACATCGGCGCTACAGGTGATATATTTGGTGATTTGGCAGGTCCTCTGACGCTGGAAAGTGTGAATCGCGCTGTCTTGGCTTTCCTGGACCATTATGTGCGGCAGAAAGATAATGGATTCCCGGAAAAAACACTGCGCCATTACCCCGGCCTTGTGTTGCGGGATGCGGGGGCGGTAGCCCGTTGGAAAGCTTCTCAGTAGGCATAAAGATACTTTTCGATACCAATTTGGACATAGTTTTTTCTAAAATGTACAAAACACGGGCAGAGTGCAAAGTAGGTGCATAGGTCTTGTGGAAACATGACCCTGTTAGAAAGCCGAACAACTTACAATAAGGAAGGATGGTTTTGATGAACAGGGAGTTCCTAGGGGTACTTATGATGGGAGTGGCTGTATGTGGCATGCAAAGCTCTGCATGGGCACAGGATGCAGCTACAGAAGAGGGGAGCGAAGAGCTTTCTTTTGATGAAATCTACGTAAGCGGTTACAGAATCAGTAATTCTGCTGCAAAAACAGATACACCGCTGATTGAAACGCCACAGTCTATTTCAATTATTACGGCCGAGACGCTTGCTCTCAGGAACGTACAGACGATTGAGGAGGCGCTACGGTACACACCAGGTGTGGTTGTCAGCCAGTTCGGGTTTGATCCGCGGTTTGACCACACCAGTATTCGCGGGTTTTCATCCACACTTCTCGGCAACTTTAAGGATGGCATGCGGCAAATACCGGGGTTTGGTATTGGTTTCCGGACCGAAGCATATGGTTTGAGCGCGATTGAAGTGTTTAAGGGACCTGCATCTGTGCTTTATGGGCAGAATGCACCGGGTGGTATGGTAAACTATACTTCCAAGCGTGCAAATGTCGCAGATCTGCGCGAGTTCCAGTTGGATTATGGTAACTATGATCGCAAAATCGCCCGTGCTGATTTTGGTGATGTGTCCGATGATGGTAATTTCGGGTGGCGCATAACAGGCCTTTGGCGTGACAGTGATACACAGGTCCCCGGCTCGCCGGACAACAGGAAGTTTATTGCACCAACCGTTACATTTAACCTTGGCGACAAGGCGACACTCACATTGCTTGGTCAATATTTGCATGATGAGACAACTGCAACACCGGACTTTGCTGTTGTGAACGGTGAGCTGACGGATATTTACCTGTCAGACTATACATGGGACCTCGCGGAACAGAAGCAATTGCAAGCTGGCTGGCAGTTTGAATATCGCTTTACGGATACCTTCACATTCCGTCAGAACTTCCGGTATAATGATGTTGATCTGGATCAGCGCTATATGTTCTCTCTGGGCATTGATCCGGTTAATCAGGTTGCGTACCGGGGCCGGGGTCAAAAGACACAGAAACTCAAGTCTATCGTGATTGATAACCAGCTTCTGTATGATGTTGACATGGGCGGGTCGAAGCATAGATTCTTGCTTGGTGTAGATTATTCAGACTCTGATGATGACTGGGCTGTTGATCTGTCTTTCAATGGTGGGACATATGTCGATAATACGATCTCACTTGTAAATCCTCAATATGGCTTGACCTATGGGGCCCTTGATCCCTTGGCTGTAAGTAATGAGGGTCAGTCACAGACTGGTATATATTTGCAGGATCAGGTGGAAATTGGTGACCTTATCCTGACAGTAGGGGGCCGTTATGACTCTGCTGAAACATTTGTGAACACAGATTATATTCCGTTTGTAAATCCTGTGCGCGCAACAGTGGATTCGGATGCCTTTACATATAGGGTTGCAGCAACCTACCTGTTTGAGAATGGTTTGGCACCCTATGCCAGTTACTCTACCTCGTTCCAGCTTGTAAGTGGTGCAGACGTAAGTGGTAATCCGTTTGAGCCATCAAAAGGTAGGCAAATGGAAGTTGGTCTGAAGTATCAGCCGCAAGACTTCCCAGGATTTATGACCCTGTCCCTCTTTGATCTGACGTTGACAAACGTTTTGACAACAGACCCCACTAATCCGTCTTTCCAGGTACAGACGGGTGAGGTTAACGCGCAGGGTCTTGAAGCTGAAGTTTCAGTGACACCTACCGCAGGGCTGGACATGACATTTGCTTATACCTATCTGGACACTGATATTACCAGCAATGGTGCAGACAATGGTTTTGACCGTCAGTTGCAGCCGGGCCATACCATTACTGTTTTTGGTGACTATACAGTGCCAGACGGTCCGCTTGAAGGCTTCGGTTTGGGTGGTGGTATACGCTACCAGAGCAAAAGTTTTGCAAGTATCGATAATACCTTGACGAACGACTCCACTTTCCTTGCGGATGCACAGGTGCATTATACGTTTGGTAGCTGGCGGCTGGGCCTGAATGCTACCAATATTTTCGACAAGGAAGCCTTTACCTGTAACAATACGGTCAGTTGTTACCCAGGGTATAGGCGCACTGTTCTTGCGAGCCTTCGGTACAGATACTAGGGCTCCGCGCAGAAAAAATGTATGGGCTGCCTTTTGGCGGCCCATGTGGTTTAGGACAAGAATAAAGGTTCCAGTATGCTACAGCGAATACTTCAGATCATTATGCCCAGTGCCGCAATTATGTTTTCAGCATCAGCGCTGGCAGAGGATACACCTACAGCAACAATAACGTTTACAGCACATGGCATTCCTCACATTGAAGCAGAAGATATGTACGGGCTTGGTTTTGGGTCCGGATATGCATCGGCGCGCACAGATTTGTGTGCAGTGGCAGATGCCATTTTGACCTATGCAGGCAAACGCTCGCGTGTATATGGACCCGCAGAGAATACAAAACTTTATATCCCGCAGCGAACCAGCATACCGAATGCGGTGAATGACCTAACTATCCATTATTCCATATCTGATGCGCAGCTTGAGAAGGCAAAAGCAGGTATGTCAGCGGATATGTTGGCAGTGCTGGAAGGCTATGCTGCCGGCTTTAACCATTATGTCGATGTGACTCCCCCGGCAACCAGACCTGCGGTTTGCCGGAAAGAAGGCGAAATTCCGCCTGTTTCTGTTGACGATATGATCCGGCGCTCCACAGCGTACGCCATGCTTTTGGGTGAGCGTATGTTTATGGGGGCACTGTATGCGGCAGCACCACCTGCTGCCAAAGAGGCTGCGGCACTGAAAAATGAAGTGCTTTATGCGGGTGCACCGTACGAGCCCCTTGGCCTAGGTAGCAATGCCTATGCTTTTGGGGCTGAGATGACAAAGGATGGTGGTGGGCTTTTAATGGCAAATCCGCATTATACGTGGGAAGGGCCAGAGCGCTTCATGCAAATGCACCTCAGAGCCCCGGGTTATAACGTTATGGGCGCTTCGCTCCTTGGTACTCCGTTAATTGGTATCGGGTTTAACGCTTCTTTGGCATGGACACATACAGTGGCAACTGACGCCAAAGCCACGCTTTACCGTTTACAGCTCAATCCGGATAACCCGACCGAGTATTTGATGGATGGCAAGGTAATTCCGATGACAGCGGAAGAGGTCAGTATTGATGTGCTTGGTGACAGTGGCGAGTTGACAACGCTTTCCCATACGTTCTGGACAACAGAGTTTGGCCCGGTGGTGTCGGCACCGGGTATCGAGTGGACCTATGACACGGCGTTTGCACTTGCTGACCCCAACAAAAGCAACTTTGGCATGTTCGAGCAATCATTGGAGATGGGCCGGTCACAGACTGTAGGAACTCTTGAAAAAGTGCTCACAGACTATGTTGCGTCGCCTTTTCTGAACACTCTGGCTGCTGATGCAGACGGGAATGTGCTTTATACAAATATGTCCTCCACGCCAGCGTTTGATATGCAGCAACTTCAGGCTTGCTCTCTGAATATTCCGGGGGCGAGTGCCTATTTTACAGCGCATGTGATGGATGGTGCGAAAGCTGAATGCCGCCCCAAAGTATTTGAAACGGCATCCCGTCCGGGGATTATGCCTGCAAGTATGAAACCTCTTGTTGTGCGGCGGGATTATGTTGCAAATTCCAACAATTCACACTGGTATACAAACCCCGACCAGCCTCTGACTGGTTATTCCCCGCTGATTGGCCGAGAGGGTACGCAGCAAAATGCCCGGACCAGGCTGGGGCATAGGCAGGTGCAGGATATGCTGCATACAAAAAGTAGTGAGGGGTATATTACTGCGCAAAACGTGAAGGATATGCTTTTTGCAAACAGAAACTATATGGCTGAAATTCTGGTTGATGACCTTGTGTCTTTATGCGGGAAAACCTCCTCGGTCATGATCGAGGAGAGCGAGGTCAGCCTCAAGAAAGCATGTACAGTTCTGGCAGGTTGGGACCGCCGCGATGATGTGACAAGTGTTGGCACTGCTCTTTTTCGTGAATTTTTAAAGCGGGCCCCAACGTACGGTGCAGCGGCAAAAATATTCTGGCGGGTGCAGTTTGACCCAACTCGCCCGCTTGATACACCTGCTGGTATTCAGGCGGATAGCACCCAGGCTGTTGAAGCGCTTGCAAAAGCCATATTGGCTCTTGAAAAGGCAGGTATTGCATTGGACGCCCCACTTGGGGACGTACAGTTTGTGGTAAGGGGTGGCAAGCGTTTCCCTATCCACGGTGGACCGGACAGTTCTGTTTATAATGTGATGGACATGCCCCTTGTGGATGGCAAAGGGTATACAGACCCGGTTGCATCTGGTGCCACATATATCGCCGTTATCACGTTTGAAAATGGTGCACCGGTCGCGGATGCAATTCTGGCAACCGATCAGACCACGGATGAAACGGCGCCCTTCGCCCGTGATGGTGTTCAGGCCTATTCTGAAAAACAGTGGCTACGACTACCTTTTCTGAAAAAGGATATTGCTGCAGCGGCTGTTGGAGAACCTGTTAAGCTATATGCCAAAGAGGCGCAGTAAGCTATTGGCGGACTAACGGAGCGTTTTGCCGGTAGTCCGCCGTGCTTCCATGGGGGAAATGCCATAAGCTGCCTTGAACGCGCGGGCGAAACTGGCCTGATGCTCGTAGCCCGTTTCAAGGGCAATCTCTATCATTGACATTTCTGAAGACCGGATCAGTTTCAGTGCATATTCCAGTCGCATTTTTTCCCGCACATGTGCAACGGTATCCCCATATAGTTGCTTGAAACCAAACTGCAGCTTGTGGCGGGTCAGGTCTACGGCGAAGGCCAGTTCTTCAATGTTTGGTCTGTCACTGAATGAATCTTGGATGTATTTCTTTGCGCGCTCTATTCTTGCATAATCTTTTGCAGTCAGGACTATGCCAGGTTGACGTGTCTGTATTTCCTTGAAGCCGGACAGAACCAGACAGAGAAGTTCAAGTGCCTTGGATTGGAGAAACACACTTCTGTAGCTGCCCTTTAGCGTACAATCGATCATTTGCAAGGTGGTTTGCGATTCTTCCCTGGTCATTGGAATGTTGCGGTGGGCGATGGGAATGCCGTTCTCCAGAAAATTTAAAAACGCTGCCGGAATATCGCGAGCATCCAAACGTGTACAAGGGAAAAAGCGTGAAGGGTCAATGATTACGGATACCCACTTGAGGGTGCGTCTCGGCGCGTATACGGTTTCAAAAGACCCGTCTGTTTCCATGCCGTATATCATGCAGTGCCCGTTCGCAAGCGACCCGTCACGGGTATTTTCTAGGTCTGATATGTCAATGTTGGCCTGCAGAACAGCCGTGAGCACCAGCTTACCGCCAAGGCTGTGCCGGGATGTCATGACCTGCTTTGTTTTTGTGTCTACCAGAATGAGCCAGAGACCGTCCTGCAACTCATAGAACTCTATGCCACCTTCGGCTGTGTCGGGGTCATAAAGATGTTTGAAACCATTGCATCCGGGTATTTTCTCATAGTTGCCGTTGTCAGCCTTTACACATTTTTTCGGTGCAGCTTGAACAGCCTGCAGGGTCTCTTGCAGCAAGGGAATGCTTCTGAGCAAGGAAACGGATTTATCAGTATCAGCAATACTCACCATAATTTCCAGTATACTGTCTGCCCTGCATGGCAAATGCAAGATACGTGAAGATACTATGTTCATACCGGGGACCCGGAAACAAGCCTGAAAACCCCTATGGTCCTGAAATGCCTGTAAATGTAACTGATTTGCTAAAACCAACTTCCAATTTACATAGTGGTAGGGGGGGTCTATGAAAATTTTCTGCATCAGTATTGATGTGCCAAGGGGGCGTAACACTGACGCTGGTGCGCATATTTTCTGTACACCCCTCCCCAGGGCAGCGCCATGATACCCTTGGGAACAGCGGTATCTTTCTCCCGTTTTTCTAAAGTGGCCTCGTCAATACCAAGCTGTTTGGCAAGTGCTTTTCGAGTAACACCGTTTCTGCGTCTCCAAGACACGATTTTTTGGCCAAGCGTTTTAGGTTTGGGAAATGGATCGTAACCTAGAAATGCGAAGATTGCCGGATAGTATTTAAACTCTGGTGTCGATCTACCCTTTTCCCATCCAATTATTGTGGAAATGGCAACACGAACCCTCTTGGCAACATCTTTTTGAAAAAGGCCGTTTTCCAAGCGTTTTTTGAGAAGATGCTCTCCAAGTGTTGCAGGGCGTTTTGGGTAAGGTGTTGGCTTTTCTACAGAAAGCCTGAAATTGTAAGATGGCAACGAACCCCTGTCGCTGTGGGTATTTGGATGATGCTGCGATGGCGTGTGGTCGTGCGCCCCGGTGCGCGGCGGAGTATCAGGCGAAAATATCAGGCCCCTTGTTTGACCGGTTTGATATATTTATGGATGTACCGGCGGTGTCGGCCGCTGACTTATCACTGCCGTCAACCGGCGAACCGTCATCTGTTATTGCCGCCCGTGTAGCAGCGGCGCGCGAGCGCCAGCACGGCCGCGCTGAAGCTGAAGGCAAGGAAGATGTCTTTCTGAATGCCCATGCTGATGGGGCATACCTGCAAGCAATTGCCGCGCCTGACGCAGGTGGCAAACAGATGCTTGAGAAAGCTGTTGATCACTTCCGCCTGTCTGCGCGCGGGTATCACCGCGTACTGCGTGTTGCCCGCACCATCGCAGACCTAGCGCACAGCGACACCGTCACCCAACCCCACATAGCCGAGGCCCTCGCTTACAGGCGCATCACACCGCAGTCAGCAATCGCTAGAAGTACCGGGTAATAAGTTTATTGCCAAAAACGGAAGCAGAGTGGTCTGGAGTAGTAATTGCGGGACAAAGTTTATTGGTCCCGCAATTATTGGTTTAAAGATTAGGCTCGGCCACATCATGTGGCGCTGACTTTAGAAGTTTAACCGGGCCTCTACACCAATCCAGCGCGGAGGAGTATATGTATCATAGGCTCCGCCTAGAGGGGGGGCAGATACGTCAAACGAGAAAGTTTTGCGAGCTTTATCAAATATATTGTTCGCAAATACCGCCAGCTCAAGGCGATCTTCCAGAATTTCGAGCGAAACCCTTGCATTGGCCAACCAACCGCCAGGCACTAAAGTAACTTGGGCATTGGTGAGCTGCGAATAGAAGTCTGCTGTATAGACTGCATTGAAGGTGGCGCTCAATTTTCCGCTTTTTAGGTCAAAATACTTACTGGCAGCAAGATTGATTGTATAGTCGGGCGCTTGAGGGGCTTCGCGGTCAACTATACGCGCTCCGATTGGGATATCTTTTACATTCGTGTGGAGCAAAGCCAGCCCCGCATCAAACTGGAAGCCCATGCCCGGTCGTATCGACAGTTCAAAGTCGCCGCCATATATTTCTGCGCTGGTGTTGAATAATGTAAAGTTAAAGCCACGTTGGTCAAACGCCTGATAATCTGAATAGTCATAATAGTATAAGGAACCATTGAGGCGTACATGTTGGTCAAATAGATCGAACTTACCACCAACCTCATAAGCCATTAGGTTTTCGCCTTTGAAGCGGAAGCCGCTTAACGGCGCCTGCCCTACAAAGCCTGCATTATAGTTGAATGCCTTGTAGCCTCGGTTGATGCTTGCATAAAGCAGTGTATCCTTGTTGGGGTGCCAATCTATAGCCAGCCGCCCTGAAACACCGGTTTCACCGTGATTATCTGTGGTGACACCAGCCGCTGCGAGTGACCCGGGAGCGATGAAGGCTGCACATAAAGGGCCTGTACATACTTCAGAATAATAATAATCCTTTTCGTCGCGTGTGACACGGATACCGGCGGATATCTGCACGTCTGCGTTAAGGTCATATTCAATTTGTCCAAACCCTGAGTAAGATTGGGTGTCTACGCTATAATCCGCCCTCGGATATGTCGCAAATGCAGGCAAGTTGAAGCCCTGAAAATAATCACCTTTAATGTTTAGATAATAGAGGCCCGTAGTCCACCGAAATGCCCCTTCATCCTCGATCAGGCGAATTTCCTGGGTAAAATGCTTGGCATCTGCATCTTGTAAGAAAATACCAATATCAACAGGCGAGAAATCATTGTCTGCTGCATATTCGCTATCAAGCTTTTGGTAACTGGTGACAGTTGCCAATGAAAGGCCGTTTCCAAGGTCAAGGTTTGCTTTACCGCCGACAGTCCAAGTCTCACGGGTGAAGCGGCCCGGGTAATTATACGAACCTGTGTAGGGATCGCCGTCAGCATCTGCATAACCAAACCCGGTTGGAGATCCTGCCGGCAACGGTATGCCAAGGCCGTCAGTGTCTTGCCCGGCACCAGTAATCATCGCTCCACCTGATGCTACAGGTTTGTTCTTATACCAATCAGCAAAGAGATTAACAGTTAGGGCGCTGTTTGGCTCTAGTTTTAGCTGAAAACGCCCTGCAAGGGTGTCATTAGCTAAAAGATCTGCGCCAATATCATTTTTTACAAAGCCATCAGCTTTGTTTTTTAGCACGGCCAATCGAGCTGAAACTCCCTCTGCAATAGGGCCACCTACAGCTGCTTCCACACGCACCTGATCATAACTGCCCACGGTAACATCTACGAACCCCTCTAATGTATCTCCGGGCTGATTAGTTACAATATGAACGAGGCCGCCTGTTGCGTTACGCCCGAAGAGTGTGCCTTGAGGACCTTTAAGCACCTCAACCCGAGCTACGTCGAACAGTTCTTGAACACTTGTAGCGTTAGATGGCTGGTAGACCTCGTCAATATAGAAGGCATTGGCTGGTTCAATATGGCCTGCAAAATCGTTTTGTGAGACACCACGAATGGAGATAAGCCCAGCTACTGGCGGGCCACCCGGTGCGGTAAACTGCAACCCTGGTGTCATGGCAGCAAGGTCGGTCGTGTTACGCATGCCTAGTTCGATTAACCGGTCACCACTATGGGCAGTAACGGCAATCGCAACGTCCTGAATATTTGCCGCCCGGCGTGTTGCGGTCACAACGATTTCGTCAAAGGCGCCAATTGTTTCACTTGCAGTCTCAGTTTGTCCGTAAGCTGTACTTGTCATTGAGGCCATAGCGATGCCAACGAGACAAGAACTGCTTGACCAAAAATTATGTATGATTGTCACTCTTTAACCCTCCCCTTGTGGCACAACACCAGAAAATGGCGCACGCCTCTTTAAATAACCGGTCTATTTATATCTGTAACACCAGAGCAAAGACTATAACGGAAAACACTCACAGTAACCGGTTCGGGCTGATCGAAGCACTTGTGGGGCCGCCTTTTTTGTGATTGTAATAAGATTGGTCGAGCGATAATAATAAGGTGATCAAGCGGTCGACTAATAAATTTGCACCGGGGAAGGTGTCGCATGCTGGAAGGGGAATATCCGGTATGTGAAAAGGGGAAGCTAGCATGCCGTATAAATATCGTGTGCAGGAGCCGTCTGCAGAAATCTATGAGCGGATTTTATCCTGTGAGACTTCAGCAGAAATAAGTGATTGTATTCTAAACCCAGTCGCTGACTTACTTGGTGCCAGAAGTGGTGTATTTCTCAATATTTGCACATCGTCGTCGGGCAGTCATCATTTTGGCGCCCGTGATTATGTAGGCGATGCGCCCCGTTCAGTGGATGTCTATTTAGAAGAAGGTTTATATATTCGTGACCCGGTTATGCGACCTGCGATCAATTGGCTGAATGGTAAGGCTGCGGCCCCTACTATTCTGACAGGATCTATTGAGGCGACCACGGTTCATGATGCTGTATATCGTGATAGTTTTCTGCTGCCCTATAATATCGGCCATGTTGTTGCCTTGGCTGTTCCGATCAGCACTGGCCTTGAAACACAATTGGCGTGTGTAGGATTTCACCGGCGGCATATGGATAAGGGCTTTCTTCCTGAGCAGATCAATTACTTTCAGCGTTTGGGTCCGGCTATACGCTCTGCGCTTTATGGCTTGGCTTGTCGTGAATCAATACAGTTATCAGATGCGCTCGCTGTGGCAGCACGGGAAAGCGGCGTAGATATGGGATACCTGATTCTGGATGAAGATTTAGTCGTGCGAAACGGCAATGCCAGAGGGCTGGATGATATGGGTCTTACCGGTATGCAGCCTGGTACGTCTTTACTGTTGGGGCAGGTTAAACAAAGGCTGCTTTCTGGTGATCTGCAGGAAAATGAGCATTTTAACATTATGGCGACGGGGCATGCCACAGTTGGTGTCCATGTTCGTAATTTCCATTCTTTTTCTGGAGATGTTTTTTATCTGGTTACGACCACAAGTGCTGGCCCAAGCCGTGCGATAGGGGATGCGTGCCAAAAATATGGTTTAACAAACCGAGAGGCTGAAATTGCACTGTTGATAGCAACAGGTAAATGCAATGCATCACTCGGAAAGGAAATTGGTATCTCCTTGCGAACAGTAGAAAACCATTTGCGCTCTATTTACCGTAAAGTAGGCGTATCTAGTCGTACACAACTGGTTTCAAGGTTACTGCAAATCCACTAGCATAATGCTTAAATAGGCGCTTATTTGCTGTAAGCGCCCCTTACCTATTGAGATGGTTCACCTTTGGGCTCGACTATTGCCATCTTCATTCTGGCTCGGATGTAAGAACACGTACAGGGTCAGTGCCATCCCAGTTTTCTGCGGCAGATTTCATCATGGCAAAAAACGCCTCGGTTTTATCCGTCATCTCTATAAGCTCAATCATGCCAGGCAGCACATTGCTTGTATCCATATAGGCAGCCCGTGCACCAACGCCCGCTACACCGAAAAGAGCCATGTCATGACCCAGAGCCTTATACCGAGCAACGTCGTCATCAAAATTACTGCATGCTATTGCAAAATGATGGAACCCCCAGCCGCGCTTTTGCTGAACCTCGTTATAAACTGAAGGTGTATCCCAATTGTTTTGCTGGATAAGTTCAAAGCACATCGAGCCAGAAAAGCTGAGCGCAAGAGTAATATCCAGCTCAGTTGGCTGGCCACGATACTGTGCATCCAATAACGGAAAATGCTCAATCACGAACCATGGCCCACAAGCGAGCCTTGGGGTATAATGCGCAATCGCAGCTTCAATGTCTGGTGTTATGAATGCGATTTGCATAATGCCACCCATGGGTTGCCCAAAATCAAGAATTTCGTTCATGTATCCTCCTAGTTGGTAAGGCTCATGCCACCATCAATAACCATTGAAGTGCCCGTAATGAACCGAGCTTCGTCAGACATTAGGAACAAAACGCCGTTTGCAATATCTACTGCTTCCTGCCATTTTTTCATTGGTACTTTAGACAGGAAAGCCAGTGCCGCCTGTTCCTTATCAATGCCGTTTTCTGCTGCGGTACGCTGAATAAGTTTGTCATGCATTGGCGTGCGCACTTGACCGGGGTGAACACTATTACATCGGATTGCATAATCCTGCTCACAGCAATGTAGTGCGAGAGAACGGGTGAACTGTGCAACTGCCGCTTTTGATGCACCATACGCTGACAGGAACGGTGTTGGCACAAGTGCCGCTATCGATGACATATTTACAATTGCTCCCCCGCCTGCGCGTGCGATTTCAGGCACGGCATATTTGCACCCAAGGAAAACCCCTTCAACATTAACAGTATAAATATGTCGCCAATCTTCCAATGCAGATGCTTCAGGGTCATTTGCGCCTTTGCTGGCTGACATACCGGCATTATTCACCAGACCATCAAGGCGCCCTGCGCGTGCTACTGTCTCTGCTATTAAATCGCGCCAAGCTTGTTCGCTTGTCACGTCATGCACAAAAATGCCATCACCGGGAATGATGTCTGTACGAATTACATTTGCCCCTTCCTCTGCAAGCCGTTTAGCAATGGCTGCCCCAAGGCCAGCTCCTGCACCGGTCACTATAATTGTCTTGCCTGAAACCCGGTTATTCATGTTCAATCCTTTTTATGTGCGCTTGATGGCCCTGCCAGCTGTGCGCCGTCGATTACCAGTGCTGATCCGCTCATCATAGAGGCCTCTTCAGATGCCGCGAATAGAATGCTGTTTGCTATATCTTGGGGTGTTGCAATTCTTCCCATCGGGACCAAGCTTGCCATGCCAGCTTTCATGGCCTCGCGGCTACCAATGGCATCTGCTACAGGGTCCAGCATTTCGCTATCAACGTATGTTGGGTGGATGGATATACAGCGGATAGGGAGGCCTTGTTCCGCACAGTAGAGAGCGACGGATTTGCTAAGTGTAGTTACACCGCCTTTAGACGCGCAGTAACCAGCTACATCTGAAATGCCAACAAGGCCAGCAAGGGATGAAACATTTATGATCGCCCCATGCCCGTTAGTTTTGGTTATGGCGCGAATTGCAGCCTGACACCCTAACATGACGCCGGTTAAATTGACGGCGATCATCTTATTCCATTCATCCATTTTTAGATCAAGGATAGTACCAGGGAAACCGATGCCAGCAATATTTGCAAGAATGTCGACCCGACCAAATCTGTTTATTGTTTGGCTAACTGCATCAGCCCAACTTTGTTCACTTGTTACATCCAGACTAACAGGAATTGCCTGGTCGCCTATATTTTGTGCTGTTGCGTATGCGCCCTCGCTATTGATATCGCTTACAGCAACCGAGGCACCTTCGCGTGCAAACGTTATAGCGGTTGCGCGCCCGATGCCTGATGCTGCCCCAGTTACGATTGCTATCTTATCCTTAAGCCGCACAAATAAACACTCCCACCTACAACTTCGTTCTGAGCTAATAAAAGCAAGCATAAGGCTCATGCTAGGGTGGGGAAATAGCGGGAACCACTCAACCGTGGGCTTTGCCTGAGTGGTTCCCGCTATTTCTTGAAAGTAAATTGTAGCGCATCGTGAGGATCATCAAAATCTATAAGGAAAGACTATGGCTACACTCACAAAAAACGTAAATGCAGATATTGTTCAAACTAGTCTGCACCGGAAAGCCTTTTTTGATATCAATGACTTGCCTTGGCTTGATTGGGTTATGGAAGAAACGTGGTTTAAGCTATTAAACCTGAACCCGTTTACTGGTGGCTTCACAATGTTATTGAAAGTTGGGCCGAATAATACGGCCCCTGTTCATGGGCATGTTGGGTCAGTGGAAGGTATATTGTTGGAAGGTGGGTTTGGCTACGGTGAGGATCGTGGGCGCGCTGGTTGGTATGTACGTGAGCCCGGCGGTATTCACCACATTCCAGATACAGACGCTGATGGCATGGTTATGTTCGCCACAGTGAATGGGCCTCTTGTTGGTTATAATGAAGATGGCAGCGTCGCTATTGTGGTTGATGCAAAGCTTATGTACGAGATGGCATTGGCTGGGAATGCTGCAGATCATATCGATAAACCGATTGACTGGTAGGCCGAATATATGAAGGGTCTGATGCAAGATACACCGCTTCTGATAAGTGGTTTGTTACGGCATGCAGCAATGGCACATCCAAGGCGGCAGATCACTTCACGACTGGTCGATGAACCAACGTGGCGATATGATTATCTTGGGCTTGAACAGCGAGCTGCCCAAGCTGCCCATATGCTTCAACGAATGGGCATCAAGGCTGGTGATAGGGTTAGTTCGCTTGGCTGGAACACGCACCGTCATATGGAGTTGATGTTTGCTGTGCCAGGTATCGGTGCGATACTTCATACGGCCAATCCGCGTCTCACCGATGAACAGATAATTTACACCATTGAGCATGCAGAGAGCAGTGTAGTTTTTTATGAACGCAGTTTTGCGGGTCTGGTTGATAGGATCGCACCTCTGTTACCAAATATCAGGCACTATATAATGCTGAGTGACTCTGACCGGACAATCGTTGGTTCGGTTGGCGCGCAGTCATCAGAAAGCTTACTTGCACAGGAAATTAGCCATTTTGAATGGCCAAAATTTGACGAGGGATGTGCGGCTTTTCTTTGTTATACTTCTGGCACAACAGGTAACCCGAAAGGGGTGCTTTATTCACACCGTTCGACGGTACTTCATGCGATGGCCTCTAGCCTTACTTCTGCTTTTGCACTCGATGTTTTTGACTGTATTATGCCGTGCAGCAGTTTCTATCACGCGACCGGGTGGGGGCTTCCTTTTGCTGGTGCTTTAAATGGCTGTGCGTTTGCCTTGCCCTGTGATCGCATGGATGCAGCCAGCCTTCATGAACTGGTGATAGAAGAAGGCGTGACTTTTACTTGTGGTGTTCCTACTATCTGGACAATGTTTCTCGATTATCTGGACCGTCACACAAAAAGTACTGGATCCTTACAAAGGATTGTAATCGGCGGATCTGCAGTTCCTCGCGCTATGGCGGAAGCGTTTGACCGTATCCACGGCGTAAAGGTTTTGCAGCTTTGGGGCATGACAGAACTGAACCCCGTTGGTGTTGTAGCCACGCCGACGCCCGCCATAGCGGCGCAGGGTGAAAAACACGTTGATGAAATCATCTGGACACGGCAGGGTCGAATGCAGTTCGGTGTTGAGCTTCAGATCACAGATGACAACGGCAATGCTCTTCCACATGACGGGGAGACATCAGGCACATTGAAAGTAAGAGGTCCGTGGACTATCAAGCGCTATTTTCGCGCCAAAAATGATGCGGTCGATGCAGATGACTGGTTTGACACGGGTGATATCGCAACGATCGATGCGGATGGGTATTTGCGTATTACTGACCGCGCTAAAGATGTCATTAAATCGGGCGGTGAATGGATTAGCTCTATTGATATTGAAAATATCGTAGCGGGCATGCCTGATATAAAAATTGCTGCTGTTATTGGAGTATATCACCCTAAATGGGAAGAACGTCCGGTTCTGGTTATCGAAAGGCATGATGGTTCAGAACTGTCTATGGATTCTGTGCAATCGCATTTGGCACCGCTCATTGCAAAATGGTGGATGCCGGATCGCATCATATTTGATCATGTACCCCTAACGTCTACCGGCAAGATTGATAAGAAGGCACTGCGACAACGCTATGTTGGTTGCCTTGATGCCGAATAGGCTGCATTTTAAGTTCTGCGAATATATGATTATTTACCTTATATGAGAGTTGAGACATTATTTTTAAAAGGGTTTAACGAAAAACGCTTTTTATATTCAAGGAAGTTTATAAGATGTAGTTAATCACTGTCGGACAGAAACCCCTAGGAATGAAATGATAGCGGGATTGCATCTGATACGTGGCTGCGCATCCCCCTTTTAATGGTCCAAGAAGATCCGCCGATGTGCTTTCCCACATCTTTCTGTCAAAACCCCCAGCTCCATACGCTTTTTGAGGATATGCCCACCGGTTGTGGTGGGTTTTTTTGGGTTTAAAACCGGGTTGATACCTGAACACCCACAAACCGAGGCGGCCCAGCTATCAATGTGGGAGAACCAAACAGTCCGCCAATATTGCCAGCGTCAATAATATAATCTTTATTGAATAGGTTGGTCACATAAAAGGACAGAGCCCAGCGGTCTTCACTATCTGCGAGCGCAATATTTGCATTTACCAAATGCACGGCACCCTCGCTGATATCTACACCGGCGACTGGCTGGTTTTCAATTTCAAAGAAAACGCTAGAGCGGTACGTCCATGTAACATTACCAGTTACCTTGATTGCGCTGGTGATGGGGATGGTCCATAGGCCGCCAAGGGCGGTTGACCATTCAGGCTGTAGTCGAAAACGATTGCCAGCAAAAATGCCATTTTCAGCTTTGTCATCAATGCCTGCATCAATATAGGCGGCAGTGCCGAACAGTTCAAAATGCTTGCTTATGCTGGCACGGAACTCTCCTTCTGCCCCAATGTTTCTGGCTGTTCCTGCATTGGCCTGACGCGTGATGCCAGCTTGGCGGATTGTTACCTGAAAGTTATCGTAGGTTTGATAGAAAAGCGAGGCCGCAAGGTCCAATCGCCCATCCATAAATCGGCCTTTGAAGCCAGTTTCATAATTCCATGTAATCTCAGCAGGTACATAGGCGGCGTTAGCGACCGGGGTATTATTTGGCCCGGCTGTGGAAGTAACTTCAATCACGTTCGAGCGGCGACCTTTAGAAACGCTTGCATACAGGTTGATTGTATCATTGATGGCATAGCGCGCATTAAAGCGTGGCAGAATGGCGTCAAAATTATCCTTTTCAGAAACGGTGCTACCGGCAGTGTCTACATAGCCAAAGTCAATCAGCGGTGCACCTGTTAGGATGGACGCTGGTAAGGTGGCAAACCCGCCACTCTCGCGTGTTTCATAGATATAGCGGACACCTGCCGTTAGGGAGAGTCGGTCTGTTGCTTCAACGGTGGCATCTGCAAAGGCCGAATATATGTGGAAATTGCCCGTATTACCGAACTTGGAGGCGTAATAAATGGATGGCAGGTTTTGGGCGGCTGTTATAGACCCAACGGCGCCGCTGGGTGCAACACAGGGCAGGTCAGGGATAATACCTGCGGCGCATTGAAGAAATGTACCTTCTTCTGTCAGGAAAGGTACCTCCACACGGCCATTTTCATTGAAATAATTCACACCGAAAAAGGCATTTAATTTTTCATGTGCGTAATTTGCACGCAGTTCCTGACTGAATTGGTTGCCAGTGGCATCTTCAGCAAACTCGGCATAGATCGCCTGGGAACCGTCTGCGTCAAAAACTTCAAGGCTGTCAAACTCACGGTAGCCGGTTATAGAAGTTAAGGTCCATATATCACTCAAGGACCACACAACAGTAAGGTTTGCATCATAAAGCGCGCGGTCAATGCCAAGCTTGTCGTTGCCGAGCACATCAGCAGATAAGGGTCCGCCGCCAGCAAGTTCTGCAAAACTGAAAGGGCTTGTTGTGCCATCTGTAGGGGCAAAGGTGCCAGACTTGAAGCTTGTGCCTGTATCTGCATCCTTTTCATAGTTGAGCACTAGGTCAACTGTTAGATCAGTGTTTGGTATGAAGCGCAGGCTACTACGAACTGCAAAGCGTTCGAGCCCATTCAGGTCTGGTTGCACGATACCGCCTGCGGACTGTGAACCAATGTCGCCTGCAATATTTTCAATATATCCGTCGCGCTTTCTATAGCTGAAGGCAAGCCGGCCTTGTAGTTTGGTATGCCCACCGGTCACAAAACCTTTAGCTTCCATGCTATTATAGTTGCCGTACCCAAGGGTTAATTCGCCCGCGAATTCTTTTTGTGGTTTTTTGGTAATTACGGCCACAGCACCTATGGCAGCGGCGGTGCCAAACAGGGTGGCTTGTGGCCCCTTGACAACTTCAATGCGGTCAATATCAAACAATTCAAAATGCGACCCGCGTGAGCGAGACACATCAACGCCGTTCAGGTAAATTGAAACACGGGGGGCAATCTGGGGTGAGCCGTTGTCAGATGTAATACCGCGAATAACAAAGGCTGGGTTATTAGGGCTTTGTTCCTGAATAATAAGACCAGGTGTAATGTCTGACACCCGGTCAAATTCTTCCATGTTTAGCTTGCTCAGGAAATCGCCATCATAGCTTGTCACACTGAGCGGTACGGTGCGAATGTTCTGTGCCCGTTTTTGGGTTGTCACAATAACTTCTTCGATATAACCCGTTTCAACAATCGTTGCAGAGGCTATTGCTGGTATATCAAACAGGCTGATACTACCTATGAAACAAGCAATAGTTTTTACAATCATTTAGCTTCCCTAAGCCTTGTTAAGGCACATCATTTTCTTAAGGTTTCGCGACTATTCAGTGACCAAAGTATATGAGTTTTTGATGTTATGGGTGTATTATATGTCTTGTTATCGTTAAGTATTCATATGTTTAATGCTGCTTTTAAGATGTAATAAGATGAAACTCTAATAAAAAAAGCTTAAAGCGTACACTTGATAAAAAAACATCTTCTTGCCTATAAGCATTGGTAAGTTCAGTAAGATACAGGTAAAAGGGGTATAGTGGCAAAAACAGTACATATTGCTGTTCTTGATGATCACCGGATGTTTCTGGAAGGCCTTTCTATGCTGGTCGAAAGCATGGTGGGCCATTATTCTGTAACCAATTTCCATGAACCGGTAGAGCTTTTACATCAGCTAGAAGCTGGCCAGCATTATGATCTCGTGCTTTGTGATCTTATTATGAACCGGATGAATGGGCTTGCCTTTGTAGCGGCGGCTCGTGCTTATACAAAGCGTATCCCTATCCTGATGATTTCCGGCATAAACACCCCGCCACCACTTGCAGAAATGCAAAGTCTGGGGGCAAGTGGTTTTGTCCATAAGTCAGCCGATAATGAAACCTTTTTGAAGGCTATTGAGACAGTTTTGAGAGGCAAAGCTTTTTTTGAAGTAGTCGGCAGCGATGATGTAGCCGCAGACCTGTGTGCTCTGAGGGGCAACGAAGACAGTGCTAATAGTTTGATTGAGGCACTCCCATCCCTTGGGAAGCGACAGGTTGAAGTCCTGAAAATGATTGCCCACGGTGCGTCTAATAAGGAAATATCGAACACACTTTCTATCAGCGAAAATACAGTCAAGACACATCTGAAGCAGATATTTATGATCCTTGGTGTTAATAAACGAACGGCGTGTGTACGAAAGGCACAAGCGCTTGGTCTTATTTAATGGCCTTTAATAGCCCTGTTTTGTGTTTGAACCGCTTCCTGTAAAATCCTTTGTAATACAGGGGGGGCAATAGGCTTGTTAAGAAATGTCATGCCTATGGTGGCCTGCTTTTCAGCATCAGTTAAGGCTGCACCGCTCATCAATACCGCAGGTGTGTCTTCGTTCACCTCTTCTCTCAAGGTATGGATCAGGTCAATACCACTGGCATGCCGGCTTAGCATTTTGTCGATTACGAGAAGGTCTGGTACTTCAGCGGTGGCAGAAATAATAGGCAGAACATCCTCTTCACATGCGCCGCAAATAACCTGACAGCCCCAGTCAGTAAAAAGCCCAGACATGGCATCCCGTATGGCGGTTTCGTCATCAACGATGACAATAAGCGGGGTATGGTCAAACTGAACGTTGCCAGCAGAGGGCGTGCCGGTTTTATCATCAGTAAGGCCTATAGCCGCCGTTTGTGGGATAGTGAGCGTGAAGCGGGTTCCTTCTCCCGGGTTTGACACGAGGCTGACTTGAATATTCAACAGGGCGCATAGTCTTTTAACAATAGAAAGCCCGAGACCAACACCATCTTCTGTCACTTCAAGGCTATTATCCAATTGCACATATTCATCAAACACACGCTTTTGGTCAGCCTCTGGAATCCCTGGGCCACTGTCAGTAATGGTGATGATGGTGTGATCTGACTTTTTCTGTGCCTCGATGTTAATAGTGCCGTAGGGCGGTGTGTATTTGATGGCGTTTGACAGCAAATTACGAACAATTCTGTTGAGAAACGCGGGGTCTGTGTAAATCTTACCAGCCTCAAAATGGCAGCTTAGTTTCAGATGCTTTTGTTTGTTATTTTCGGTAAACTCATCAATAACAAGCTGCATTTCTTCGGCTATGTTTATGTGGGCTGGTTTGGCTTTTAGTGTTCCACTATCCAACTGGTTAACATCCATCAGGCCGCGCAGGAACTGGCTTTGGCGTTGCCATGTCAACTCTATTTTATCAAGTAAGTTATGTTGTTCTGGGCTTGTTAATTGCTTTTTAAGGGCTTGTATAAAATAGCCCTGTGCATGAATTGGCTGAGATAAGTCGTGACTTGTTGCAGCCAGAAAGCGATTTTTTTCTTCGTTTACACGTTGGATAATTTCGTTTTTAGCTTTGATTTTTTCTGTGAGGTCTCGTGAATTACGGGCAGTTATTGCTTCGCGCATATCCAGTTCAGAGCGGGCGCTTGCAATCATGCCGAAGGCAAAATACACAAGAGTAGCCAGCCCTAGAAGATGAACTGGCCAGCTAGCATAAATGAGAATATAACTGGCGAGTGGCAGCAGGGAAAAAAGCGCGAGCCCAATATATCCGGGCCTGTATGCTGAGCTGGGCAGCATGCCCCCAACTGTAATGCTGAACACAAGCACACAGGCAACAAAAATGGTGAAATAAGACGACCAGTCAATTAAGTAAATTGAAAAGCCCCCCCACACAAGGCCCGTAATACAACACAAAAGCGTATGCCCGTGCAGATAGCGGTCTACAGTTTCGCGGGTTATGCTACTAGCGCGTACACCGTACAGCCACACCAGCCCGACCATTATTGATGCTAAAATGAGCCAATAAACCGCTTTATTTTCATATCCGGTAAAATAGAGAATGATGAAATAGTTGCAGATTATAAACAGCACAAACAGGCAGGAACTAGTTGTTCGGTTTTTCAAGAGTAAGGCTTGTTCTACCCGTACATCCAGAAGGTCATATCCTTGTGTGTTACTCATGTCAGACAGGCTCTGCTTCTTGGGTGCTTCTCACTGTGTCAGATTGTTTGTTAATAACATATAAGGCAGCGAGGCGTAAGAGAATGGGTAGCCCTGAAAAAAAGAACACCAGTGTCAACATTTCAGTACATCCGTTTTGGCCTTGTTCCTGAAAACCGACAAGGTCCAGAACTGGAAAGGCTAGCCCCATGGGTACGACAAAGGCCAGTTTGGACACAGAGTTTTTAACAGCAAGCGACAGGCCGCCCAAGCGTTTCTTGCCGCCCTCTTCTCCTTTATACACAATATCGGCGAGCATGGATGTTGGCATAATGGCGTCACAGCCAAAACAGGCCCCCAGTATGGCAGCCAGCATTGCGGCGGCAACCACATTGCCTTCGCCGACAAAAGCAAAAGCGGCCAGCACCACAGAGCATGTGATAACGGAGCAGCTCCATGCATACTGCTTGCTTTTGCGTTTTGATACCCACACCCAAACGGGCAGAAACAAGGCAGAAGAAAGTAAAAGTAGGCCCATCAAAAGGCCAATAAGGTTTGGAGCATTCAGGCGGTGGGTTATAAAGAGAACCATAAGGCCAGCGGTTAAGGCATTGGCACTTTGAACGATCAGAAACCCGGAAATAAGCGTTCTGTAGGGGCGGCTATGCCAGACCATTTTAACCGCTTTAATAAGAGACGCACGCGGCTCGGTCACCGTACGGTTCCGCTCGGGCATTGAGTGCATAAACAGAATAAGCCCAAGCACGCTCGTGACCATAATTGTCTGTGCGACAACGGGTAGTGTGTCGCCAATAGGTAGCATCAGCACTACTGGCGCCGCCGCAGCAAACAGCGCACCGATAACCTGAAAGCTGGCTTTTGAACTGGCAAGGACCGAGCGTTCATGCACATGGGGCGATATCTCAAGGCCGGTTGATGAATAAGGCACATCAAGGACAGTGTAAAAAAGGAAATAAAGCCCGCTCGCTATCAGCAAATATAGAAGCCCTGCCCCCTCGGGCGGCGCAAGCAGCAGCCATGCGGCGATACTGAAGCCGGGTACCCCAACAAGCATCCACGGTTTTCTAGCGCCAATGCGGGAGCGGGTCTCATCGCTCAGGTGCCCAATCAGCGGGTCAGTGACCACATCAAAAAGCCTGCCTGCTACAAACACGGCACCCACAAGCCCAAGACCAAGCCCCATATCAACCGCGTAAAAGGTGGGAATATACATCACAAGCGCAAACCCACCCATAGCGAGAGGCGCGGTCAGGAACCCGTAGGAAAAGAGCTGCCACCATGTGAAAGCGCTTGTCTGTGTGTTTTTTGTGTCTGTCATAGGGTGCCCAGCTTAGTGGCATGTGCCGCAATGTGAAGGCTTATGTTCACGATTAATAAATCTGACGTCAATCACCCTTTTGGGCGATTGTTTTCATCTCTGCATTCGTTAACCCTTTCTTAAAGAATTCATAATCTTCAAGAGAAAGCGCGAAGCATGGCGAAGTTGAAAGATAAAACGCCCCGGGTATTTAATTTTATTTCAGGCTTGCCTCGTTCGGGGTCTACGCTTTTATCCGCTATTCTTTTGCAAAACCCGCAGTTTCATGCCGGGATGACAAGCCCGGTCGGGAACTTGTTTTCAACACTTATTTCATCAGTCAGTGCGGGCTCAGAGTTGGCCCCGATGGTGTCAACTGAGCAGCGTATTCGCCTGAGTCAGGGCCTTTTTGACAGTTATTATGCTGACCTTGATGAAAGGCGCACCCATGTGTTCGATACTAATCGAGCCTGGACCGCAAATTTATCTGCCGTCACAAAAATGTTTCCAGATACAAAGATGCTTTGCTGCGTCCGGGATGTAGCTTGGGTGATGGACAGTCTGGAGCGGCAGTACCAGTCAAATGCCTTTGAAAATACGGGTCTCTTTAATGACCATGGGTCTCGCAGTACAGTTTATTCGCGTACAGAAACTCTGGCTAGCAGAAATGGGCTTGTTGGTTATGCGTGGTCTGCGCTCAAGGAAGCGCTATACGGCCCGCACGCAGATCGCCTTCTCATTATAGATTATGATCTTTTGGCCTCGCGCCCTGGTGAGGTTATCCCTCTCGTTTATGATTTTATTGGAGCAGATCCATTCGAGCATGATTTTGATAATGTAATCTATGATGCTCCCGTATTTGATGCTCAGCTTGGCCTTTCCGGCCTGCACCGCGTTCACAAAAAAGTGGCGCCCATGCCTCGCCGCACCATCCTGCCGCCAGAACTGTTTGAACAGTACAGTCAGTTGAACTTCTGGCGAGACCTGCAAGGCAGCCGTGCGCGCATTATTAGTGAAACAAAAACTGAGGAAACGCCGCTCTTTAGCGTTGCCTGACCCGCTGTATTTATAAAGGACTCCCTATGGCGACTTTGACCGTAACGACCAATAGCGATACTGGCGCTGACAGCACGCTTGATACAGACTTTGCAACCGATATGACTGATGGTGGTGGCCTTTCTATTCGGGAGGCGATTGGCAGGGCATCAAGCGGGGATACAATCACCTTTGACCTTGATAGCGGAACAGCTGGGGCGCAGGGCGGCACCATTACGCTTGGGGGCAGCGCTCTCGCTATATCTACGAACCTGATAATTGATGGTGATTTGGATGATGATGGCACGCCGGACGTTACGTTTGATGCGGATGGCAATAGCCGGACTGTTGTGATTAGTGGCAGTGATGTAACCCTGCACGGTTTAACCGTTACTGGTGGGTCTGGCAGTGGCGGCGGCACAGTGAACCAGGGCGGCGGCATTCATTCCAGCACAAGCGGCACTTTAACAATCACCAACAGCATCATTACGGGGAACACAACAACAAACGGCGGCGGTGGTATCTATAAGTTCGGTGGCAGCCTTGTGATAACAGATTCTCTCATTTCAGGTAATTCGGCCATGTATGGGGGCGGTATACGCAGTGTAGGGGCCACAAACACATTTACACGCGCAACTATTACCGGAAATTCGGCCGATTTTGTTGGCGGGGCAGAACTCAGGAGTTCGGTAGCTGGTTCATCTTTCACGAACACGACAATAAGTGGCAATGTGAACACCAGCGCCTCCCCATATGGGGATGAGCTTAGGGTTCGTTCGGGTGAAGTAACCATTTCTGACAGTATCATTGGTAGCACGAACGCAACATCGAGCCCTAACATTGGTAGTTCACTGTCTGGTGGCATTACATTCAGTGGCACGGTTTTGTTAACCGAGGCTTTCACGCCAGTGTCTGGCAGTGGCACGGTTGATACGCCTGCTAATATTTTTGCGTCTACAGAAGCAGTAACGGTGGGCGGCGTTAGCACAACGCGTGGGGTACTTGCAGATAATGGCGGCGTTGTTCAGAGCATGGCGGTTGCATCTGGTGTATCAGCAGGCGCTAGCCCGACTTTAGCGATCACGAATACAGCCCCCAGGCTTGATACGAACAATGATACACCGCTGGATTATACAGAGAATGGTTGGTATGCACAGCTTGTGGGCGGGACACTCATTGATGATGACGGTGACGCCGACTGGGACGGCGGCACTTTGGTGGTGCAAATTACCGGCAATGCAGAAACGGCTGATGAGGTTAGTTTAGCTCGCACTGAGGTTATTTCAATTGTAGGTACGGATGTTTTTTCCAACAGTACCAATATTGGTACTGTATCTGTGGCAGCGGTTTCGAACCATAGTACAGTCACGGGCGATACAGCACTCACCATTACATTTAACAGCAATGCTACTAATACCAATGTTGAATGGGTTCTACGCAGTATTCAGTATCAAAATTCATCTGATGACCCAAGCACGGATGACCGAACGGTTACTATTACAGCAACGGATGCTCATGGCGCCTCCACAGTAGGCACCCGCACCATTGAGGTCACCGCAGTTGAGGATGGACCCACGATTACCATAATGGGGGAAGACCCAACATTTACAGAAGACGGTGGTGCGGTCGCGATTTTTTCGGGGGCAGATATCAGCACTGTTGAAGCCGGCCAAACGATCACGGGGTTCGGTTTATATGTGACAAATGTATCAGACGGGGCGGATGAAATCCTGGCCGTAGACGGAACAGATATTACCCTTACAGTCGGTACGAGTGGTACCACAGCAAACAATAGCCTTACATACAGTGTGTCTACATCTGGCAGTGGCGTACGGGTGGATTTTTCAGACGGCACGTTGTCAGAGGCCCAGATAAACACGGTGATGGACGGTGTTACTTACCGTAATGATAGTGACACGCCCACCACAACGGACACACGCGTTATCAACTTTTCTGATATTGCTGATACCGGTGAGACAACAAGCAGTGGCGGCGAAACGGAGGTCACCGTTGTGGCAGCGAATGACGCGCCGACAGCTACAAATAGCAGCCCACTGATTGATGAAGAAGACGGCGCATATGCGCTAACCGTTGCGGATTTCAATTTCTCTGACGTTGACGGAGACAGCTTCAGTTCTGTAAGAATTGATTCGCTGGCAACGGTAGATGGCAGCTTCCAGCTTTCGGGCGTTGATGTGGAGGCAGGTGACATTATTCAGGCGTCAGATATTGTGGCGGGTAACCTGACATTTACACCGGAAAATGTTGTGGACCCGGATAATGGATCAGGTGTTCTGCTTGAATTTACCCACAGTGTGAATGATGGCACCACTTTTGCCGCAAGCCCGGCCCGTATGCAGATTGAGGTAAGCTTTTTTAATGACGCTCCGACAGCGACCGGCATGCCGTCTGACCTTGAGGTAGATATTGAAACAAAGTCTGATATTGACCTCTCTGACATTGCCTTTGCAGATGCAGACAGTACCAGCATTACGGTAACACTATCGGTTGATACAGGTGACCTGTATTACACGCCTTCTGATCTCAAGATTAGAATAGCCACTGATAGCGACGCTCAAAACAAAGGTGGAGAGCAGGAGGCAGGATCCTATATCACCCTAACTGGTTCAATTTCTGATATTCATACTTACCTCTCTGACCCTTCCAGCATTCAATATATCAGTGCAGACGGCGTAACCGGCAATGATGCCGCCACGCTGACAATTTCAGGTGGCAGCGGCCGAGAATCTGTGTCTCTCGGCACTATCAATCTGGATATCGGCACGATTAATACCAATCACACACCGACAGGCCTGACCCTGAGTAATAGCGCTATTAAAGAAAATGTAGCAGGCGGCACGGTTGGTACTGTTTCCGCAACAGACCCTGATGGAGACAGTATCACATACAGTGTTTCTGATAGCCGGTTTGAGATTGTTGGCACCACCTTAAAGTTGAAAGATGCAGCCAGCCTTGATTATGAAACCGAGAGCAGTATTCGTGTTTCCATTAAAGCGACAGACAGCCACGGAGCTAGTTTTACCAAAGGCTTTACGATATCTGTGACGGATGTAGGCGAACATACGACCTCTGATGATGCAGATACCGTGACAGGGGGTGATGAAGACGATCTTGTGTCCTCGGGTGGGGGTGATGACCGTATCACCACAGGGAATGGCCGTGACACGATTGACGGCGGTGACGGGGATGACGATGTCTCAGGCGGTAATGATGATGACAGTATAGACGGCGGTGCTGGCTCAGATACAGTTGATGGGGGTTCAGGTCGGGATACCCTGAAGGGTGGGGACGGTGATGACACAGTTATGGCGGGCGGTGATGATGACCTTGTTTTTGCCGGGCTTGGGGACACTGGTAATGATAAAGTGAACGGCGATAGCGGCGATGATACCATAGGCGGCGGTGCCGGAAATGACGATTTGAACGGTGATGACGGTGATGACCTTGTGTGGGGTGGCTCAGGTAATGATAGGGTTAGCGGCGGTACAGGGGACGATTTAATTTATAACGGGGATGGCAGTGATGATATCACGGGCGGCGCCGGTAATGATACCCTTTGGGCGGGTGCTGGCGATGATGTTCTCACCGGCGGCACAGGTGCTGATACGTTTGTGTTTGGTGCGGTTGCAGGGAATGACACAATCACTGACTTTGATGTAAGCGAGGACAGCCTGTCATTTATGGCGATCACGGGCTTTGCCAGTGCTGCCGAGGTTATTGCAGCAGCAAGTGAAGTGGATAGTAGTGTACTGATTGACCTGGGCGACGGTGAAAGCATCCTGCTTTCTGGCCTGACACTCGCAGAACTTAATACAGCATCCATGACGTTCGGATAGAGGGTAAATTTTCAGGCAGCGCATGGCCCTAATGTCATGCCTTGCAGAGAAGGGAAAAGGGCACTCTGTATCTGAGTGCCCTTGCCTTTGTAGCACTGAAAGACATTGTAGTGAATCACCCTTATTCCAGCTCATAATGGTGAAGTTTATAACGCCAATAAGGTGTCCCACATCTTTTTACCGTAGAGCTCCGCCCGCATTATCGCTGATCTCGCAAAGAGTGCCACCATTCAGAAAAACCACATCGCCGAAAACCGTTCTTCAGGTCTTGGGTTTCATGTTTTGAGTTTTGATGGTACGACAGGGGAGCTGGTCAGGCAGCAAACACCGGGTGAGGGGTCTGTGGGTGATGTTATTGTCGCGGCACAATACTTACTTCATACCGGGACGATTATGGGTTTTGTTGGCCGGGTTCTGGTGTCTGTCACCGGGCTTGTTCTCAGCGCTATTTCTGTCACGGGTTTATATCTCTGGTGGAAAAAGCGATCTCAACGAACCATTATTAAAAAACGCAGGCGGGTAGTTTAAAAGGAATACAACGATGGTTATCATTATACGGGCAGTATTTGTAGCCTGCCTTGCTTTATTGTGGGGTGCAGGTGGTGCTGTTTTTGCGGATTCTAAAGGGTACCGCATATATATTTCGGCTGATATGGAAGGCTTGTCTGGCGCGGTCACGGATGTTCAGCTTATGCCCGGTGGCTCTGAGTATCAGCAGTTTCGCAAAATCATGACCAATGAAGTGCTTGCGGCCATTGAAGGTGCGCGCGCGGCGGGTGCTACCAGTTTTGTACTGTCAGATTCGCACGGTATTGAGCAAAATATCATTCTGGAAGATTTGCCGGAAGATGTAACCGTGGTGAGAGGATTAGGCCGCCCCCTTGGCATGATGGAAGGTATTCAGAACGGTCATTTTGATGGGGTTATCATGCTTGGCTACCATGCTGGTGCTGCCGACACGATGGGCGTGCGGGCTCACACAATGTCAAGCAGCCTGCTCTCTGACATATCCCTGAATGGCACAAGTGCCACAGAGGGGTATTTTAATGCCGCGATCGCAGGCGATTATAAAGTGCCGGTGCTGATGATCACTGGTGACGATGTTATTGTCGGTAATATGAGCAAGCTGATCAGAGGCATTGAAGGTGTGACTGTGAAAAAAGCGATTAGTTTTCATGCCGCTGAAACGGTAACACCTGCGAAGGCTTACGCTATGATCAGGGCTGGTGCTGAACGTGCGGTGAAACAGATAGGCAAGGTGAAACCTTTTGTGCTGCAAGCACCAATAAAAATGGATATTACATTCCATTTTTACCAGCCAGCAGAGATGCTTTCGTGGCTCCCAATTGTTGACAGGCTTGGGTCACGCACGGTGCGAGTAACATCAAAAGATATGTCAGAGGCATCTAAGATGATGGGCTTTATCCTTGGCTATTCAAGCAGTGCAAAACCTTGAGCTGAGAAACACACCACACAAGTCATTCTTGGTTAAGAGTGGCTTGTGCCTATGGCCAACTTCAAAGGCAATTTCTATCATCTATCCGCTGGATATTTATATCAGCTTCAACTGCTGTTTACTTGCCGGGCCACACAGATCGCTGGATCTAGTGCTGGGCAAGGATACATAGTTATAGCCTGTAGCGATCTTTCAGATAAATGCGTTTTGGGTCATTTTTTTCAGGGAGAGACTGTGTAAACGCATCTCTTTTGCTGAGCCGGTTATAATAGTCGGCTATATGCTGAAATTCGCTTATGTCGGTGAAAAGCCGGCCAACATGAAGGGCATAACCAATGTTGATGTCAGCCGCTGAAAACCCGCTTTTGAGTATGTAGGGGTGATCGTTTAGTTTTTGATCGATAACCTCAATTGCTTTTTCAAGGCGTCGTTTTTCCAGTTTTACAACGGTGGCTGATTGCAGGGAAGCGTCGTTGAGTGCAATGAATTGCTGGGTAAGGTTTGCGCAGTGCACAGCTATTGTTTCTGAATAATGTATCCATTGCAGCCATTCGAACCGTTCATCACTGTCTGGCTTTCGCCAAAACTCATGGGTTGAATCGTACTTTTGGCATAGCCATTCAGTGATCGCACCGCTTTCAAACAATGTTGTTTTGCCGTCGATAAGGCAAGGAACCCTGCCAAGAGGATGTACGGCAAGATAGTCCGGTGCGCGGAGGTCGCGGCCAAAGC
The DNA here is from genome assembly GCF_015240255.1 of Kordiimonas pumila. Taxonomy (NCBI): domain Bacteria; kingdom Pseudomonadati; phylum Pseudomonadota; class Alphaproteobacteria; order Kordiimonadales; family Kordiimonadaceae; genus Kordiimonas; species Kordiimonas pumila. The sequence goes on from NZ_CP061205.1 coordinate 665,647, forward strand.
TGTGTGTTACAACGTCAAAATCCAGCTTTAGTTCATAAAGCAGCCACAGAGATTTCATGGACCGTGATTCAGGGCAGTGGTGCAGGGTAATCATGGGGCTGTCTCTTGTGTGAAGTGTTCTTGGGCGTGATACCTAAAGTGGATTATCTGTAAAGTTATTGATGCTGCGGGGCAGTATATTTCGGTCGCATATTATGATCTTTCGTACAAGAAAATATTAAAATGCCGCCTTGTTACTGCCTTTAAAACTGGCATAGAATTTCCGGCTAATTGTGCGGAAACAAGGGGGGATAGTATATGCCCGTCACGCCTGAAGGTTGTTTTGATTAAATAATCAATAAGGGGTGGTAATTCTTTTTTAAGCTATGTAATCTAAACGTAATTGGGGGCTTAAATTGCCTGAAAATATAAACTATTTTCTAGTGTGTTATAAAAGCAGCGCACAACCTATGGTTTTTTAATAAAAATAGATAGTGAAAAGTGCCGATTACATAGTGAACCCACCATCTCGGAAAATGCAAAGCCTTCTAACGGCGATACCCGAATAAATAGCAACAACCCCTATAGTGACCCAAGGCTTTTGTCAGTCTTGTCAGTACAGTGAAGAGACATTTTATGCATTATGAACGGAACGATCAGGACAGTCAAAATTGTTCAATACTTTCTTTAGATAAAGATGCCTTTTCTGTAGGTGGTGGGCGACAGGCACTGATTGTTGATTCGTCGGTGCAGGACGCTGCCATTCTATGTGGCAGCCTTCCTGATCACATGGATGTATATATCGCCCAGCCGGGTGGGCTTAACGCCCTGATCAGCGAACTGGAAGCAAGCGGGCATATTGGCAACCTGCATATTCTAACCCACGGTGAACCGGGCGCGATCACGCTTGCGGGCGAACGGCTGGATGCTGGTGCACTCAAGGCTTCTCACCCTTTCTCTGCTGTCATCAAACACTTGACGCATGCAGGTTCGAAAATCGCACTTTGGGCTTGCTCAGTTGCTGATGGGGCGAAAGGAGAACATTTTGTAAAGGCACTTGAGGCGCTGACGGGCGCGCCGGTTTTTGCCGCTGATAAACTGGTTGGTTCATTGGTATCTGGCGGTACATGGGATATAGGCACCACCCCGCCCTTTAGCCAAAAATCGTTGGCGAGCTACCCACACACGCTGCCAACATTTGACATGACTGGCGGCACGCTCGGTACCGCCAGCGGTGCCGACAGCATCGCCGACAACCAGTTTCAGGAAACGGAAAGCGGTGTGACGATGACCGTTTCCTTTGATCTGGGTGGCGCAACGTTAGAAGATGATGTGTTTCTCGATAATATTACAGCACAGGATATTGTTGGGGACTACCTTTATGCTGATAATGGTAATACAGTCACAACTGTAACTGTCAGTTTTGATACCGCAGTGAGCATAGATTCTTTTGTCTTCGGCATCATTGATGGTGACGTTGACGGCACCTATACGGTTACACCGAATTCCGGCTCTACCCTTACAATAACAGCACCAGGTGATTTCACTAACAGTGCAACACATATGGAAAGCCCAAGCGATTGGACAAATGTTACCAGCTTTACTATCACAAGCTCAAACGGTCAGTGGGCCCCACTGATGGACAGCGTTGTCTTTTCTGTTGCCAACAACGCCCCCGCGCTTGGTGGTACGCCGGCTGATGATACGGCGGTTGAGGATGTTGCAACAGCGATCGATCTTTCCGCCTATAATGTATCAGACGCCGATGGTGACACAATCACCCTGACGCTGGGGGTGGACCGGGGCACGATTGCATCTGTGGACGGTAACGGCACAACAGACGGCGTGACCATTGCCACCTCTGGCACTACGTCTATGACCCTGCAGGGCACGGCTGCCAACCTGAATACCTATCTGAACGATACATCGCACATTGAGTATACAACAGACAGCAACGACACCACATCAGCAACGCTGACCGTTACACCAAACGACGGTACGGAGGACGGCACCGCCGACACTGTTACCATCAATATTACCTCTGTGAATGATGCACCAACCCTGACAGCCACAGGCAATGATCCTGCCTTCACTGAGGGTGGTTCAGCCGTTGACCTGTTCAGCAGTGTGGCACTCTCCACCGTAGACGGTGGCGGTGTTGCCGGATACACGATAACGGTTACCAATGTAACAGATGGTGCAGATGAAATTATTAATGCAGACGGCGTTGATATTCTACTAACAAACGGTGATACAGGCACCCTGAACGGCGGCACCATTACCTATACCGTTTCCGTGTCTGGCACGACAGCCACTATCGACTTTGTGGATTCAAGCGGTTCCCCTGGAGCAAACCAGATAATTTTGGAAGGCCTGAAATACGAAAACACAAGCGAGGACCCCACAGCGGGTGCGCGTGTTATCACAATTACCAGCCTCAGTGATGACGGCGGCACCGCAAACGGCGGGGTTGATACAACAGTGCTCTCGCTGGCGTCAACGGTGACGGTGGCAGCTGTTAATAATGACCCAAGCGCCAGCGGTGTTCCAACTGATGTGACGGTGGTTGAGGATACTGCGAGTGACCTTGATCTGTCAGCGGTTAGCTTTGCTGATGTGGACAGCGCAGGCAGCGTGACAGTTACCTTGACAGTAGGCACCGGCACGATGGCTGCGAGCAGTGGTGGCAGTGTGACAGTTGGTGGCTCTGGCACGGGCACAATGACCCTGACAGGCACGATTGCGAATATCAACACCTATCTGGATACCGCTTCGAACATCCAGTATACGGGGGCATCCAATGCTAGCGGCGATGATGCGACCACGCTCGGTATCACCGTCAACGACGGTGATGGTTCCGGCGATGTGAGTGTTGGTACGGTTAACATTGATATTACCGCTGTTGCGGACACCTTCACTGTGACCACGATACTTGATAATGGGGATGATACAACTCTGGGTGCTGATTTGGCCGCTGATATTGCTGATGGTGGCGGCCTGTCGCTTCGGGAAGCTATTGGTTACGCAGGGGCTGGTGATACGATCACTTTCGATGCCGGCCTTTCTGGTGGCACCATTCTCCTGAATGGTGAACTTTCTATCACCACCGACATCACCATTGATGGTGATGTGGATGCAGACGACAAGGCCGATATCACGATTAATGGCAATGATATTAGCCGGGTGTTCAATATCTCGGGTGGCACCAGCACGCTGCAATCCCTGACCATTTCACATGGTGCTGTCACCGGTAACGGCGGTGCGATCCTGATCTCGGGGGCCTCCACGGATGTGACCATCGATAGCTCCACGATTTCGGACAGCGAGGCCTCCAGTCGGGGAGGCGGCATTTATGTCGATGATTTGGCTAATATGTCGCTAACCAACAGCCTTGTCACCGGCAACGAGGCCGAATATGGCTCGGTGGTTGTTGTCGGTACCGCGACCATCGACAATACGACAATTGCCTACAACACAGCCGATGGCATTGCTGGCCTGCATGTCCTTGGTACCGGGACAGCCGGGGCTGTTGCAGATGTTACTAATGTCACCCTGACCGGTAACCGGGAAACCGGGTTCAACGGCTTTGAAGAAATTTTAGCGGAAGGCAACATCCGGACCGCCACCATTAATGTGACGGACAGTATCATCGCCAACACAGGCGGCGGCACCAACATCCTGAATGCTGGTACGATCAACTTCTCCGGCACCGTCATTGTCAGCGAGGCATTTACCCCCAGTAGTGGCTCTGCAACTGTTATATCTTCTCTGACAGACATTTTCGCTAGCACTGCCAGCAATGGTAGCGTGACCGGAGGCACCTTGGCGGATAACGGCCAAGTGGTACAATCTGTTCTGGTTACTGGAGATGCTGTAGGCTTCGGTGCCTATCCGAACGCTTTACCAACTGCGAGCGGTGTGCCGTCTGATGTAACGGTAACAGAAGATACCGCGAGTGACCTTGACCTGTCGGCTGTAACGTTTGCTGATGTTGATAGCGCGGGCAGCGTGACAGTTACCTTGACAGTAGGCACCGGTACGATGGCGGCAAGTAGCGGCGGCAGTGTTACGGTTGGTGGTTCTGGCACGGGCACAATGACCCTGACGGGCACGATTGCGAACATCAACACCTACCTCGATACCGCTTCGAACATCCAGTATACAGGTGCCGCGAACGTGAGCGGCGATGATGCGACCACAATCGACATTACCATTAATGATGGTGATGGTTCAGGCGATGTGAGTGTTGGTACGGTTAACATCGATATTACAGCAGTGAATGATGCCCCGACGATTACGGGGCTTGTCTCTGACCTGACGGTAACAGAGGATGTTGCCAGCGACCTTGACCTGTCGGCTGTAACGGTTGCTGATATTGACGGTGATGAACTCACTGTCACACTGGATATCAGTGGGGGTACGTTCAGTGCGCCGATTAACGGCGTTTCTATTGAAGAGACCCTTGTGGACAGCGACACCATCACACTGGTGGGAACTGCGGCAGATATTAATACATATCTGGATACCGCGTCGAACATTCAGTACACGGGGGCGTCTAACGTAAACGGCGATGATGCTGCCACCCTTACTGTTACCGTCAGTGACGGTACGCTCAGTGATAATGATACCGCAAACATCGACATCACTGTGGTGAATGACGACCCGACTGCGACTGGGCTACCAAGTGATATTACCGTTACGGAAGACACGGCATCAGACGTGGACCTGTCTGCCACCAACTTCAGCGATATAGACAGTGCCAGCCTTACGGTAACGCTGACCCTTGATGACGGTACCTTTGGTACTCCGGCGGACGGCGCCGGTGTGGGCGGCGGTGTCACTGAAACGCTGGTAAACAGCACAACAATCACCCTTGTCGGTGCTGCGGATGATATCGATACCTACCTCGATACCGCATCGAACATTCAGTATACCGGGGCTGCGGATGTGAGCGGCGATGACGTGGCCACCATCACGGTCACTGCCAACGACGGAGACGGCTCTGGCGACGTGGCAATCGGCACTGTCAACATTGACATCACCAATGTCAATGATGCACCAACAGCAACTGGGTTGCCAGCAACGGTCACTTTCACTGAAGATGCTTCATATCCTACCCTAGACCTATCATCCCTAAGCCTGACGGATGTTGATACGACAGGCGATGTAACAATAACACTCACGGCAGTAAACGGTACTTTGGGTGCTAGTATAGTGGGCGGCGTTACGTCTATATATGTATCCGCTGGAGTGCGACAGCTTGTAGGTACTATTGACGAGCTTAACACGTACCTGGATGGTGGCAATGTTGCGTATAACCCTGTTGCAAATGCCAGTGGCGATAATGCTGATACGATCACCGTTACCATCAATGACGGAAATGGTTCTGGTGATGTCACGATTGGTACGATCAGTGTTAATCTTACGGCAGTGAATGACGACCCGACTGCGACTGGGCTACCAAGTGATATTACCGTTACGGAAGATACGGCATCAGACGTGGACCTGTCTGCCATCAACTTCAGCGATATAGACAGTGCCAGCCTTACGGTAACGCTGACCCTTGATGACGGTACCTTTGGCACGCCTGCGGACGGCGCCGGTGTGGGCGGCGGTGTCACTGAAACGCTGGTAAACAGCACAACAATCACCCTTGTCGGTGCTGCGGATGATATCGATACCTACCTCGATACCGCATCGAACATTCAGTATACCGGGGCTGCGGATGTGAGCGGCGATGACGTGGCCACCATCACGGTCACTGCCAACGACGGCGACGGCTCTGGCGACGTGGCAATCGGCACTGTCAACATTGACATCACCAATGTCAATGATGCTGCCACCTTTGGCGGCGCACTTTCAGTCAGCGTCGATGAAGACGCCACCTATTCGATCGGCGACACAGCCACAGTCTCTGATGTGGACCCTGGTGAGGGTACGTTCACGGCAGAGACTGTCAACGGCACGTACGGAGACCTTACAATCGCCTCCAACGGTGACTGGTCATATGACCTTGATGAGACTTTGGATGCTGTACAGAGCCTGGCAGATCCGGGGGATACCCTTACAGACACTCTGACCGTCACCAGCGACGATGGTACGGAACAAGATATCGCCATCACCATCACTGGGGTGAATGATGCCCCGACTTCTACGGGGGCTACGGTTACCCTGCTTGAAGATACAGTGCATGCCTTCACTGTTGCCAACTTTGCCTTTAGCGATGTTGATACCGGTGATACGCTTACCAGTGTACGGATTGATAGCCTGACACTGGCCTCTGGGGATACATTGCAGCTATCTGGCGTGAATGTGACAGCCGGTCAGGTTATTGCAGTTGCGGATATTACCGGCGGTAACCTTGTTTACACCCCTGCGCCAGACGCAAATGGCCTGGCACTCTCGAGCTTCACTTACAGTGTGAACGACGGTACAGCCTTTGCGGCAGCACCGTCTAGCTTCACCCTGAATGTGACGGATGTGGCAGATAATGCGGCCCCTACCAACCTGAACCTGAGCAATGCTTCGATTAACGAGAATGTTGTGGGCGGTGTTATTGGTACACTTTCTGCGATTGAGCCGGACGGCGAAAGCATCACATTCGGCACATCAGACAGCCGGTTTGAAGTTGTGGGTACAACGCTGAAGCTGAAAGCTGGTGTTAGCCTTGACTATGAAGAAACCAGCAGCATACAGATCGGCGTAACCGCGTCTGACCCGGCTGGGGCAACCCATACCCGCTTCTTTACCATCACGGTTAATGACGTCGGCGAACACACCACAACTGAGGGCGCTGATACCATTACCGGCGGCAGTGAAAATGACTTTGTATCCTCTGGTGGCGGCGATGACCGTATCATCACAAATGACGGTAGAGATACGATTGACGGCGGTGCCGGTAATGATGATATCTCTGGCGGCAATGATGATGATTGGGCGACCGGTGGCACCGGCGACGATACTGTGTCTGGCGGGTCGGGCGAAGACACCCTGTTTGGCGGTGAAGGCAACGATCTTGTTATGGCAGGCGACGATGATGACCTTGTCTATGCTGGTGCAGGTGATGATGGTGACGACCTTGTTGAAGGCAGCGACGGTAACGACAGCCTTGGCGGCGGTGCAGGCAATGATAACCTGCAAGGCGGCGACGGTAATGATGTGCTGTGGGGCCGTGCTGGCAGCGACACGCTCGAAGGCGGCGCAGGCGATGACGTGCTCTATAACGGCGCTGGAAGCGACACTGTCCTTGGGGGCAGTGGTAACGATACCATATGGGCCAGTGCGGGCGATGATGTCCTCACTGGTGGTAGCGGGGCAGACGTCTTTATCTTTGGCAGCAATTCCGGCAATGACACCGTTACCGACTTCGATACTTCTGAGGATATCCTCAACCTGTCGTTTACGGGCTTTAGCACCCTTGATGAGGTAACGGCTGCTACCACAGCAACCGAGGTTGACGGTGCAAACGGCATCCTAATTACGATTGACGCCAATGAAAGCATCTTCCTGATCGGGCTTTCTGTCGATGATCTGAATAGCGCTACTATGATTTTATAGGATCAAATAAGGGCTTCAATAATAATCCTGAGGGGTAAGAACCCCTCAGGATGTATAGTTAAGTATAGAGAAAATGGTTTTAACCAGCGATTGAAATGGTTAGCTACCTTTGCCCCATTCGCGGTTTCTAAGGTCAATTCGTCTTATTTTACCAGAAACTGTTTTGGGGAGTTCGCTGACAAATTCAATTTTACGGGGGTATTTATAAGGGGCAGTTACATGCTTTACATGGTCTTTTAATGTTTGTTTTAGATCATCTGATGCTGTGTAACCGGGCGCCAGCACCACAAAAGCAGCCACGATTTCCCCGCGTGTTGCATCAGGGCTTGAGACAACCGCGCTTTCTGCAACCGCCGGGTGCTCAATAAGGGCACTTTCCACCTCAAAAGGCCCAATTCGGTAACCGGCTGACAGAATTACATCATCTGCCCGGCTGACAAACCAAAAATAGCCATCTTCGTCGCGGTAAGCCCGATCTCCTGTTAAATACCAGCTACCCCTGAAACAGGCTTCTGTGCGATCAGTGTCGCCTTTATAGCCTTTAAACAACCAAGGCGGCCTGACCGGACTGATAGAAAGGGCAATGTCACCTTCAACACCTGCTGCCACTTCGGTGCCGGTTTCATCTATGATCGCAAGGTTAACCCCCGGTGATGGTTTGCCCATTGAACCGGGGCGTACGTCAAGCGCGGGGAATGACCCGCATAGAATAACGGTTTCTGTCTGGCCGTAGCCATCCCGTATCTTGAGGCCAGTCGCCTTTTGCCATGCGCTGATAATTTCAGGATTCAGCGGCTCGCCTGCGCCGACACAGTGCCGAAGGTGGGGGAATGTATAAGCCGCAAGGGTTTCCTGTACCAGCATCCGGTATATGGTGGGGGCACCACACATGGTGGTAATAGGGTAGCGCGCAAACATACCAAGACATGTTTTTGGGTCAAAACCTGCAGTATGGTGCGTGAAAAGCGCAGCTCCTTGTATCCAGGGTGCAAAATAGCTGGACCATGCAGCTTTGGCCCAACCAGTATCTGAAATATTCCAGTGCAAATCGTCTTTTGTCAGGTCGAGCCAGAATTTGCCGGTTGTGACATGCCCTTGACCGTAGCCGTGTGTGTGCATAGTCATTTTAGGGTACCCGGTAGTGCCAGAGGTAAAATAACAGAGGGCGTCTTCTTCTGCGGCTGTGTCTGCTGTGGTAAAGTTGGTGGAAGCAGCAGCGTTTGCAGCAGTATAGTCAACCCAACCATCTCGTGCACCGTCTATCAATATACGCGATTTAAGGGTTGGACATGCTGTGAATATTTCATCAACCTTGGCGGCGTTCAAACTGTCTGTAACAACAGCGGTGGCGCCCGATGCATCTACTCGGTAGGCAATGTCTTTGGGTGAAAGCTGTGTGGTGCCGGGTGAAGCGATAAACCCGGCCCTGATGCAGGCAGTTAGGGTTTCCCACCAGGCAAGCTGGCGCGACAGGATAATAATAACGGTATCACCGCGCCGCACGCCAGCACCGGATAGCATGTTTGCTACCCGGCATGATCGCTGCGCAATATCCGCAAAGCTGATATCCAGTTCTGTGCCGGTATCGTCAATCCACAGCATTGCCCGCTTGTTGTTTTCAGGCTGGGCCCAAACATCAATTACGTCGCGGGCAAAATTGTACCGCTTGGCATTGCTGGGCGTAAACGAAGCGTACGCCGCAGCATAGTCTGTCATATTTGCCATAGTGGCAGGCCCCCTTATTTGGCGATATTCAGCACTTTCATCTGTGTGAATTCGTCCAGTCCTTCCTGAGACTGCTCAACACCAATGCCAGATTTTTTATAGCCGGCCATGGGTACATTTGGTGCAATGGTAACATGCTGGTTAATCCAGACGGTGCCGCTTTCAATGCGGTTTGCTATCTCGCAGGCTTTGGTAATATCAGGTGACCAAACCGAACCACCAAGGCCGTAGTCAGAGGCGTTCGCACGGCTGATGACATCGTCAATGTCTGAGAAGCTGATAACAGGCAGAACGGGGCCAAACTGCTCTTCATCAACAATCTGGTGGCCGTCTTTTACATCACGCACAATTGTTGGCCTGATAAAATAGCCCTTCATATCCGGGATAGTGCCGCCCGCAATAATGGTACCGTCCTGACCAGCCTGTTTGATCATGGCCGATACCTTATCATATTGCATTCTGTTCTGGATTGGCCCTTGCGTGGTACCTTGCTTAAAGCCATCATCAACAACAGCACTATCTGCAATGGCGGCAAGCTCGTTGCACATGTCATCGTAGATTGTTTCGTGTACATAGGCGCGTTTGATGGCCATGCATACCTGCCCGCCGTTCATGAAGGCGCCGCCGTAAATTTTCTGGGCAGTTTCCTTCACGTTTACATCATCAAGTACGATTGCAGCATCATTGCCGCCAAGCTCCAGCGTAAGCCTTTTCAGGGTATCAGCGCTGCTTGAAGCAATTTTTTTGCCTGTCGCTGTTGAGCCAGTGAAGGTTACTTTGGCAATGTCTGGGTGGCTTGTTAGAAGCGGCCCTAAATCATTATTGTCAGCAATAATATTGATAACCCCGGCCGGGAATATTTTCTGACACAGTTCACCAAACTTGAGCGTAGCGACAGGCGTAGTGGGAGCCGGTTTTATAATGATGGTGTTCCCGGTGATAACGGCAGGCCCCAGTTTCCAGCAGGCAACCAGCAGTGGGAAATTCCAAGGCACAATACCTGCAACAACCCCAAGCGGTTCGCGGCGCGCTTCAATTCGGCAGGTTTCATCGTCCTGAATAACCCGGCTTGAGGGTGTGAGTGTTGCATAGTGGCGCAAATATCCTTCTGTCCATGCGACCTCGCCTTGTGCTTCCGGCAGAGGTTTACCTTGTTCGCTGGTTAGCAGGCGTGCCAATACGTCCGCATTTGCGGCCAGTGCATCGGCAAGCTCAAGCAATTTTGCGCGCCGGTGCTCTATGGGTGTTTTTGCCCACGCAGGGAACGCCTTTTTTGCAGCAGCGACAGCCTGATTTGCCTGAGCTTCAGACGCCCAGGAAACCTGTGCAAACACGTCTTCAGTTGCTGGATTGATGACATCCAGTGTTTTATCTCCGTCGATCAGCTCCCCACCGATCAATAGTTTATAGTCAGTCATAATACTTCCCTTCCCCTAGGGTTTTAGGCAGACTTCTGCTCTTTCACACCCAGTTCTTCCTTCATTGTTTCACGCATAACAAATTTTTGAATTTTTCCGGTCACTGTCATGGGGAATGCTTCCACAATCCGTATATGACGCGGCACTTTATAGTGAGCGATTTGGTCCTTGCAGTAAGCAATAACCGCTTCTGGTTGCAGGGCTGCGCCCGGTTTTGGAATAATCCAGCAGCTTACTTCTTCGCCGTATTTTTCATCGGGTACACCAAAAACCTGCACATCCTGCACAGCGGGATGGCTGTATAAAAATTCTTCTATCTCACGCGGGTATATGTTTTCTCCGCCCCGAATGATCATGTCTTTCACGCGGCCTGTGATATTCACATAGCCTTCTGTATCCATTACTGCCAAGTCGCCGGTGTGCATCCACCCTGCGGTGTCGATCGCCTCGCGGGTGCGGCTATCGTCGCCCCAGTAGCCTAACATTACGCTGTAGCCACGGGTGCACAGCTCGCCTTGTTCGCCGCGTTTTACAGTGTGGCCATCTGCATCAATAATTTTTACTTCAACATAGGGGTGAACCTGCCCCACCGTACTAACCCGTTTTTCGATTGAATCTGTCGTGGTGCTTTGCAGGCTAACGGGGCTGGTTTCTGTCATACCATAACAGATGGTAACCTCTGCCATGTGCATATCGCCGATTACCCGCTTCATAATTTCAACCGGGCACGGCGACCCTGCCATCACGCCAGTTCTAAGGCTTGAAAGGTCGTAATTTTTAAAATCAGGGTGGTCTAGTTCGGCAATAAACATGGTTGGCACACCGTATAGCCCAGTGCAGTGCTCAGTGTGCACTGCCTCTAGCACACTTTCCGGTGTAAAAGCCTCCCCGGGGAAAACCATGCATGCCCCATGGGTAATGCAGCCCATAACCCCCATAACCATGCCAAAACAGTGGTATAGCGGTACCGGTATGCAGAGAATATCTTCCTGTGTCAGGCGCTGCCGCTCGGCAACAAAAAAGCCATTATTCACAATATTATGGTGGGTTAGTGTTGCGCCTTTTGGGAAACCGGTTGTGCCACTGGTAAACTGAATGTTGACCGCATCATCGGGTTGCAGCATTGCAGCCCTTTCATGGAGCAGGGCATCTGACTGTACGGTTGCTTTTTCGGCGATTTGGTCAAAGCTCATAAAACCCGGTTTTGGATTACTGGAGATGGAAATGGCAAATTCAAGCTGTGGCAATTTTTGTGCTTTTAAAGCACCGGGTTTTGCATCAGATATTTCCGGCGCGATTTTTAGCAGCATGCTGGTGTAGTCAGAACTTTTAAACCTTTCTGCAAGTACAAGGGCCCGGCAGCCTGATTTATTGAGTGCATATTCAAGTTCGCTAGCCCTGTAGGCAGGGTTAAGGGTCACCAGAATAAGGCCAGCTTTGGCGCTGGCTAGCTGAATAATAACCCATTCAACACAGTTTGGGGCCCAAATGCCCACCCGGTCACCGGCATTAAGCCCAAGCGCTATAAGACCTGAGGCAGTTTTCTCTACGACAGACGCTAGTTCTGCGTAAGTCCAGCGAATATTTTGGTGTTTAACAATAAGGCCCAGTCTTTGGCCGTGGTGTGCAACAGTTTCATCCAGCATTGCACCAATGGTTTGATACTTTAGCGGCACACTGCTGGTTCCGCACACATAACTATGCTGCTGTATCTGCATTTTACGCCTCATGACAACTAAAACTATAAGTATAACCCGGTTCTCCTTAATGTCCCCTGAGAACCGGGTTATGGGGGGTTAGAAACTATAGCTTAAGTTAACACCCCAAGTACGTGGGCGGCCATAATATTGTTCTATCATGCCAAAGAAAACGCCACCGTTATCTATGTTGCCTGACAGGTCAAACGTTTGAACGGTATATTCAGCGTCTGTTATGTTGTTCACAAAGAACCGCAGGCTCCAGTTATCTTCTTCAGGGATCCATGTGATAGAGGCATTGGCGATCGTATAGCCTTTTTCAGTGGAAGCTGGTGATTCGATAAGTGCAAAGAAATGTTCGCTTCTATACTGAGCATCTGCTTGGAAGGCGAGATAGCCGCTGCCAACAGGCACTTCGTACCGAACAAGGCCGTTCAGGTTCCATTTTGGTGTTTGCACAGGTGTTAGTGTTTGGCCGGGTGCGGCTGCAGCCACAACGCCGAGCGGCGTATCAACATCAAAGGTAACACCAGGGATGTTATTTACTTCAGCATCAATGAAGCCAACGCCAAACAGCATATCAAGCCCCTGTGCCGGTGATGTTTGATACTCAACCTCGAAGCCTTTTGATTTACAATCGGCGTTCAGGGTGAAGGTATCAAGCCCTACAATGGAGAATGCCTGACAGTGGTTATAATCATAGTAGTAGCTGGCCACATTCAGGCGGCTTGTTCTGTTAATGCTCCACTTCATGCCCACTTCAAAAGCGTCGAGTTTTTCAGGGCCGTAGTTCATGAACTGGTCGGTAACCAGCACATCTGTTGGCAGGAGCGGCGCGTTAAAGCCGCCTGATTTTACACCCCGGTTCCAGCTTGCATACAGCAGCATGTCGTCATTTGGTGTGAAATCAAGCTGCACACGAGCAGACCAGTTGCCGTCGTTTCGCTCGCCGCTGTAGGGTAGAACAGCATCGCCAATTTCCACTGTCGCGGGGTCTGAGCCACTGACCAGTGTATCAGGGAAAGCCACCAGAATATCGCGGTAATCATGGGTTTTGTTTTCGTCAATCCAGCGAATGCCAGCGGTGAGTGCAAACTCTTCATTAAAGGCATATGTTGCCTGCCCAAACAGGGACCAGCTTTTTGTTTTGGTTGTGTAGGGGTTTAATAGGCCGTTTGTACCACCAAGGTCAGCGGGTGTTACACCGAAGGCAACGGGCAGGAAGTCATCAAACCAGCCGGGTGAATAGGTACCGTTACTATCGCTGATGTTGAGGTCTAGATAATAGAAACCTGTTACCCAGTTGAAATTGTCTGTGCCGCCAGAAAGCCGTAACTCTTGCGAGAACTGCTCTACGTCGGTTGTCAGGAAAAAGTTAAAATAGTTAACCGGTGATGCGTCTGAATCTTCAATATAGTCACGCTTCACTTGCTGATAATCAGTAATGCTAGTGAGTTTTATATCGCCGATTTGCCAATTGATAGTGGCTGACAGGCCTTTTGTTGACAGGTCATTCCGCCCGGCAAAATCATAATCACCGGCATAAACATCACCGTCAGTATCATTATAGCCACCCAGGTTTGAGTTAGGCTCGGTTGGTGTTGGTGTGGCGTCTGGGTTAATGGCTGAAACATACTCAAAGAAACCGGTGCGGATATCCTGCGAGCCGTATCTGGCATTCAACAGCAGGTCGAAGTCTTCATTTGGTGTATAGAGAAGCTGTACCCGGCCTGCAAATTCGTTCGCGTTATTCAGATCGGCATTGGGGTTAACGCGGTTTTCTATGTAGCCGCCGCCTTGATGTGTGGCAAGCGATACGCGCATGGCCAGCGTGTCTGACAGCGGTATGTTAACAGCGCCTTCCGCTTTAACTCGGTCAAAGCTACCATAGGTAATGCTACCATAGCCTTCAAATTCGTCTTTTGGTTTTTCTGAAATATAGTGCACAAGGCCACCTGTGGCGTTACGGCCAAACAAGGTACCTTGCGGCCCACGTAGCACCTCAACACGTGCCATGTCAAACAGCATAAAACCAGCACCAGACATCTGGCTGATATAAACTTCGTCAACATAAATGGCGATTGGGCTTTCCACATTTGTGGTGAAATCACTATTGGAAACACCACGAATACCAATGGCATAGTTTGCCTCGCCGTTTGGCTGAATAGTGCTGACGCCAGGGGCAAGAGCTGTTACTTCCTGCGCGTTTGTATAGCCAAGGCGTTTCATTTGTTCGCCGCTTAAAGCGGTTATGGCAATCCCTACGTCTTGTTGGCTTTGCTCGCGTTTTTGTGCCGTTACAACAATCTCTTCAAACAGGTTGCCACGCTGCTTTGTTTCATTTTCTTGTGCATGGGCACTAAAGGCAACTGCTGGGCATAAAGCCACTAGGCCACATGTTGTTAACCACTTCCTTTTGTTTGACAGTACCATACCATCTCTCCCTGAGTTGTTTTATCGTTGGTCGTCCAGCCCCTCTCCAGAGGCTATTTTTGTGCTGTAACTGTCTGGGTGGGGCTTTGGCCCTTCAAATTTTTCAATCAGTGCAGCACGGGTGGTGGCAGCTTCATCCATAAGCGCAGCTTTGCGAAGGGATCCGACCTCTTTGCCCGAGTATGGCTTGAAGTCTGCCGGTAAATCATCTTTGTCATATTCAACCAGTAACCAGTTTAGTAACGCTGCCAGTTCTTCATCGTTTACAGGGGCATAGGCGGCGCCGGGAACTTGGACCAGATACTCTCTGCCACCCTCAACGCTCAGAAACCGGGCAACAACACCGCGCATATCTGGTGCGCCCCCCTCTGACCCGGAAGCATCTGCCTGATGGCAGCCTTGACAGTTCATTTTCCAGTCAAATTCAGCCTTCAGTGCTTCCCGGCCTTCTGAGAATGCAGGCACGGTAAAAGCGGCCAATAACCCTAAAACCGGAATAAGTTTCATTTACCCCTCTCCGTCCGTAGCCACCAGTTTCTGGCGCCTTTTGGAAAGCTCCTGAGCTGAAACTTTTGGTTCTGCTGTTTTTATGGCCTGTACTTCTTCAATGGTGAAGGGGCTATGGTCAGGCTTTTCTTCGTGCAGGTCAGATTGAATATAATTTAAAACAGCGGCAATGCCGTCGTTTTTTAAAGCCTTGCCTTGTGCAGGCATAAAACCCCGGTAGGTAACGCCGTTAACAGTAATAGCGCCTGCTAGCCCGTGGCTGAGAACTTGTACCAGGTAGGCCCGTCCTTCCTCAGATGTGTAAAAACTTGAAAGCCGGTTTTTCAAGGGAGGAAACGCACCGGGCACCCCCTCGCCCGTAGGCAGGTGGCAAGCCGCGCAGCGCTTATAAAGCTTTGCTCCATCAGGTGCGGTATCATCAGCAAAAACAGGGCTGATCATACCAAGCACCAAACCCGCAGAAACACATACAGCCGTTAAAACACGCATTGGTACGTTACCCCTCAAGGGCTGTGCCGATGATCACGGCAGTTGAGCAAGTGTAAACGGCGCTTTCAGTACCAAGGCACCAGTTTGTATCATTGTTTGCTTGTGGACGCGCCATTGGCTTGTCTGACTCGTTCCTGTTACACAGGCACCGACCACAACTGCTTTTGCCGCAACAGTCATTGTAGGAAATAATATAATTGATGCCGTCTGCCGGGTTTTGACAGGTGCCAATCCATGTAATGGGAGACATCTCTGTACCGGGCGGGCAAGCATTTTGTGACCCGCCGCAGCAACTGCACAAAAAGCCGTCAATCGCACAGTAGCGCCAATAGTCGCAGCTTGATGGGTCACCGGGATCTTGCGGGTTTCCGGTAGACTGCTCCCCAACACCGGGATAGCCGTTGCCTTTTGTGCTTGAACCATCAGACGCACGTGCAACCGGTAATAATGGAATACTGGCACTGCCAACAAGCATGGCACCAAACACCCCTAGAAAACCCCGGCGCGACGACTGGTTTGCCAGCGTGCGAGACATAAATTCAACAGTACGGTCAAATTTTTTCATTTTCTTACTTCCCTGTTTTCAACCATGTCAGAACTTGTTGCCAAGCCTGTTATCCTTGTTGTTCCATTGCCTTGCGTTTCATGAAGTCCTGAATAGAGGCAACACCCCGTTCTTTTGCTTCAACAAGGCTTTCCAGATGCTCGCGCGAGTTTACAAGGCCCAGCGACGCCACCTTGCCGGTTTCATCAATCAATACCGCATAAGGTAATTTTGATACCCCGAATGCCCGGCCAAGCTGCTCTGACAGTACATAACGGGCAGGGTCGAGTTTTTCAGCCTTAACAAGCTCCATATGGGCTTTTTCAGCACCGTCGCTTGCGAGTGTAATATCAAGCCAATTATGTTCTTTTGCTTCAAACGAGCGGATCGTTGGCAGAAGGGTTTTGCAAACAGGGCAATCGGGCGACATGAAAAATAACAGGTCGCTTTTACCGTTTTTGTTTTTCCCGAACATGTAGGACGTGCCGTCCAATGCTGTGACAGGCACATCAGCAACTGTGTCGCCTGCCCGTATTTTCTGGTTCATGGCAAGGGCACCTGCTGGCGCCAGCCTTTCATGCAGAAGCCCAACCTGCCGGATAAGCGCAAGGCAAACGAGCGATAGGCCAACAACCACAAGCCAAAGCAGAATTTGCGAAACATAAACTGTTGTCATTACGAATGCCTCCGGTGTTGAAAACTGGGCAGTGCAAGCAGTGCCTCAAGCGTTGCGTACAGGGCGAGCAGTGCTGCCACAGAGAAAAAAATGTTCATGCCGTCGAACCAGCCAAGAGCCCGCGTGGTTTGGGGTGCTGCCGCAACGAGAGCGGCAACCAGCAGAATGCCATTACGTATCAGCATAAAAGGGTGCGCTGACGTTTTGGCTTTGCCCCAGTTGCAGCCACAGTCAAATGGGTTGGATGATTGTGTTAGAGCAACCATCATTAAGGCTGCATACAATACCATTAGGCCGAGTGCTGCCAGTGCAGCACTGTATGAAATAACAGGCACCAGCAAGGCAATAGCAATGGCAGCCTCACTGAAAGGTACGCCGTACGCCAAGGGCCGTGATAGGGCATTTGGTATAAGGCTGAAACCTTTAAGGGCAGTTTCAAATGTGCCGAGACTGTTCAGCTTTTTCAGAGCGCCGATTGCAAGAACCGCCGCTAGAAAAAGCTTTGCTGATATGACAAGAACCAGATCCATGGCCCGCCCCTACTTTACAGCGTGTAACAGGAACGGGTTTGCGGCCATGCCAACAGTGATGGTGCGCAGATATGTGCCTGTGGCAGCTGTGTATATATCCAGCGTAGAATGTTCGTTTGCCGCTGCCAGATAGGGTGTTTCACCTGCGGTCAGTTCAATAGAAATGGCAGGAGCGTTTAGGGTGATACGCCGCACAATTTCTTTTTTAACAGGGTCTAGAACCCACACTTCACTGCCGCCGTATTTATGGTCACCAGGGGCCGCATTCTCGCGCATCAGCGTGTAAACATAGCCATCTTTATCGTTCGCGGCTATCACCTGCCAACCCGAAGGCCGCCAGCCGGTTGTGCTTTTGTCTGTATCAACAAATGTCCAGCTATTAAGCGGTTTTGGTGTATCGCTTTTCATATCAACCGCTTGAAGTGCGCCACCAAAGCTTGGAAAATAGGTTATACCGCCAACGGTTACACTTTTCATGAACAGGGGGTTATCATCAATGTTGTTGAAGGCCTCAGTGGAAGCGCCTCGTTTTGCGATACCAGCATCATTGACGGAAAAAGAAGCCATTGTGCCATTACCGCACAGTGTACTAAAGCCCTGGGCACCAAGCGGGTAAATAAGGCTACAGCCGGGTATTTGTATATCGCTCATGATTTTGCGGGTTTCAACATCGATGATTGAAACCGAAGCCGCTGGCGTAAAGTTAAATACCAGCAGAAATTTCTCATTCCCAGTTAATTGCAGGCTGCCTTTTTGTGCAACGGACATGCTGCGTTTGCCGTCTGGCAGTGCAATCTCTTCAATGGGGGACAGGTTTTCAGTGTCGTAGATGGTCAGCACGTCAACCCTATCACCGCGGGAACCCCGGGAATAATAGGTCTCAGCCACATACATTTCTGGCCGTGTTGAAGATTGCAGGAACGAAGCAAACATGCCTGCGCCCATTGCTCCTTTGTAGTTATGGTTATCTTGTGACAGATCCATCAGGATAACGCGGCCATCCAGCAGGCTATTAAAATTTTCATCGTGTACAAAAAGCCAGTCTTTGGAATAGGTGGCTGGCAATGTTGCAACATTTGGGATTGTCTCTACAGGCAGCGGTTCTGCCTGTGCATTTGTAAACGCAACCTGTGTTACAGCACAGGCAACCAGCATTGTCGCAGAAAGCAGACCATTCTTTACCATACTACCCTCCCAGAATAGTTTTTGGTCGAAAATCAGAGGGACATATTCGTTTAGAACGACTGTCCTATTTAGAACAACTGTCCTATAATAGATTCATTGCAGAGTCAAGCATCCTGAAGACTGCATGCGTATCAATCTTTCATGTGGCACAAGGTGTGTGAAAGGCTGTAAAGCTAATTATTTGTTTATAATGGATTTTTCTATTGTTCCGGCAGTGTAAGACATCACCAGATTATAATATGAATCTGCAATAAACTGCGCCATGTTCGCGGACTTTCGCATCCATTTTTTACCATAGCCTAAAAAGACAGTATGCCCTTCCATTGAGGCCATCATATGCACTGCGAGCATATCGGTTTCGTGGGTATTCAAGGTTGGGCGCAGGCGCTTGATCATGGTTACCAGCATTTGCTGAACCGGGTCATAAACCGAATCCATGGCCTCGTTAGCAAACTCTTCGTGATTGGCAAGCGCCCAAAGTTCTGGGAAAAACGCCGTAGTTTCCCGCGTTTCCAAATCTTCAATGATGAAGGTGATCAAAGCTTTAAATTGTTGCTCTGACGAGAGGGTTTTATCGTTTAAAATGCCAATCCACCAGCCAATATAGCCTTGGATAACGGCATCTACCAGGTCGTTCAACAAGTCTGTTTTACTGGCATAATAATAGGATAGATTGCCCACGGTTATGTGGCACCGTGCCGCGACTTTGCGCATAGACAGGCTTGCATAGCCTTCTTCAATCAACAGATCACGTGCCGCATTTAGAATTGCTTCAACGCGGATTCGGCCTTTCTTGGACGATGCTTTCTCGTGACGCTGTTGTATTTTAAGCTGTCGCATGACTTTCCCGAAAATACTGTCCCGATACAGGACATTTAGTATCAAACGAGACAGAAGCTACTCAACAAATGCTAAAATGACAATCAACATCGGTAAATTTAATGTTATGATGATGTAGACAACCGGCTTTACAGCGGCGGGTTAAAAGCATTTTAGAAATGCCCATACCGCCTGCAGATATCATGATATTCTCTGTTAATTGTCCTGATATTTAGCAGGATCCTCTATACTCTTTCTGTCATCCTGTAGCTCATAAGCTGACAACATTAATAGCTTTTCAGTGAATTGATGGAAGTATAAATATGGCGAACGACCAGCTAGGCAGCCCGCCCTTATGGCTTGCCCTTATTCCCGTTTTTGCCCTCACCGGCTTGCTATCGCTTGCGGTATTTTATTTTGGTGAAAACGCCTCTTCAGGTGCCAATCAGATAGCGCTTATTACCGCAACAGGTATCACCCTGCTGTTGGCGTGGTGGCGAAAGTATAAGTGGGCTGAGCTGGAAAAAGCTATTGCCGGGGCTGTGTCTGTAACTGTTTCTGCCATTCTAATATTGCTGACAGTTGGCGCCCTGATGGGCAGTTGGATTTTGTCAGGCACTGTTCCCACCATGATTTATTATGGGCTCAAGCTTATCAGCCCAGACGTGTTTTATGTTACGGTTTGCCTTGTTTGCTCTGTCACATCTCTCAGTATTGGTAGTTCATGGTCAACAGTAGGCACAATTGGGCTGGGATTAATGGGGGTGTCGGCCAGCATGGGGATGGCACCGGAAATTACCGCCGGGGCTATTATTTCTGGTGCTTATTTTGGCGATAAAATGTCACCTCTTTCAGATACCACGAACCTTGCGCCGGCTGTGGCGGGTACAGACCTGTTTACCCATATAAAGCATATGGTGTGGACAACAGCACCTGCTTATATTATCGCGCTTGGCCTTTATACTTTTTTAGGTATAGGGCTATCCACCGGAATTAATGCGCTAGAGCTGGAAAACCAGCAATTGCTACTGGCTGAAACATTTGGTGTTAGTCCGGTTTTGCTGCTGCCTATGGCGTTGGTATTCATATTGGCGTACCGCAAGGTTCCGGCGTGGCCTGCTTTGCTGATCAGCACATTAACGGGCTGTGTTTTTGCTATCATTTTTCAATATGACGCCATCGTCGCAGACGGCGGGCTGAAAGCTATATGGGCTGTCCTGATAAGCGGGTATGTGGCCCATACACCAAACGACGTTTTAAATGGCCTTTTATCAGCAGGCGGCATGCAAAGTATTATGAATACTGTCTGGCTGATCATCACCGCGATGACCTTTGGTGCAGTGATGGAAAAACTTGGGTTTCTGGAAGTGATTGTTAGGGCTATTCTGGGGGCGGCCCATAAACCGGCAACGCTTATTTTAGCAACCGCCTGCACCTGTATTGGCACTAATATAGTGGCGTCAGAGCAATATATTTCAGTCGTAATGCCTGGTCGTATGTTTAGGACCGAATATGAGCGATCTGGTCTTGCCCCGCAAAACCTTTCCCGTGTGCTGGAGGATTCCGGCACAGTAACATCGGCATTGGTGCCGTGGAACACATGCGGGGCATTTTTGTCGGGTGTTCTGGGGGTCTATACGCTCAGTTATTTACCTTACTGCTTTTTCAATTTGTTGTGCCCTGTGTTTACTGTTGTTTATGGCTTTGCCAATTTCACAATCGTTCGGCAACAGCCAATAAAGGCAAACTTATGAACGGCCTTGCACTTTGCAGCTATGCTTTTTATAGGAGAAAAAGATGACTTTTATTAATAAATGGCCGCTTGCCAGCCGGTGGTTCAGTGCTGTGCTGATATTGCTATCATATACAGCACAAGCTGATGAGAGTAGTTTGCCTTCCGCTACAGAGGTAGATGCTGCTGTTAATGCCATTATGGCGGAAGAGGGCAACATAGGCGCTGTTTTGGCTGTTATGAAGAACGGCGAGCCAGTTATGGTTAGGTCGTATGGTTATGCCGACCTTGAAAACCGTGTACCCGTAAAGCGTGAAACTGTTTTCCAGTCAGGCTCTGTTGGTAAAATGTTTACCGCAACAGCGGTGATGATGCTGAAAAATGAAGGCAAACTTAGCCTTGACGATAAGTTGCTAAAATATTTCCCGGAAGGGCCTGAATATTGGGGCCGGGTGACAATCAGACAAATGTTACAGCACAGAAGCGGCATGGCTCGTTTATATGGGGCTGCAACAGAAGAAAGCATAGACCTGACAAAAGACTATTCTGATGAGGCGTTAGCCAAGGTCATTGGTGGTTTACCAATGGAATTTGAACCCGGTGCTCGCTTTCAGTATAGCAATGCCGCTTATGTGCTTTTGGGTGCTGTTATTAAAAAAGCATCGGGCCAGTTTTATGGTGATTATTTACAGGAAAAGCTTTTCACGCCGATTGGTATGACAAGGGCGTTGGTTAATGAACCTTTTGAGATTATCCCCAACCGTGCAACGGGGTATGAAGGCGAAAAAGACCATCTGCTGAAAGCAGGGTATGTTTCCCAGACATTAAGCCAAACAGCAGATGGTAGTTTGCTTTTTACGATTGATGATTTGATCAAATGGGATCAGGCCCTTCGGCAGCCTTCCTTTCTTTCCGCTGCGGATTTGAAAGAAATGTTTATTGCAGCGCCGTATGCTGATGGCTCGCAAAGCATGATACCCTATGGTTATGGCTGGTTTAATCGGGATGTGAGGGGCCACAGGCTTGTACATCACAGTGGTTATTGGCAAGGGTTTAAAACCCAGCTAAGCCGGTATGTAGACGATGGTTTTACGGTTGCTGTGTTGACAAACTCCCTTTACGGCGAGCCAGCGCGTATAGCGAATGTTGTTGCCGGTCTTTTTAACCCGGATTATGCGCCGTATGAACCTATTGCAGATTCAGATTCTAAGCAAACGGCCAAAATGAAAAGCCTGACATTTGAGTATCTGAAAGGTAATGCTGACAAGTCTATGTTTGCTAAAGAGGCAAAAGCTCTATTAACAGATGCGCAGATTAAGCGGACAGCAGCACAGCTTGAACAGCTAGAAAATATGCTTTCCGTAAAAATGGCTGATAAAGAATTTGTTTTGGTACATCAACGCCGCGAAGGGAAAAACACGGTGTATGTATACGGTATTATTACTGATCCAGAAGATACCCAAAGGATAATAACAGTACACTATACCATAAACCCACAAGGTAAAGTCACGCGGCTTATATTTCAGATGGGGTAATATATGTGATATAAAAGGGGCTTTACTGGCCCCTTTTTTGTTTCAATTTATCTGTACATCAGCCCCAGAGTGCAGGCGTTGCCGGATAAACTAGACTGTTTTCATAGCGCATGCCGTTCTCTCTGTCTTTGGCAAGCAGCAAGGGGCCGTCAAGGTCGACAAATTCTGCTTTCTGGGCCACGATCAGCGCTGGGGCCATGGCAAGCGATGTGCCTACCATGCAGCCCACCATAATGCGAAGGCCCATTTTTTCGGCCTCTTCTGCTAGCAGTAAAGCCTCAGTCAGACCGCCGGTTTTATCAAGCTTGATATTGATGAACTGGTACCTCTCTTTCACAAAGGCAAGCGATGTTCGGTCGAGGCAGGATTCGTCAGCACACAGGGGCACGGGGCCAGCATAGGTGGCCAAGCCATCATCGTTACCCGCAGGCAGGGGTTGTTCAATCATCGCGACACCCAGCTGTGCCATTTCTGGTGCTAGAGCCTGCAATTGTGTAAGTGACCATGCCTCGTTAGCGTCTACAATAAGCTTTGCATCTGGTGCTGCTGCATGAATGGCGTTTATTTTTGCAAGGCACTCATCGGCATTCAGCTTTATTTTTAACAGGGCACGGTTTTTATTAAGGGCGGCTTTTTCTGCCATAACATCAAGTGTATCAATGCTAATTGTATAGGCCGTTGTTAGGGGCTTCAGGGGTGGAATACCTGTAACCGCCTCTATGGGCTTCCCCTGCTTTTTACATGCTAAATCCCATAAGGCACAGTCAACAGCATTGCGTGCTGGGCCACGCGGTAACAGGTCGAGCAGTTCTTTTTGGCTAATGCCCTGTTCAATCTGTTGCCGGACAGCATAAATTTGCTCAGCAACAATATGTCCAATGGCGGGATCGGTGTCATCGGGTTCGCATTCACCGCGGCCAACAAGGTTACCTTCCTGTAATTCCACAACCAGCACGTAGCTTTCTGTTGCACTGCTGCGGGATATGGTAAAAGTGCCTGCTATCGGCCATGTTTCAAGGCGTATGGTAAGCTTAGGCACTGAATGTCTCCAGATAGTCTACCATTTTTGAAACACCTGTGCGGACCGGGTCAAAACAAGGTAAGCTGTAACGGTCTTCATAGGCTTGAATTTCGGCAAGGGCGGCCTCTGCTTGTGCACCTTTGGTAACAAGGCTAATGCCAACAACGCGCGCGTTTTTATTTGTAAGCTGTGCAGCGGCTTCATAGGTTTTAATCACGTCTTCAAGCGGTGGAATGGCATAGTCTGGGTGGCCTGCAATGGTGGTTTGGCCCATGCGGTGGCAAAGGATCAGATTGTCAGGCTGGCTGCCGTGGACCAGACCCAGTGTAACCCCGGCATAAGAGGGGTGATAGAGTGATCCTTGGCCCTCTATAAGGTCCCAGTGGTCATCGTCTGCTGCTGGGGAAATATATTCAGCGGCGCCTGCTATAAAATCAGATACAACAGCATCTATTGGCACGCCTTTACCCGCAATGAAAATGCCGGTTTGGCCGGTTGCACGGAAGTCAGCATTCAGGCCGCGTTGCTTCATCTCTTTTTCAAGGGCAAGTACAGTAAACATTTTACCGACAGCACAGTCCGTACCAACAGTAAGCAGGCGTTTTCCACTGCGAGGAATACCGGTGCCAATAGGAATATCATTTTGCGGTGTGCGTACATCATAAAGCTTTAGGCTTTTTTCATCGGCCAGAATTTTAAGCGCTGGTATATCATGCAGGCGTGCGTGTAGCCCTGACGCTAGATTGTAGCCTTGCTCAAGGGCTTCGATAAATACCGGAATCCAGCTGTCAGGGATAAAGCCCCCTTCATTTGCAATGCCAATAAGAAGTGTTTTGGCACCCGCTTTTTTACCGTCCGCAAGGGACATATCGGGGACGCCAAGGTCTACACATTTATTGTCAGACCGTAATTGGCCGACACAGTCATTTGGGCGCCAATAAGCAACGCCAGAGGCGGTTTTTGCATCGAGTGCATCAGTCTCGTTGCCGATGAAAAGCAGATAAGGGGCATCCATAACAAGGGTCCTTCAATATGTATATGAGATGCTTATACTACCAAAAAGAGCCTAGAGTTAGTCAGCATATTTGTGCCAGTTTTTGGCGACAACGGCTTTTATTTCAAGAAGTCTAGTGATTTCCACTAGTGATGCGATCAGGCTAACGGTGCTTGTCGGTAGTGCTAGCTCTTCCGATTTCTATATGGCTTTTCGTGTTCTTTTATCAGATCAGATTGCCATGGTGCTTTTATCTGTTTCACCATTGGAAAAGTAATAAAGTCTAGGTCAACACCCTCTGTTTCTAGTAATCGTTCCAGTATTTCCTGATAGGATTGCACTGTTTTGGCTGCAATTTTTATCAGGTAATCGACTTTTCCTAGTGTTGCGATGCATTCCAGTATTTCAGGGAACTGCATAACAATTTTCTCAAAATGGATGGCTTTTTCTTTACTGTAGCCGAGTAATTGAATTTGTACCCAGTAAAAAGAAAACCCGCCAAAGGCAGTGTAATCAATGTCGGCATAATAGCCATTGATGAAGCCCTGCTCTTCAAGCTTTTTAATACGGATATGACACGGTGTTGCGGAAAGCCCAATTTGCTCACTGAGCTTTGTTTTTGTGATACGTGCGTCTTTTTGCAGTACATCGAGAATTTTTACGTCCAGAAAATCTATTTTGGGAGCGTCTGTCATTTTATGTTTCCCGTAAAATCACCAACAGTATTTTATATATGTTTAGCTATATCACAAACATAACAGGATTTTCTGCTGTATAGTGTGTAATATCTAGGTAAAGTCTATGATTTTAATGAGATATCATGTGGTGAAAACCTCTAGCGTATACTCTAAACAGTGGTGGCGGCTAGCGTAAACCCGCCCGGTGTTACAGGCTGAGGGGCGCGGCGTAGTTCAAGGCGTGCCCAGAGTTTTTCATGCAGGCTGTAAAACCCGGTTTGTACGAGGGGTTCAATAATGCCAACACTTAAGGCCGCCATCCAGCTTCCTGTCAGCATGTAAGCAACAGTAATGGCAACTGAAAGGTGCATCAGGCCGTATGTTATTATTTTCAGGGCTTTCATAACCTGTTCCTTAAATCTGTGTCAGTGGATATGGCAATCACTATATTGCAATTAATAACTATTATTAAATTGTTTCTATGTATGACAGTGATTGAAAGCCTCAATGATAGGATAGCAGGATTTGGTCAACAGCATGCTAAAGCGACAAGTCTATAGTTGCCGGTACGGGTAAGGGCATAAAGCTACCGAGATATTGTAATAGATGTTGCCTGCTGAAAGCGCTTTACGGTGCCATCACTGTGCTGGCGGAGAACGACAACTTCGCCGGTCCAAATGCCGGGCGTAAAGCCACCTGAGGGCCGCTTTTTACCAGCATACTGAAGCTGAAACTGCCGGTCTCGGTCAAGTGTTAGAGTGTGTTCATAAAACACACTTCCACCAGGTTTTAAAATGCGTAACAACCAGCGATCGCCCTTTTGTGCACCAAAAGCACGCCCTGTCACTATAAGGGCGGGGCTTTCACTGGAAAGGGCACTCGGCTCTGGTTCCCAGCGGGTTTCACCGGTTGGTGGCTGTGCCTTTAGGCTAACATACACAAGGGCCATTTCTTCGTAGGCGACAGGGCTGGCCCATAGGGGGTTGTCGTCAGTGGTGTCAGCGGTGCAGGCACTGGCAATTTCCTGTCCGTCAAAGGGGTCTACCCGGTTTTTGCCGCGGCGCACCGTTAAGTGCATGTGCGGGTATTCGGTGTTACCAGAGAGGCCCACCTCGCCGAGCGGGTCGCCAGCACTAACCGTATCGCCCGGTGCAACACGAATGCTGTTTTGCTTCATGTGGCAGTACTGGGTTGTCCAGTTACCACTGTGTTCTATCACCACCCCGTTACCGCATTCTTTGCCGTTAATATCATCGGGGTTTTGTTCTTTAATGCTGATATCAGGCTCGGTACTACGAACCGCCTTTACGACACCTTCTGCTGCTGCCAGCACTTTTACACCGGTTCGCATAGCGCCTAAATCACGAAGGGCAAAGTCAGTGCCGTAATGTCTGTTCTGGGTACGGCTGCCGCAGGTGAAATCAGTAAAGCTGGGGCCGGGTTCGCGGTCATTATAGCGTGCTGTCCAGCATGTTTCACCCAGCGTGCAGGCAAGTGGAAATTGTAACAGGGGCGCGTCTGAGGTATTTTGTGCTTGTGCAGCCTCAAGGCCAGCGAACACGAAAAACGCTATTAAAAGGTGGGATATACGCATAAAAATAATCTGTAAGGTCATCATTGCTCCGTAGATTAGCAACTATGTTTATTGCAGCAAGGCTTTTATGATTATATACCCTGCTTCAACACATGAGGGCACTTTATGGCATTTGATCTAGGCCTGCTATCACTTCCTGAAACACTCAGCAATATTGATGTCATCATTATGGCGGTCACTAGCTTTTTTACCTCTTTGCTAACGGCGGCGGTAGGCATTGGCGGGGGCATGGTGCTGCTTGCCGTTATGGCACAGCTTATGCCTGTGCAGGCTATTGTGCCTATTCACGGAGTGGTGCAGTTAGGCTCAAATGCAGGGCGCGCTATCATCATGCGCCCCCATATTGATTGGCGGTTGATCGTATATTTTCTTATCGGTAGCCTGATTGGTGGCTTTTTGGGGGGGCAGGTGGTTGTTACACTGCCGGTTGCCTATATCCAGCTTATTCTTGGGTGTTTTATCCTCTATTCCACATGGGTGCCAAAACGCATCGGTGCGGGATCAAAACCTAATGAAAAAAGCCTGTTTCTTTGCGGCCTTTTTTCCACGCTTCTTACAATGTTTGTGGGGGCAACCGGGCCGTTTGTATCTGTGGTGATTAAGCGGATGGAGCTTGGTAAGCTGCGGCAGGTGGGCACTATGTCAGCATGCCTTGTCGTGCAGCATTTGATAAAAGTATTTGTATTCGGGCTGCTTGGTTTTGCCTTTGCGCCCTATGTGGGCTTTATTCTTATTCTGGTCGGCATTGGTTTTATTGGTACGCTTGTGGGGCGCCAGCTTTTAGAGCGTGTTAGCGAGGCCCTGTTTATCAAGATATTAAATGCGGTGCTAACGGTGCTGGCTTGCAGGCTTTTGTGGGTTGCTGCCCGCGATTTAATAGGGGTCTGACAGCGCTTTCGCGTAGGCTTTTAGTCTGGCCGGTTTGCTTTTTCTGCCAGCCCGGAAAGGCCTTCGCGGCGCGCAAGTTCTGCCACCACATCAGCAAGGGTTAGGCCGCGCGCTTCTAGTAGAACCATCAGGTGAAAGAGCAGATCGGCGGATTCTTTCACCAGCTCGCGGTTATCATCCGATGCCACAGCCATAGCGGTTTCAACTGCTTCTTCCCCGACCTTTTGGGCAATTTTTTTAGCACCTTTGGCGTACAGTTTTGCAACATAGCTGGTATCAGGATCTGCGTTTTTACGCTCGGCAAGCAAGGCCTCAAGCTTGGCCAGAGTTTCCATTGTTTCCTGCATTAAAATGTTTCCCTTATTGCAATGCCGTTTAGGCGCATGTGAGCTTTCGCTTCTGCTATAGAATACTCACCAAAATGGAAAATGGAAGCAGCAAGAACAGCAGAAGCATGGCCTTCTTTCACGCCGCCCACCAAATGGTCGAGCGTGCCAACACCGCCCGATGCAATGACCGGTACCTTTACCCTGTCTGCAATACGGCGGGTAAGTGTGAGGTCAAAGCCTTCACGGGTGCCATCGCGATCCATGCTGGTCAGGAGAATTTCGCCAGCACCGAGCCGCGCAGCCTCAATTGCATATTCAACAGCGTCCAGCCCTGTTGGTGTGCGGCCACCGTGGGTGAAGACTTCCCATTTGTCTGTTCTGACTTTTTTTGCATCAACAGCAACAACAATGCACTGCGAGCCAAACTTGGTGGACAATTCGCCGATAACAGAAGGGTTATTCACCGCCGCTGTCATGAGGGAAACCTTGTCTGCCCCTGCAAGCAGTAGCTTCCGGACATCCTCTGCTGTGCGTACACCGCCGCCAACAGTAAGTGGCATAAAGCATTGCTCTGCTGTACGCTGTACTACATCAAGTAGAATATCACGTCGGTCAGAGCTTGCTGTAATATCAAGGAATGTCAGCTCGTCTGCGCCAGCAGCATCATAAACCCGCGCTTGCTCCACAGGGTCGCCCGCGTCCACCAGATCAACAAAGTTCACACCTTTGACAACACGGCCATCTTTAACGTCAAGGCAGGGAATAATGCGGGATTTTAGCACTATCTGACCCCTTCAGCGATTTTTAGAGCCGCCTTCAGATCCATGCCGCCATCATAAATGGCGCGGCCTGTAATCACGCCCTCTAAGTTGCCAGCCGCCACACAGCGCTCAATGTCAGAAAGGTCTTTCACGCCGCCTGATGCGATCACGGGAATGGAAACAGCAGTTGCAAGTGCGGAAGATGCTTCTGCGTTTACGCCGGATAGTGTGCCGTCCCTATCAATATCGGTGTGGATAATGGCAGCCACACCTGCATCCTCAAACTTGCGCGCCAGGTCTGTTACTTCAAGCGTGCTGACCTCGGCCCAGCCTTCAACAGCGACCATGCCGCCTTTAGCGTCAATCCCCACCGCTATTTTCCCCGGGAAAAGCTTGCATGCTTCTTTTACCAGCGCCGGGTCCTTGACCGCAAGGGTACCAAGGATCAAGCGGCTAAGGCCCGCATCCAACCAGCGTTCCATTGTGGCAATGTCGCGGATGCCGCCGCCAAGCTGCGTGGGGACATTCGTTGCCTTTAAAATAGCTTCAACCGCTGCGGCATTCACCGGGGCGCCAGCAAAGGCACCGTTCAGGTCCACGAGATGTAGCCATTTGCACCCGGCTTTTACAAACTCAGCTGCTTGTGCCGCTGGGTCATCATTAAAAACGGTTGCCTCGTCCATTGCGCCCTTAAAAAGCCGCACACAGTTGCCGTCTTTCAGGTCAATCGCAGGGTACAGTGTGATCATGGTTGCCACTCCAGAAAAGCCTTCAGAAATTTCAGGCCCACAGCCTGACTTTTTTCTGGGTGAAACTGGGTACCAATCATATTATCTTTTCCTACAATCGCTGTTACTGTGCCGCCGTATTCTGTGGTGGCCAGCAGGCTTTCCCGTGCGTTTAATTCCATATGGTAACTATGCACAAAATAGGCATGGTCACCGGGTGCAAATACCTTTGTGACCGGGTGGGTGAGGCCGGTGTCTGTAAGAACCAGTTCGTTCCACCCCATATGTGGGATTTTAAGGGTGGCATCAGCCGGTTTCAACGCTTCAATAGTGCCGTCAATCCAGCCCATGCCTTTGTGGGTACCAAATTCGTGGCCCTCAACGGCCATAAGTTGCATGCCCACACAGATTCCAAGGAACGGTTTACCGGCAATGCGCACCCGCTCCTGAATAGCGTCTTTCAGGCCGTCAATCGCCAGAAGCCCAGCCCGGCAATCAGCAAAAGCGCCAACACCCGGCAGAATAATACGGTCAGCTTTTGCAACCACATCTGGCTTGTCAGTGACAATAATTTCAGTATTCAGGCCGCTTTCAGCAGCAGCACGGGCAAGTGCTTTTTCTGCAGAACGCAAATTGCCCGAGCCATAATCGATGACCACGGCAGTTTCTGACATACGCTTAACTCCGCCTGATACCTATTAAAGACTACCGCCAAGTGTGCCTTTGGTAGAAGGCACAGCATCTGCTTTTCTGGGGTCAATGGTTGTTGCGTCGCGTAGTGACCGTGCAACCGCCTTAAAGCAGCTTTCAATAATATGGTGGCTATTGACCCCGTATAGGTTTTCAACATGCAGGGTCATACCCGCGGCAAAGGCAAATGCCCGGAAAAATTCTTCAAACAGTTCCGTGTCCATCTCGCCAATTTTTTGGCGCGGGAAATCAACATTCCACACAAGGAAAGGCCTGCCTGAAATATCCATCGCGGCCCGCGAGAGTGTTTCATCCATCGGGATATAGGCATTTGCATAGCGTGTGATACCCTTCATGTCGCCGAGCGCTTTTTTAATCGCAAGCCCAACAACAATACCGGTATCTTCCGTGGTGTGATGGCCGTCAATGTGCAGGTCGCCTTTGGCGCGCACTTTCAGGTCCATGAGCGAATGGCGGGAAAGTTGCTCCAGCATATGGTCAAGAAAGCCAATGCCGGTTTCAACGTCATAAACGCCGGTGCCGTCAAGGTTTAGCTCAACAGAAATTTCCGTTTCTTTGGTTTTTCTGTCCACGGTTGCTGTACGCATTATCTTCACTCCTTGGTCGTGATATAAGACCATACATTGCCTCTCTATACGCGAGGTTGGCAAATAATGGAACAGCGTTTACGGTGAAAAGGCAAGCTATGCAAGGATTTATGGGGCTTTTCAGGATAGTAACTTGTAACATCCCATGTTGCTGCATATATCCTGTTGCATGGAAACAATAATTCGAAAAAGGAACATGTGCGTATGACACAGTTCACACATGAACTACCAACATGGCATGCCACCACCATTTGCAGTGTACGCAAAGGCGATAAAGTTGTTATCGCGGGGGACGGCCAGGTTTCAGTTGGTGATACCGTGATGAAGGCTAATGCTCGTAAAGTACGCTACTTAAGTGGTGGTAAGGTGATTGCGGGTTTTGCGGGTGCAACCGCTGATGCTTTCACACTTTTTGAGCGCCTTGAAGCCAAGCTTGAGCGGCACCCCGGCCATTTGGCGCGCGCCTGTGTGGAGCTTGCAAAAGACTGGCGCACAGATAAATATTTGCGCCAGCTTCAGGCCATGATGATTGTGGTTGATAAAGATACCAGCTTAGTCGTGACCGGTAACGGTGATGTGCTGGAGCCAGAGCACGGTGTGGTGGCGATCGGGTCTGGCGGTAATTACGCGCTGGCGGCAGCACGCGCGCTGTACGACGAAAACCTGAATGCGGAAGAAATTGCCCGAAAAGCCATGAAAATAGCGGCAAGCATCTGTGTTTACACAAACGATAATATCGTTCTTGAAACAATGGATGTTGAAAATAATGCTGATAAAAGCGACCCCAAAAGCGATAGTTAGGAGTAAAGTATGACCAGTTTTTCACCGCGCGAGATTGTCTCTGAACTTGATCGTTTCATTATTGGGCAGGCGGACGCCAAGAAAGCCGTTGCCGTTGCGCTCAGGAACCGGTGGCGCCGCCAGCAGCTTGAAGGTGCAATGCGCGAAGAAGTGCTGCCGAAAAATATCCTGATGGTGGGGCCAACTGGGGTTGGTAAAACAGAAATTTCCCGCCGCCTTGCAAAGCTTGCTCAGGCCCCGTTTATCAAAGTTGAAGCCACGAAATTTACGGAAGTTGGTTATGTGGGCCGCGATGTGGAACAGATTATTCGGGACCTGATGGAATCAGCCATTTTAATGGTAAAGGAAAAGAAAAAGCGCGAAGTGGTCGCAAAGGCAGAACTGAACGCGGAAGACCGTGTTCTTGATGCACTTGTGGGCATGTCAGGCAGCGAAGCCACACGCCAAAAATTTCGTCAGTTACTGCGCGACGGTGATCTAGCTGAAAAAGAGATTGAACTTGAAGTTGCCGATACCACAAACCCGTTCCCGCAGTTTGATGTGCCGGGCATGCCAGGTGCGAGTGTTGGCATGCTGAACATTGGCGATATGTTCGGCAAGGCTATGGGTAGCCGTACTGTTAAGAAAAAAATGAAGGTTGCCGAGGCTTACGAGATTTTGATGGTTGAAGAAGCCGATAAACTTGTTGATGAGGAATCAAGCGTGCGCGAGGCCACTGTGCTGGTGGAAGAGCACGGTATTGTCTTCCTTGATGAGATAGATAAAATCTGCGCGCGGCAGGATGCGCGCGGCGGTGATGTGAGCCGCGAAGGTGTACAGCGTGATTTGTTGCCACTGATTGAAGGAACAACAGTTTCGACCAAGTACGGCGCTATTAAAACAGATCATATATTGTTTATTGCATCAGGCGCCTTTCACCTGGCAAAGCCTTCTGACCTGTTACCTGAACTGCAGGGCAGACTACCGATCCGCGTGGAACTGCGCGATCTGACAGAAGCTGATTTCAAGCGTATTCTAACAGAGCCAGACTATAGCCTTATTCGCCAGTATGTAGCGTTGATGGGAACCGAAGAGGTGGATCTTGATTTCACGGAAACCGGCATTGACGAGATTGCCCGGATTTCAGCGCACTTTAATGAAACAGTGGAAAATATTGGCGCACGCCGCTTGCACACGGTGCTTGAAAAAGTGCTGGAGGAGGTTTCCTTTACGGCAAGCGATAAATCAGGCACCAAGGTTGTGGTTGATGCAGCGTTTGTAAAACAGAATATGGGTGAGCTGGCAACGGGTGAAAACGACCTGTCGAAGTTTATTCTTTAAAACGGGACCTGATGGAGAGCAAGAATGGCGTATGATGACAACAATATCTTTGCGAAAATTCTACGCGGGGAAATTCCTTGTAAAAAGGTTTACGAGGATGATTATGCCCTTGCTTTCCATGATATAAACCCCCAAGCGCCGGTGCATGTACTTGTTATTCCTAAAGGGGCCTATGTTGGCATGGCTGATTTTGCAGCAAACGCTCCGACTGCGCTTATTAGCGGCTTTATGCAGGCGGTGGGCAAGGTTGCCGCAGAAGTGGGTGTAGTAGAAGAAGGTTACCGGCTTATTGCCAATGACGGGCCTAATTCGCACCAGGAAGTGCCGCACCTGCATTTTCATATTCTTGGCGGCAAAAGGGTTGGGCCGCTACTCGATGGTAGCTTCAGATAGTAAACTTAATAAGTCTATTCGCTGATCTCGCGAGCTTCATCAACCAGCATAATTGGAATGCCATCGCGTATAGGGAAGGCGAGCCCAGCTTTTTTGCTGATAAGCTCCTGTGTTTCCTTTTTAAACTCCAGCGTTGTGCGTGTGACAGGGCACACCAGAATTTCCAGAAGTTTTGGGTCAATTGTGCTTGGCATGCTATTACCTTAAAGGCTGTGTGGTTTAATGTGCTTTGCCATTTGCAGAAGACATGATCAACAGGTTTTTCAGCGTTTCTGCGCGCTTTGGTGTGTCCTCTGCTTCCAGCAAGGCTTGTTTTTCCTGCATGGAAAAGGGAATAATCATGGAGAGCGTATTGATTAGAACCCCGTCTGGCGCAGTATTAATGCCGTCATAGTCTGCTGCAAGGCCGCGGCTATCCAGATAGCCTTTTAATACACTCATGAGAGGTTTTCGGTCAAAGCACCCATGTTCAGGCAGAGGCTCCATGTCTGTGCTGAAAGGTTCCCAGTCAGCTTTTACCTGCCGGTAAGGTGTTGTAACAGACAGTTCATCCTCTATGCGGAACCTAATGATACCGGTCAGGCGTATCAAATACCGTCCATCCTCTGTTTTGACCAGATGGCTGATTTTTCCCGCGCAGCCAATGCTGTAAAGTTTTTGTGCAGGTGTGCCGTCTTCTTCAATTTTCTGAGGTTGGATCATACCAATGATTTTATGGCTGGCCCAAGCGTCTTCCACCATTTTCAGGTACCGCTGTTCGAAAATATTAAGCGGTAAGTTGCTTGACGGAAAAAGAATAGCTTTTGGCAAAGGGAATACCGGAATGACAGACGGTAACGGCTCGGTTATTTCTGGGCTGTCTGTCATAAATACGGTTCTCCTAGCTAAAGAGTATAGACGACAGGCGCCGTCTGTATTTAAGGGTAAAGGGGTCAGTTGGGCCTGCGGCCTCAAATAATTTTACCAGTTGTGTCCGGGCTGCACTTTCGCTCCACTCCCTGTCACGCATAATACTGGCGAGCAGAGCCTCGGCAGCGCCTGCCATGTCGCCTCTGGCTTGCCGTGCAAGGGATAGGTCAAGCTGCGCCTGGTGGTTTGCAGGGTCGGCAGCTACAGCGGCTTCCAGTTCTGTAAGATCACCTGCATTTTCTGCCTGATGCGCAAGTTCAATCGCTGCTTCCAGCTTTTCAAGCCGAGCTTTAAGGCCGCTATCGGCTGCGGCTTTACTGTCAATGCTGTCCAGAAGTTCTTTCGCGTTATCAGCTTGGCCAGATTTAACCAGTACTTCTGCAAGCCCCAAAATCGCCCTGATATTGGTAGGTTCGTGTTGTAATACTTGCTGATAAGCGCCGGCTGCTTGCTGTAGGTCGCCAGCTTCAAGGAGTTCGTCGGCCTGATCCAGAAATGCCTCAAGCGGGTTTTCCTCAGCACCAGCCCCGCCAGACATTTGAATTAGCCGGTCAATGAATATTTTTATTTGTGAAGCAGGCACAGCGCCTTGAAAACCATCTACTGGTTGTCCTTGCCAGAAGGCGAGCACAGTTGGCAGGCTTTGTACTTGTAACTGTCCGCACAGCGCCTGATTTTGGTCTGCGTTTACTTTGACAAGCGCAACAGCACCGCGCGCTTCTTTAACGGCGGCTTCAAGAGTTGGCATAAGCTGCTTGCAGGGGCCGCACCAATCTGCCCAAAAATCAACAATAACAGGCCGTTCGCGCGACGCATCAATGACGTCAGCAGCAAAGCTTGCTGTGTCTGTATCTTTTATAAACGTATTTGTTGCGGCTGTGCCGCCGCCAATTACCTGATCCATTAACATTACTCTTAAAAACTAATATGCAGACAAAGAATACGCTAACCATAGGGCCTCTAATCAGAGAGTGCCAGTATGGATTTGTTTATTTTGTATGAAGTAAAAATCCAGTTAAAATTTGTCAAGGTTAGTGGGAATTATATCAAGTAAAACCGGTTCGTATCCACAGGCCCTTATAAAAATTACGAGGTCTGCGGGTTTAATCGCTGTGGTGGCCGCATTATGCAGGGGGTGAAAATTAACAATCTCATGGCTCATCAGGGTTTTATCAAGCACGACTGTTAAGGCAGGCTTACCTCCTTTGGGCACTTGTGCATTCACAAGAGCAAACGGGGTGACAGAGCCGGGTAAAACCCCCAGCATGGATTGTAAGCTGTCAGTACTGCAAAAGGACAGGCGGTTAAAGCCTATTTTGCCAGCAAGGGCGTTTAGGTCAACTGTTAGGGAATCATCCACAACAGCAAGAGCACGCTGTTTTTTCTTATCACGCACAAACAGATTTTTTGAATGGCCGCCGGGGATGTGGCTGCAATGCTCCTGTGCGTCTGCCACCGTGTAAACGGGGGCGTGCCGGTACGTTTGGGTTAAAATCCCCAGATTATCCAGAAAAGAAAACAGTTTGCGCTCTTCAGGGGGTGATTCCATGATTTTTACCTTAAATTGAGCTTTTCAAAGCACTATAAACAGACCAAAACCCTATATAAATCATTGATTTGAGCAATCTTGTAAAAAATATGAAAATAACTGTTGCATTAAGGCTTTGGCTGGCTATTATCCCGCCTCGCAAGCACTGCGTCTTGCATACCTCTATACGTTGTTGAGCGGGCGTAGCTCAGGGGTAGAGCATAACCTTGCCAAGGTTAGGGTCGTGAGTTCGAATCTCATCGCCCGCTCCATTTATAAAACGAGCCACCGTATGGTGGCTTTTTTTATGCTTGAACTGCGAGATTTATGAAGAACCCAGACCAGCATATTGATTGGCTCTGAATACCAGTATGATGGGTATGGGCTTCCGGTTTGGTTATGCTGAGCTTTGGGCAACCTTTTCCAAGAACCCGGTTGTAATGGCCTCTAGGTCGCGCATGGTGTTTGTCAGTGTGCTGGCTGCGGTATCCACACTGCTTGATGACCGCCGTGTGGTTTCCACACCTTCTGATACACCGGTAATTTCATTACTGACATCATTGGTGCGGGCAGAGGCATCATTAATACTACGGGAAATTTCCTGTGTGGCAGCTTGTTGTTCTTCTATGGCGGCGGAGATAGCAACCCCCATTTCGGAAAGTTCTCGTACAATTTTCTGCATAGATGCCATTGCTTTGGCAACAGAGCTTGTCTGGTTGCGAATTTCGCTGATCTGCGAGGTAATATCTTCAGTGGCTTTTGCTGTTTGGTTGGCGAGGTTTTTGACTTCGCTCGCAACAACGGTAAAGCCTTTACCTGCGTCGCCCGCCCGTGCAGCTTCAATGGTCGCGTTCAGTGCCAAGAGGTTTGTTTGTTCTGCAATCGCACTAATAAGGTCTAGGACTGCACCGATAGATTCTGCGCCGCTTTCCAGTGTTTTAACTGTTTCGTTAGCTTCGCTTGCCAAACTATCAGCTTGCCGGGAATGGTCGGCGGACCGTGTCACTTGCTGACTAATCTCACGAACCGATTGGCTAAGTTCTTCAGAGGCAGAGGCAACGGTTTGAACATCTCTTGAGGATTCGCTTGATAATTCTGTTACAGCGCGGGCTTTTGCCTGAGTCGAATCAGCAGCAATAGACAGGTCTTTGGCGGTGCCTGTCAGGGTTTCAATTTCTGATTGGGCGTCCAGCAGGACTTTCTGTACACGGTCATTAAAGTCCTGAATCAAGGCATTGCGGGCTAGTGTGTGCTGTTCACGTTTTTCCATTTCAGCTTTTTGCTGCGCCAAGTCGGCTTCCATGCGCTGACGCTCTTCCTCGGCGCGGGCTTTATCTTCAGCGGCCTGTTTTTCACGTAGTTCTTCAGTTTCACGGCGCAAGCGTGTTTGCTCAACAGCGTTTGACTGGAATACTTCAAGCGTTTTTGCCATACCGCCCAGTTCATCACCCCTGCTTTTACCCGGAATATGAATGTCAAGGTTGCCATTCGCCAGTTCAAGCATTGATTGGGTAATATCTTTCAAGGGTTTTGCTATTAAACGGGAGAATAAAAAGGCTGTTAGCGTGGTTAACAGTACAAAAACAACACTTATGATAATAGACACCAAATTTACTGTACCAGATGCTTGCTTTGACTGGCGTAGCGCATCGGCCTGAATTTCTTTTTGCAACTTTCGGAAAGCATTTTCCGCTTGCGCAATTTGAATAAATATTTTTGCCGGGTCTCCTGCAGCTTCCAGTGCGCGCGCCTGATTTACTGTTAAATAATGGCGCATCAGTTTCATTTGTTCGCCAGCGTATTCTTTTTGCCATTTTTTGGCCAAGCGCGATAGTTCACTGGTCACATCGCTAAGCTCTTTATGGTTGGCAACAGCCTCAATAAGCTGTTGCTCTGTTGCCAGATAGTTTTTCTCAATCTCTGCTACCTCGTTAAAGGCTGTACGGTCATTTGTTACAAGTAAATACAGAAATTTCTCTCGCTGGTTGACCAGCAAGCGTACTGCATCATCAAAAAGCCCAGTAACCCGAATGGCATCGTCCAGTTGTCGTTCTGCTGCGGCCATCTTCTGGGTTGCCAGATAGCTGACGCTAGACCCAATAAGAGAGAGGCCGATTAATACTGCAAAAATAGAAACAATTTTTTTTGTTATGGATAGATCCAGAAATTTATGCAGCATGGAGTGTATCCTTATTATATGTATATCACTAGGTTCGCGTATAATTATATCACTGTGCTCGGCGGGCGAGTTCTGTAAGGTTTAGTTCAAATGTTGCAGCCCCAATAGGGGTGCCGTTAGCTGTATTGATGGTCATATTCAGTTGTACACGCCATGTTTTAGTGGCTTCATGAAATTCCGGTTCATCAATAAAGATTGCGTTTGGACCTTCAGGGTATGTTTTTTGGAATTTTGCTTCGTCCCCTTGCCAAAAGTCGCTGGTGATAGAACTTTGGCCAACATTAAGCCCTTTATTGTCCATAATGAAAATTTCGGTGTACAAGCCCCCACTGCCAGCCTGTATTTGGGTTAAGTAGGTAGACAGGGGGTTATTAAGGGTTGGGGCAATGAGCGGCTGGTCATTGGCTTCACGTTCAGACCGCCACTGATTATCCAGCTTGAGAATTTCCTTTTCACTGATACTGCCCAGACGCTCGTTCTGTTTAGCAACAGAGAGCTGGATGATAGGTTTTTCCAGGAGGGTGCGCACATTTGCGATAACGGCGGGTGTAACATGGCTTTTCATTTTTTCGGGGCTTTCAGCAAAAAAAGCTAACCCGGTTTGAAAAGGCAATAAAATTAGAACAGACAGACCGACGGCAAAGTTAAGACAGCGCACAACTCTTCTCCATAGCTCCCCGCGCCTGATAATCAGGCGCTGTATGTTCCCCAGAGGGTACTATGCAGCGTTAATCTTAATTTTCCGTTTATAAAAAAGGGGTTGCCGGTATTTCTCTGTATTAGGCAGCCTTCTCAATGGTGACAGGTATCGATTTAAAGTTTGGCGTTTTACTGCGTTTGTCTATGGTGCGTGCGGTGAGAATGTTGGCTTCCGGGTAATACGCCATAATAGAACCGGGAGCGATATCATAGGCATGTACTTTTACACCAGCCATCACACCTGTTGCAGATTTTATCGTTGCTGTCCCGCCGTCAACCACACCGATATGTGCCATATCATCAGCATTCATCATCACAGACCAGCGGTCTTTAGCTGGGCGGTAGCTATCAGCGCGCTCATAAATAATGGAGTTAAACTGCCCTTCACTGCGCACTGTTGTTAAGAGGAACCCCTGCTGTGCGGTGTCAGGTACAGCGTGTACATGGAAAGTAGCCTTGCCGTCTGGGGTATTGAAAATTTGCGTATGCATCACGCGGCCCTGAATATGAAATTCTTTCTTGGCAACATCTATATCGGCGAGGGCCTCAAGGCCGGGTACAGTAGCGGCAATTGCCTTCCGTAATTCGCTGTGGTTTTTGAAGTTTGCAAACGGCACAGCGGTGTTTGGCAGTACTTGCACGGCAAGGTCTGCAAGGCACAGTGTTTCAGGCCTTACGGAAGAAAGCCGGTTGATGCCCCCGTCAGACAGGCGCACATAATTAAACATCGATTCCTGTGTAGTGGGCTGCCATTCTTCATCCCGCGCGGTAACAGGCAGAATAATCGTTTCGCTCGTATCATGCCCGTGAAAGTGACCGGCATTCAATGTGGTGGTCAGGAACAGTTTGAAGCCTATCTTATCAAGTGTTTTTTCTGCCCATACTGAATCTGGCGTTGCCTCATAAAGATTACCACCCATAATAAGGGCGGCATCTATCAGGCCCTTATCTGCAGCTTCAAGCCCGGCAAGGGTGTGGAACCCCTCTGTTTTTGGCAGTTTTATATCGAATTCTTTTTCGATAAGCGCAAAAACCTCTTCTGGTAGAACGGGTTTCACACCAATGGTGCCTATGCCCTGCACGTTGCTATGGCCTCTGAGCGGCAATAGCCCTGCGCCTTCTTTACCTACCATCCCGCGCAGCAACGATAGAGCAGCAATATATTCAATATTATTGCAGCCATGCTGGTGGTGCGTCATGCCCATACCCCACGCAAAAACCGCAGATTTTGACTGTGCATATATTTTTGCGGCGTGTGTTAGTGTATCTTTTCCAACGCCCGTGGCTTCGCTGAGGCTTGCCCAGCTTGTTGTTTCTATATCAACTCGGAAGGCATCAAAGCCGTTTGTATGCTCTGTAATGAAGGCCGTATCGATTGCACCGTTTTCAAGCAATGCCTTTGCAATGCCTTTGAAAACAGCAATATCCGTCCCTATTTTGGGTGTTATAAACAGCGATGCAATCTCGTCGCCGCCACTGATAAGTGATTTAGGACTTTTGGGAACAGCAAACTTTACCAGTCCTGCTTCGCGCGCGGGGTTGATAACAATCACATCGCCGCCTCTGTCGCGCACAGCTTTGAGCTGGTGGATAAATCTTGGGTGGTTAGAGGCCGGGTTGGCCCCAATGACAAAGACAAGGTCTGTTTTTTTAAGGTCTGCCAGTTCTACCGTTGCAGTGCCTGTGCCAATGGTACTGCCAAGGGCAACAGAAGTGGCCTGATGGCAATAATACGAGCAATTGTTAACATTGTTGGTACCATAAACCCGGGCAAATAACTGCAGAAGAAACCCAGCTTCGTTTGACGAGCGGCCAGACGAATAAAAAAAGCTCCGGTCCGGCTGGGTTTCCCGAAATTTACGGGCAGCTATTTCAAGCGCTTGATCCCAAGTAACCGGCTTGTACCTATCACTGTCTTTTGCTTTATACAGCGGGGTGTTTAACCGACCCATATGTTCGAGTTCATAGCCGTCGAGCTGCCTGAAGTCATGCAATGTATGGTTAAATAGGGCCTCTGGGATTGCTGCTTGCACATCAGATGATTGTGCCTGAACACTTTTGTTGCAAACGGAGGGAAACTCATCGAGTTCGTTTGTCATGCCCCCGTGCTGACCGCCCATACCAAGGCCACACGCTTTGCAGGCATTATTTGAGGTCAGCGCTTTTACCGCTTTGCGAACACCCATTTCCCTTATGGTGTTTAAAGTGTAGAGAACCTTTTTCCCGCCGCCGCCTACAACCTGCTTCATTCCGTATGCCCTTTACTCTTTATATCTTCTGTAGATAATACCGCGATGCTGGGTTGCTACCAGCCTATAAATATTCAAGTTGCAAAGAGTAAGCAAAAAAACAATCATTCTTTCTTGGCCCACTACTCCAAGATGCTAGGGAAGGGTGGCTATAGCCCATGTGAGCACCATTTATCATTTCTAGGTCCCCAGTTCGGCATACCAAGAACCCGTTGCAGCCATATATCATGCGGCGGCAGTTTTGACGGTGCAGTTTGCAGGCGCTGGATAATTTGGTTGGCAACGCGCGAAGGTGCCCTGTTATTACCCAGCATCTGGCGGTATTCATCGCCCATAAAATCCATGCCGTACATAATACATTCATAGCTTTCATGGTTCCATAGGCCTGCAACGTCAATAGCAGTTCTGTGGTCACCCGCATAACCACCGGGGTTTGCAATCGCGGCGGTGGGCATGCCGGGGAAAAACTGGTCTTCAAAATCGGACATGGAAGGCGGCTTTCGCTTCCAGTAGTCAAATTTAGCCTGCAGGCGCGGCACGATCCGCTCTGGTTTTTGCACTTCTTTCCAATAATCCGTGTCGGTACGCCGTGTCAGGCAGAAGTGCATATTGATGAAATCCATAATTTCATAAAAGCGGTTTGCCATAATTCGGTTTACCCGGAACGACATGGTATCCATATCTTCATCGTGGAACGGAAAATGCTCAGCCAGCATTACAGTTGCCAGATCACTTAGATAAAGCCCGGTCGATTCCAGTGGTTCTATAAAGCCCCCAGAAAGGCCCACTGAAATACAGTTTTTTACCCATGCTTTTTCGCGTCGTCC
This sequence comes from Kordiimonas pumila, assembly GCF_015240255.1. NCBI lineage: Bacteria > Pseudomonadati > Pseudomonadota > Alphaproteobacteria > Kordiimonadales > Kordiimonadaceae > Kordiimonas > Kordiimonas pumila. The sequence goes on from NZ_CP061205.1 coordinate 707,668, forward strand.
GACCTTAAAGTTGATCACACGAGACGAAAGGCTTTGACTGTGGGGGCCTTCATAAGCGCGGATTTCTTCCTCTGCGGCTTCAAGGCTGATATAGTCGCTTGAGTGTACATAGCCGATGGACCGGTATGACATTAAGGGAATATCCCATACCCAGCCATTTGAAAGCGCGGTAGCGGTAGTATAGGGCCTTACTTGGCCGGGGTAATGGTGGTCGTATGGCACCTGCATGACAACAGCGCGGTTATTGAGCAGATATTGTGAGCAATCCTCCCAGCCAACATTCAGTGTTTTTTCTATCAGCAGGGAAGCAAACCCCGTACAATCGACAAAAATATCAGCTTCATAGCTATCGCCTTTTTTGGTTTTGACAGCTTTAATATTACCGCATTCCCCCACTACTGGCTCTACCACATCATCGAGAATATGCGTTACGCCCCGTGCGGTTGCTATATCCCGCAGATGGTCGGCAAATTTCTGGGCATTCATGTGAAAGGCATAGGTGAGCGGCGGGCCAAAATCCCATTTGCCGAGCATAAGAGGTGCCATGCCAATATCGCATATTTGCGGCTGAGCAGAAACTGTTTCCATAAATGGGATAGACCGGTCACTCATAAGCCAGTCAATACCGGTGCGGTCAATAGGCAATTGCCGGTAGCGGCTGAAAGGATGGTGGTAAAAATGGCGGTCTTTATGAAGCCAGTTCACATATTTGATAGACTGTTTGAAGCTACCATCCACAGCTTTCATAAATTCAACTTGATCCAGCCCAATCACGGAAAGAATATGGCGTATACTGGGAACAGTGGCTTCCCCCACAGAGATGCGCGGTATATTGGGCGATTCAATAAGGCTGATTTCCACCGTGCCGCGTGGGTTTGGTCTAAGGGCTGCTTCAAGGTATGCAGCGGCCATCCACCCGGCAGACCCACCCCCTACGATACAGACTTTTCTGGTTGTCATACAGTGCCTATCCCTGATGGTTTGTTTTTATGACGCTCGTATTTCAAAAAGATTAGCGGGTTCGGTGCTGGCCGTCGAGGCTCTTATTAAGCGTACACTTTAGTACATGCCCGAAAACACATCTTCATAAACATCGCGCACGATATGGCGCTTTAATTTTAAGGTAGGGGTCATTTGCTGGTTTTCAATTGAAAAAGGCTCATGGGCAAAAGCAAAGCGCCGAACCTTCTCAAGATTGGAAAGATTCCGGTTAATTCGATCAATAGCATTTGATACTGCTTTGCGAAAATCCTTGTCTGTTCGAAGTGTTTCAAAATCTGTTGGTTTATTGTGGTCAGCGGCCCAAGCCTGCATCCACTCACTGTCGGGAACAATAAGGGCAACCAGATAAGGCCGGCGGTCGCCGTATATCATGACTTGGGATATCTCTTCTTCAAGCGCCATCATGCCCTCAATGCGCTGAGGAGAAACATTGTCGCCTTTGTCATTAACGATCAGGTCTTTTTTACGGTCTGTTATTTCAAGGTAGCCATCACTATCGAGAACGCCGATGTCACCTGTATGCAGCCATCCGTTCACTATGGTGCGGCGGGTAGACTTTTCATCGCCCCAATAGCCTTTCATGACCAGTTCGCCGCGTACGAGGATTTCGCCGTCTTCTGCGATTTTAACGTCGGTTTTATCAAGGGGTTTGCCCACTGTATGCATGCGCGGACCGGTAGAAGGGTTAACGGATATAACTGGCCCAGCTTCTGTTTGGCCGTAACCTTGCAATAGCCGCAGCCCAAGGGCAGAAAAGAAATATCCGACATCAGGGTTTAGGGGTGCGCCGCCAGATACCAGTGCTTTTAGCTGGCCGCCAAATTGCTTCCGCACCTTTTTGCGCACAGTAAGGGTAAGAAAAATATTCTCCAGCTTTTCTTTTGTTGTCAGGGGTTGGCCGTGGCGCTCCTGCTTCATGCCAAGCTCCATGGCACGCTTGAAGAGCTTTTCTTTAGTGCCACCTTCTTTTTCAATTTTACGGCTTATGCGGGTGCGCAGCATTTCAAACAGACGCGGTACAACAATCATGATGGTTGGGTGCGCCTCAGCCATATTGCCAGCCATTTTCTCGATGCTTTCAGCATACCATATTTCGGCACCGATCATCAGCGGCAAACACTGGCCTGCTGTGTGTTCATAGGCATGACTGAGGGGCAGGAACGACAGAAACCTGTTATCTTTCAGGCCAAGAGGTTTAATGATTAACGATGCGGCATAACAGTTATGCAGAATAGACCCATGGTGTTGCATCACCCCTTTGGGCGCACCGCCCGTCCCGCTTGTGTATATCAGGCATGCAATGTCATCTTTACTGACATTTGCCGCGCGGCTTCTATAGTGTTCAACATTTGTTTTTTCCGCATCAATAACCTGCTGCCAGCTGTGAAGGTCAACATTGATATGTTGGTTCATGGTATATGATTCCATGACAATGGCATGGCATAAATCGTCTGACTGATGGGCTGCTTTTAGAAAAGTGTGTGCTAGCGCTTTTGTAGAAATAATCGCCACTTTTGCGCTCGAATCTTCCAGAATGTGTAAATGATCACGCGAGGTGTTTGTGGTGTATGTGGGCACGGATATAGCGCCAATTGCCATAACGGCAAAATCTGCAATGAGCCACTCAGGACGGTTTTCGCTAACAATCACCACCCGGTCGCCGGGGCCTACATCCATTTTCTCAAGGGCGGCCGCTAGTCTCACAACTTGCTCGCAGGTTTGTTGCCATGTCAGTGACACCCAAGCATCATTCTGTTTTGAATAAAGCAGTGGTTTTGGCCCTAGCTTTTGTGCTTGAGCAAAGAACATTTCGGTTAGGCTTTGCCACCGGTTATGCAGCATCTATAAATCCTTCCCCGGGATTAGGTTATGCCCCGAGTGTGACGCATAAATAGGGTGAAAGGCAAGATACTTAGGATGCATTTAGGATGCAAAATCTTGGATATGGGCCAATTAGTGTAAAAAGTTGTTTCTCGTGCTGATCATGCTTGCCCTTTGTTACGGCGCTGGTTTAGAGTAATGCCTTGATGAAACACTGGTTGAAAATGGTATAATGCCTTGAGCGCAACCGACAACAGCTCCGATAGTTCTGATTTTTCTCAGGAACCAGTTGGGCTAGACGACTCTTCGGCTTTAGCGGGTGCCTATGACACCGAACGCAGACTCCATATGCGCGCGTTTGATTACTGGCATCATCTCAAAGGTGGAAAAGCATACCCTTTGTTTGCTGACCTGCGCGCGGATGAGCTTGCTCCTTTCAAAACAAATTGTCTGCTAATGGAGTTTAATGCCAAGGGCACAATTGTACGGTTTATTGGAGACCGCCTTAAAGCGATTACAGACGCTGACTTTACAGTTGGTAGTTATTTGAGTGACTTTCTCGAAAGTGCTTTTGCGCGCGCTCTTATGGACCAGTTTTCCTCCAGCGAAGGCAGAAGTCATGCGGCAGAATTTGAATTTGTTGAAGACCATACAGATTGCCGGGGGGTTATGTTGCCCTTCTCCAGTGATGGTATTGTGCCAAACTTTGTTATGGTTGTATCAAACTTTCGCAAACAGCAGGTAGATATAGACACACCGCCTGCCGCCATAAATGAGATGAAGCCTGTTGTAGATCAGCTTGTGACTGATATCAGGCGGCAGGCAAAGAAGGTTGGGCATTTTGATCAAAATAGCCGGTCAGACCTATACGGTGTACTTGCTGAAGCTATGGCACTCTATGAAGCTGCTGCTGAGAACCCTGATTTTTACGAAAGCTATGCTGCAGAGCACGGCTTAAAAGTGCAGGCTAGAGCTCCTTACACGCCGTGTCTAAAACTTGTTTTTGGTAAATCGTACGACAAAACAAGGCTTGCCGAATATGCGGCTGCTCTTACCTGCGCTGCCCGGCATGGATATAACAGTGCAGGTCTTGCTGGCTTTTTAGAAGAAATGCCCGGCGGCATTAAAGGCTGTGTGCAGGCTGAGCGTGCCCACAAGCGCCAAATGGAAGGTACGCCAGCACAACGGCGTCAGCGTAACGCGGAAGATACTTTGCGATCTATGCAGGAAACGGATTTAGACCATATTGATATTGAAGGGGAATTTGCACTCGTTTTGGTTCAGAAAGCGAGTGGGGAAAAAGTAAGGATTTTAGGCCAAGCTAAGACAGGAAAGGCCGCGCTGGATTCCGCAATCCGCAATTTAGCGCATGACTATAAAACTGGAAGGTAATACGGCCGGGGAGCCGAAATTAAGGGGTTTTACCCATGACGACGGATAAAAAAGTTAAAGAACAGCTTAAAGCAATTGTAAGTTTGGCAGGAAAAACTCTTAAAGGCGATAGTCTTAAGGCTTTTGGCGTTTTTGTGCATGATTTTTACGGCGTTTCCAGCCCTGATGATTTGCTGGAGCGTGACCCACAAGAGCTGTTCTCGATTGCACACCGTATTTGGGTGTTATCGGAAAACCGTAAGCGCGGTGAGACCTTAATTCAGATTTTAAACCCGCGGCTGGAACAAAACGACTGGAACACAAACCACACGGTTTTGTTGATTGTGAATGACGATATGCCGTTTTTGGTTGATTCTGTAACGGGCTGTTTGTCCACAACTATGCATTATCGTATCAGGATGATGCACCACCCCATTCTGGAGGTAACCAGAAATGATAAGGGTGTGCGCGGCGGTGCAAATGGCTCTGCTGTACGCGAATCCTATATGTTTATCGAGATTGATGCCCAGTCAGATAAAGATGCTCTGAAGGAAATTCAGGACGCGTTAGAGGCGACGCTAAAAGATGTACGCTCTGCTATTGTTGACTGGCGCGGCATGCTGGCAAAAATTGATGAAACCGTTGCCTCGCTAACAGTTAACCCACCCCCTGTACCACAGGAAGAGGTTGATGAAACCATTAGGTTTTTGCGCTGGCTTGGGGCAGACCATTTCACTTTCCTTGGCTTCCGTGAGTACCGGTTTGAAGGCGATGATGCTGATTCATTTAGTTTCAGTCAGGTCGAAGGTTCTGGCCTTGGTATTCTTCGTAGTCCAGACAGAAACGTACTGCGTGACAGGCAGGGATTAACCCCGATGTCGGCTGAAATCAGGTATTTCCTGATGCAGTCCGAACCGCTTATCATCACAAAAGCAAACGTTAAGTCTACAGTGCACCGCAATGCGCACATGGATTATATCGGCGTTAAGATTTTCGATTCAAAAGGCAAAGCCATTGGCGAGCGCCGGTTTCTTGGCCTGTTCACGTCCTTTTCCTATAGCCAGTTTGCACATGATGTGCCGATGCTCAGGAACAAGGTGGCAAACATCAAAGCGCGGGCTACCTATGCTGAACGTAGCTATGCAGGTAAGGCTCTTGCGCATATTCTGGAAACTTTCCCGCGCGATGAGCTGTTTCAGGTTAGCGAAGGCTGGATGTATGATACGGCGATGGGCATTTTGCAGTTGCTGGAGCGCCCAAGGCCAAAGGCTTTTATTCGCCAAGACCAGTTTGAACGATTTGTGTCTGCGCTGGTTTATGTGCCACGCGAAAATTATCATTCCGGCCTAAGGGAAGCCATTGCAGACATTCTTTGTAAGGCCTTTAACGGCGAAGTATCGGTTTATTATGCAAAGCTGAGCGAAGAACAGCTTGCACGCTGGCACTTTATCATCCGTACCAAGCCTGGCAATGTGCCAAAAGCCAACATTAAGGCGATTAACAAACAGATTGCAGAAGCAGCCCAAGGCTGGACGGATAGGTTGCATCAGGCACTTATCGAACGCCACGACGAAGAGCGCGGTAACAGGTTGAATCACCTGTATAAAAATCGTTTCTCTGTTACCTATAAAGAAGTGTTCCAGCCTGCGCAGGCGGCTTACGATGTTATCAAGCTGGAAGAAATTGAAGGTAAAGACGAGCTGCGGGTTGATCTTTACCGGCATATGGCAGACGGCGAGAACCGTTTGCGGCTGAAAATATATCATGGTTGTAGGCTTATTGCGCTGTCGAACTGTATGCCGCTTCTGGAGAATATGGGCTTTAAGGTTTTGTCTGAATATTCCTATCAGATGACCGGTGGCTCTACGAGCGTTATTCATGATTTCACTTTGGAACGTACGGCAGATAATGCGCTTGATTTTGACAGCTTGAAACCTTTGGTCGAAGAATTATTTGTCAGGGTGTGGACGGGTGCTGCAGAAAATGACCGCTTTAACGAGCTTGTGTTAACGGCAGGGCTGTCGTGGGATTCAATCATCATCATAAGGGCTTACGGCAAATACCTGCGTCAGCTTGGCCTTGGTTATACCCCAGACTATATTGCCGACAGCATGGTGTTTCATGCTGACGTTGCCGCTAAGCTTGTATGCTATTTTGACAGCCAGTTTAACACCGCGCTTGCAGGCAAGGACCGCGCAGAAAAAGGCGATACTGTCATTGCTGAAATTCGCGAGATGATGGACAAGGTGCAAAGCCTTGATCACGACCGTATTCTTCGGGCGTATCTTGATGTGATGAAAGCTACGCTCCGGACCAATTTCTATCAGCCCGGTGTTGTAGAAGGTGTTGATGAAAGGGCACTTGCCTTTAAGATCAGATCCCGTGAAGTTGAAGAAGCACCGCTACCGCGGCCGTATGCAGAGATATGGGTATATTCACCGCAGGTGGAAGGTGTGCATCTGCGCGGTGGTCCTATCGCGCGCGGGGGCCTTCGGTGGTCTGACCGGCGGGAGGATTTCAGAACCGAAGTGCTGGGTCTTGTGAAGGCACAGCAGGTCAAAAACGCGGTGATTGTGCCGCAAGGTGCAAAAGGCGGTTTTTACCCGAAACAACTACCACCGATGAGCGACCGCGAAGCCTTTATGGCGGAAGGGATTGCTTCATACCGCCGGTTTATAACCAGCCTTCTGTCGCTCACAGATAATCTGGTTGGTGGTAAAGTGGTGCCACCTGAAAATACTATCCGCCGCGACAGTGATGATCCTTATCTTGTGGTAGCGGCGGATAAAGGAACCGCGACTTTCTCTGATATTGCAAACAGCATTTCGGAAGGACGTGGCTTTTGGCTGGGGGACGCTTTTGCCTCTGGCGGGTCGCAGGGCTATGACCATAAAAAAATGGGCATCACCGCTAAAGGTGGATGGGTTAGTGTTCAGCGCCATTTCCGCGAAATGGGCATTGATACCCAGAAAGATATTATTAGCACCATCGGTGTTGGTGATATGGCAGGGGACGTATTCGGGAATGGTATGCTGCTTAGTAAAACCATTCATCTGAAAGCAGCCTTTAACCATATGCATATTTTTATTGATCCGACAGCGGTTGATACAAAAGCCGCATGGAAGGAACGCAAGCGCCTGTTCGATATGCCGCGCTCAAGCTGGGCAGATTATAACGCGAATCTTATTTCAAAAGGCGGCGGTATTTTCTCACGGGCTGAAAAATCTATTACGCTAACGCCAGAAATTAAAAGCTGGCTTGGCCTTGATGTACCAAGCTTAACACCAAATGCCCTTATCCACGCTATCCTCAAAGCAGAAGCTGATCTCTTGTGGTTCGGTGGTATTGGAACCTATGTTCGCGCCAGCACAGAAACCGATGTTCAGGTTGGCGATAGGGCAAATGATGCGCTTAGGGTAACGGGTAGTGATCTGAGGGTTAAGGTTGTTGGCGAAGGTGGTAACCTTGGTATGACCCAGCGGTCACGTATTGAGTTTGCACGAAAAGGCGGGCGTACAAACACCGACTTTATCGATAATTCCGCCGGGGTTGATTGCTCTGACAAGGAAGTGAACATCAAGATTTTGCTTCAGCATGTTATTGCCAATAATAAACTCACACGGGAAGACAGAAATATCCTGCTCGAATCTATGACCGATGATATTTCTGAAATTGTTCTCTCGGACAACTACTTGCAAACACAAGCCATATCGCTTGCAGAGCGTAAGGCTGTAAGCAACCGTGAATATCACCTCGGCCTTATAAGGGCGCTGGAGCGTGATGGTGCCCTAAACCGTGAGATTGAGTATCTGCCCTCTGATGAAGGTTTTGCAGAACTGGCGGCGAATGAAAAAGGCCTGACACGGGCGGAAATCTCAACCCTTATGGCGTATGCTAAAATGTCGCTTCTGGACATTCTAGTGAAAAGCAAGCTGGTAGATGACCCGTTCCTGAAACCTGAACTTGACTGGGGCTTCCCTGAAGTACTGTGTGAGAAATATCAGGAAGAACTGAACCAGCACCGCCTGCGCCGTGAAATTATTGCCACTGTTCTGGCAAATGAAGTGGTGAACTGGGCAGGCCTAACCTTTGTGTATGAGGTAAAGGAAGAAACCGGTCTTGGTGTTGAAGACATTGTGGCGGCTTTTGTTATTGTTCGAGAAGTGTTTGGCCTGCAAGAGATTTGGGAGGGCATTAATGCTCTTGATCTGAAAGTGCCGGCAAGTGTGCAGTATGATATGCATCAAAGCCTTTCAGATTCGCTTAAAACCCAAGTTATGTGGCTTCTGCGGAACATTGACAGGCCGTTTGATGTGACCGGGCTTGTAAACCGGTTTAAGGCACCGTTTAAAAAGCTCTTTGCTATAAAGCCGGATATTTTAAGCGGTCCGGTTCAGCAGGCGTTTCAGGATCGCTGCAAGGAACTGCAATCCGTTGGTGTTGGCAAAGAACTGGCAACCTATGTTGCAGCGTTTGAAGTGTTTAGCGCCGGACCAGATATTATCGCCGTTTCTGAAAAATGCGATAAAACCGTTGATTATGTTGCCCGGGTGCACTTTACACTTGGCGATAAACTGGGCTTTGATTGGCTTAAACAGCGGGCTGACCGAATGATACCGGAAGGCCACTGGGATGTGCTTGCAATTCGCGCCATTGAGGAAGATTTGGCTGATTTGCAGCGTAGCCATGTGGAACGTGTTTGTACCCGTGCGGGCAGTAAAACTGCTGTCAAGGCGACAGATGACTGGGCAAAAGCACAGGCAACCCGCATTATTCGGGCAGAGCGTTTGATCGATGATCTATCAACCTCTGGCACGCTTACGGTTGCAAAGCTCAGCTTTGCAGCACGGCATCTTCGGTCAATTTTGCGGTAGGCTTTATGCGCCATAAGACAATAAAAAAGCGGCTTTTTAGCCGCTTTTTTTCATGCCTTTTTTGTGGTTACATTAGGGGTACATAGCTTCCCTGCTGTGGGGGTCATCCAAGTTTAGGATGGGGCCAAGTGGAATAATCCCGGTTGGGTTAATATGCTTGTGGCTTGCATAATAATGGGTTTTTATATGGTCCATATGCACTGTTGGGCGTATTTCCGGCATTTGGTACAGGTCGCGGACATAGCCCGAAAGGTTTGGAAAATCAGCAATTTGCTGTAGGTTGCACTTGAAGTGCCCCACATACACTGCATCAAACCGTATAAGGGTCGTGAACAGGCGGATATCAGCTTCGGTTAGGGTGTTTCCAAGCAAAAAGCGGCTTTGCGCGAGTTTGCCGTCTAGCCATGCCAGTGTTTCAAAAAGCGGCTTGATGGCTTCCTCGTAAGCTTCCTGTGTGGTTGCAAATCCTGCTTTATATACTCCGTTGTTTACCGTGTCGTAAACGCGGGCATTAATGGTGTCGATTTGGCCTTTTAATGCAGCGGGATAATAATCACCGGGTTTGGCACCCAGCCCGTCAAAAGCTGTGCTAAGCATACGAATAATATCGGCGCTTTCGTTATTGACGATGGTTTTTTGTTGCTTGTCCCAGAGCACCGGCACAGTGACGCGGCCGCTATAGCTTGGGTCTGCCTGCGTATATATTTCATGCATATGGCGGGCACCAAACAGTGGGTCGCCGGTGCTGCCATCTGTGGTGTCAAAGGTCCAGCCATTTTCCAGCATTTTCATGCCGACAACCGACACATCAATCATCGGTTCAAGACCTTTGAGCGCAAGCATAATGAGGGTGCGGTGCGCCCACGGGCAGGCGTAGGATACATAAAGGTGGTATCGACCATCTTCAGCCTTGAAACCACTTTTGCCGGTTGGTCCGGCGCTGCCGTCTGCCGTTACCCAGTTTCTAAACTGGCTTTTCGACCGTTCAAACCTGCCCCCTGTTTTGTCGGTATCGTACCATTCATTATGCCAAACGCCGTCTACCAACAAACCCATGTCCTTACTCCTTATGCTTTCTTGCTATCTTACAGGTAAGGGTTATTGGCATTTGATCAACAGGGTAGGCCAAATAAAAATAGAGCAGGCCAAATACAAAAAAGCCGCAGAACCAAGGGGTCAACGGCTTTCAGTGTAATTTTATAGCAAATATTTTAAGGTTATTTTGGTGAAATAACCATAATCATCTGGCGGCCTTCCAGTTTTGGGCGGGCCTCAATTTTGGCTGATTCTTCCATCTCGCGTGTAACACGCTGCAATACTTCCATACCAAGTTCTTGGTGTGCCATTTCACGGCCACGGAATCGGATGGTTACTTTTACTTTGTCGCCGTTATCAATGAATTCATTGATTTTTTTCAGCTTCACATTGTAATCGTGCACATCAATGCCAGGGCGCATCTTGATTTCTTTGACTTCCTGGACTTTCTGTTTTTTTCGTGCGAGGCTGGCTTTTTTCTGAGCCTCATACTTGTATTTGCCGAAATCAAGAACTTTACACACAGGGAGTTCGGCGTTCGGCGAAATTTCCACAAGGTCGAGGCCGCTAAGTGCTGCGATCTCCAGTGCCTTTGCAATTGTTACAGCCCCGTGGTTTTCTCCATCTGCTCCTATAAGACGCACTTCTTTTGAAGTGATCATCTCATTCACGCGCGGCCCGGCGTGCTTGGGCGGTGCCGCAAAATTCCCATTACGTATGTTCGGTCTCCTGTGTATTGTTTCTCGTAGGCTATTTATAGTGCCCAGCCCACGCAGGCATGAAATATTTAGGCATTATAGGCTTTTCCAGCCTCGCATGCAAAGTATTGTTTATAAGTGTTTACCCGTCCTTATGCGTTTCCGCTTGGCATGGTGCTCTCTTGCACCAGTGCGGCGATCGCTTCATCCAGATCCATCACTGTTTGATCGTTCGATCCAAGGCGCCTGATACTCACTTTATTGTCTTCCGCTTCACGCATGCCTACCACCAAAATAACAGGTACTTTGGCATGGCTGTGCTCGCGTACTTTATAGTTTATTTTCTCGTTCCTGAGGTCAACCTCGGCCCGAATACCTGCCGCCTTTAGTTTGGCGTGCACATCGCTTGCGTAGCCGTGGGCGTCAGACACAATGGGGGCTACCACTGCCTGTGTTGGCGCAAGCCATAACGGCAGTTTACCAGCGTAATGCTCTATCATAATACCGATGAAACGCTCAAGCGTGCCCAGCACTGCACGGTGCAGCATAACAGGTGTATGACGGTTACCATCTTCCCCTACATAGCTGGCGCCAAGCAGTTTTGGTATATTGGGGTCAAGCTGCAATGTGCCACACTGCCATGTCCGGCCAATAGCATCATTCAGATGAAACTCAAGTTTGGGGCCGTAAAAAGCGCCTTCACCGGGTGCAAAGCCATAATCGAGGCCTGTTTCTTTCAGGGCATCTTCAAGGCGTTTTTCGGCCAGATCCCATTCTGCATCAGTGCCAGAACGCTTTTCAGGCCGTGTCGCAAGCAGCACTTTAAACTCGGGGAAGCCCAGATCATTATACACCTGCGACAGCAGGTTACAGAAATTAACAGTTTCTTCCGTGATCTGATCTTCACGGCAGAAAATGTGGGCATCATCCTGTGTCATTTGGCGCACACGCATCAGGCCGTGCAGGGCACCGTGCGCCTCGTTTCTATGGCAGCAGCCAAATTCAGCCATGCGAATAGGCAGATCGCGGTAACTTTTAATGCCCTGTTTGAAAATCTGAACATGCGCGGGGCAGTTCATGGGTTTCAGAGCCATGAGTTTGCCTTCGCCAGACAGAATAGGGCCTTCTTCTTCCGTGTTTGGTATTTCGTCCGGCACCACAAACATATTCTCACGGAATTTTGCCCAGTGGCCAGATTGCTCCCAAAATTTACTATCCAGAAGCTGCGGTGTTTTCACTTCCACATAGCCTGCTTCCTGTAGGCGGTTACGGATGTATTTCTCCATTTGCAGCCAAACAGTGTAGCCTTGTGGGTGCCAGAAAACAGAACCTTGCGCCTCTTCCTGCAGGTGGAATAGGTCCATTTCTCGGCCCAGTTTGCGGTGGTCACGTTTTTCGGCTTCTTCCAACCTGTGCAGATAGTCTTTGAGTTCTTTTTTGTCTGTCCAGCAAGTGCCGTAAATGCGGGTTAGCATGGCGTTCTTGCTGTCGCCGCGCCAATAAGCACCAGCCACTTTCATTAGTTTGAAAGCATCACCCAGCTTGCCAGTGGAAGGCAGGTGAGGGCCGCGACACAGGTCTTTCCAGTTGCCTTGACGGTAAACAGTGATTGGGCCATTTGCCGGTAGGTCAGTGATAATTTCGGCTTTATATTTTTCGCCAATTTCAGTGAAATGGGCAATAGCTTCGTCGCGGGCCCACACTTCGCGGGTTATTTTTTCGTCACGCGCTACAATTTCGTGCATGCGCTTTTCGATGACAGCAAGATCTTCCTCGGTAAAGGGCTTGTCGCGGGCAAAGTCGTAGAAGAAGCCATCTTGAATATTTGGCCCAATTGTAACCTGCGTGCCGGGGAATAACTCCTGCACAGCTTCGGCCATCACGTGGGCGCAGTCATGCCGCAAAATATCAAGCGCTTCTTCTGTGTCGCGTTTGGTGATGATTGATACATCGCTGTCTGCTTCAATCTCGCGGTCCAAGTCCCATACGTCACCGTTTACCTTAACGGCGAGCGCGGCCTTCAGCAGGCCGGGGCCTATATCTGCGGCCAGCGTCGTGCCCGTCACCGGCTTATCAAACGTGCGTACGCTGCCATCAGGCAGGCGCAGGTTGACCGGATTTTGTACACTCGATTGTTCGCTCATGGCAGATAGGCCCTTAAATTATAAAAAAACATGGACTCGCGAGTTAAAGCGGGCTGCGGCGGAAGTCAAGCATAGCAAGGCAAAACGGCCTTAATTTCTACAATTATTTTCTATGACTGTCTTTCCCCTGCACACCAATTGGGATATTGAGCCGCCTTGCCTTGCCTGCTAGGGTCTGCGGGAATGTGTTTTTGATTAGATGGAGAGTTTGCTAATGCCTGAAACCCGCATCCTTGAAACCGCGCACGGCACGCGTATTGCCTATAAGCGTACAAAAGGCAAAGGACCGGGTGTTGTGTTCCTGCCCGGTTTCATGAGCGATATGGAAGGCGGTAAGGCAACAGCGCTGGAGGCATGGTGTGTGGCTGAGGGCCAAGCCTTTGTGCGGTTTGATTATCAGGGCCACGGTGTCTCTGAAGGCAAGTTTGCAGATGGTACTATTGGCCTTTGGGCCAAAGACGCAATCGCGGTGATCGATAAGCTGACAGAAGGTCCGCAAATTGTGGTGGGGTCTTCTATGGGTGGCTGGATCGGCCTTTTAGCAGCAAAGGCCAGACCGGGACGAGTAAAGGCCTTTGTTGGCTTGGCGGCTGCCCCTGATTTCACTGTCCGTATGTGGGAAGGATTTGATGAAGCCACCCGCGCTGAAGTGCTGGAAAATGGCTTTATGAAGCGCCCGTGTGATTACGGCGACGAGCCTTACACCATAACCAAAGCGCTGATTGATGATGGTTGGCAAAACCGGGTGCTGAACGCGCCTATACACCTTGATATACCGGTGCGGCTTATTCAGGGCACATTAGACCCCGATGTACCGTGGCAAACAGCGCAGCAGATAGCAGACTGCATTGTGGGCGAGAATACAGAGGTTATTCTTGTGCCGGGCGGCGACCACCGACTGTCGCGAGATATTGACCTCAAGCGCCTGACCCGTATGGTGGGTGAACTTACGAAAGATCTACCTTATGGCCGGTAAATATTCAAAGTTGAACCGCGATCAGGTTTTTGAGTTTTTCAGGCGGTTGGCAGAAGATAACCCAAACCCTGAGGGCGAGCTTGATTATGTGAACGAGTTTACACTTCTGGTAGCGGTTGTGCTCTCCGCACAGGCGACAGATGTGGGGGTGAATAAAGCCACAAAAAACCTGTGGCCAGTGGCAGATACACCAGAGAAAATGTATGCCCTCGGGGTGGACGGTTTGAAGCAATATATCAAAACCATAGGGCTTTATAATTCAAAGGCAGAGAATGTTATAAAGCTGTGCCGCGATCTTATAGACAAGCACGGCAGCAAGGTGCCAGAGACTCGGGCAGAGCTGGAGGCGCTCGCCGGTGTTGGCCGAAAAACCGCCAATGTGGTGCTAAACATTGCTTTTGGTCAGCCCACCTGCGCAGTAGACACGCATATTTTTAGGGTTTCAAACCGCACTGGCCTTGCACCCGGTAAGGATGTGCTAAAAGTGGAACTGGCACTTGAAAAGGTTATTCCAGAACCGTTTTGTCTTCATGCGCACCACTGGCTTATTCTACTGGGCCGCTACATCTGTAAGGCTCGCAAGCCTGACTGTATGCAGTGTAAGCTTACAGATATTTGCCTGTATAAAGAAAAGGTAGAGGCTTAAATTTTTTACAGAAAGGTGTTTGTTGCCACGGATTTGCCATGAATTCTTCATATCTATTGCGCCTGAACTAAAGATTAGTTTTATCTACCATAAGCTGCCTGTTGCAGGTTTATGGTAAACACGCTAGGCTTAAGGCGCTCTATGGGCTGGAGCACCGTGTTTGCAGTTTTACAAACAAACTTTTTTAGGAGGGGATTTTATGCGTAACGGATTGACAGTATTATTGGCATCAGCAGCACTTTTCACACTTTCAGCGTGCGGCGATAACGCTGGCGACGAACATAAGGCTGATGAAATGGCGCCTGCTGCGGAAGCAGCAGCAGACGACATGAAAGAGGCAATGGATGACGCCACTGATAGTGCGAAAGAAATGATGGATGATGCATCTGACAGTATGGAAGAAGCTGCTGACGATGCCAAAGAAGCTTGGAAAGATGCCAAGGAAGAAATGGAAGATGCAGCAGAAGAAGCAAAAGACGAGTAAGACGCTTTTTTGCGGGCTGCAGGTTTATAACAGGTCGGGTTTTTACCCGGCCTGTTTGTTTATGGAGCGTTTATGCCAGAGGTTACAGAATTTTCGCTGCACTCACAGCTGGCGGCAGACACATTTGAGGTTGGAACCTTTACCTTGTCGCGCGTTCTGCTTATGAACGATAGCAACTATCCATGGCTTATTCTGGTGCCTGCGCGCGCGGGTGTTCGTGAAATGCATGAGCTGGCGGAAGCTGATCAGCAACAACTGATGTATGAGATAACCCATACATCCAAGGCACTTGAAGCGCTAACAGGGGCAGATAAAATGAATGTGGCGGCGCTTGGTAATATGGTGCCACAGCTTCATGTTCATATTATTGCTCGCTTTAAAGCTGACCCGGCATGGCCTGGCCCTGTTTGGGGTAAGGTGCCGTCTGTTCCTTACAGTGACTTAGAGGCTCCAAAAGTGTGCGGGAATTTAAGAGAGGCTTTACTTTGAAAAGGGCTTAGGGAAATATGACAGCATATACATGAAATTGGGGGATGTATGACTGAAATGAAAGATGTAGTTGGTGAAGTTTTAAGTAAAAACGCAGAAGGCTTTGAAAAAAAAGATGCAAGAATGATGGCAACGGTTGGCTTTATTCTAGCGGCACTCAATGGTACTTTCGCTGTAATATTTTTTCTATTTTATAATGCGCCGATAGAGACCACCATTTTTATGGTGATTAATGCCCTTACTCTTTCGTTTCTATCATGGCGAGTACAGCAGTACTCTGCCTTAGCAGGTAAAACACTTTTTTTAACAGTGATTTTGTTGATTTGCGGGCTGCTCAGTCAAGCTCTTTCGGAAGGCCCATCATATAGTCAATTGATAGCGCGATTAATTGTTGGGGGTATTATTATCACAAAAATGTACCCTGGGATAAGTTCACTAAAGATATTGTCGAGCACATATCCTTAAAATAATGGCTGGGGAACGTATGTGGTACTTGGTTTTGCATGGCTAATTGCATTAAACACGATTCTCGGAGTGTTGTTTCGCCTGCTCTAAAGACGAAGGGTTTTGCCGGTTTCACTGCTTTTGGCGGCTAGCTCAATCAGTTTAATAGTCATAAGCGCGTCTTTTGCTGCAACAGGAGCTAGGCCCTTGTGCAGAATAGCGTCTTTCATGAGGCTGAAAAACTGTTGGTAGCCGCCGCGCTCTGTTGGTAAAGTTTCGGTGCTATCTGTGCGGTAGAGGGTGCCGTAATGCTTTGGCTCTTCATCCGCCCATTCTTTGGGCACGGGTTTCATTCCAGCTTTCAATCTGTCTTCCTGTGGGTCTAGGCCGTATTTTTCGTAGGTGCCCAATTCTCCTTGCACTTGAAAGCGGCGGTTTGGCCCTGCTGAAAACACACTCATATGCAGCACGGCCAGCATATCTGCATAGTGCAGGGTTATGTGCGCAAGGTCGGTTGTAGTGCCGCCGGGGCGCATGGTTTTGCAGGTGGCACTAATTGCCTCTGGCGGCCCAAAAAGCTGCAAGGCCTGATCCAGAAGGTGCGAACCCAGATCATAAAGCAGACCGCCGCCGTTTGCCGCGGTTTCGCGCCAACGGTCACGCACATCCATGCGAAAGCGGTCAAAGTGGCTTTCAAAATAGCGAATTTTGCCAAGTGTGTTGTTTTTTATAAGTTTCTTAATGGTTAGGAAGTCACCGTCCCAGCGGCGGTTATGGTAAACAGTTAAAATCTTACCGCGCTCTTCCGCCAGCTTGATCAGTTCTTCGCCGTCTTTGGACCGTGTAACAAATGGTTTCTCAACCACCACATGCATGTCGTTTAGGAGTGCATGTTTTATAAGAGAGTAATGTACATCGTTAGGTGCGGTGATGATGAGAAGGTCAGCGCCCGCCTGCTCGATCATTACCTCTGCTGATTTGAAAACCGCCATACCCGGCATGGCCTTTTCAATAGCAGCAGTTTGGCTGCTACTGATAGCCACTAAATCATAAGCTAGCTGAGCCATCAAAAACGGAATATGGAAGGTTTGGGCTGAGTATCCGTATCCGACAACAGCGGTTTTGATGGTGTCTGGCAGTGCTGACATTCTGGTCTTTCGTGAGGGGGGGCAATATGCCCCCAGAGTATTTAGTGGCGGAAGTGGCGCATGCCAGTAAAGACCATGGCAAGGCCAGCGGCGTCTGCGGCATCAATAACATCTTGGTCGCGCATGCTGCCACCCGGCTGGATAACTGCTGTAGCCCCAGCTTCTGCAGCCGCCAGAAGGCCGTCTGCAAACGGGAAAAAGGCGTCAGACGCTACAACACTTCCTTTTGCAAGGCTTTCGGTATCCCCAGCTGTTTCAGCGGCTTCACCAGCGCGGATAGCGGCAATGCGGCTACTGTCGCGGCGGTTCATTTGCCCGGCGCCGATGCCCACAGTCATGCCGTCACGCACATAAACAATAGCGTTGGATTTCACATGTTTTGCCACTTGAAATGCAAACAGCATGTCGTTCAGTTCTGTGTCTGATGGCGCGCGTTTGGTAACCACTTTCAGGTCTGCTTTCGTGATACGGCCTGTATCGCGGTTTTGAACCAGATAGCCCCCAGCCACAGTTTTTACCATTTTGGCACTTTGTACCGGGTCTGCAAGGCCGCCTGTGGTGAGCAAGCGCAGATTCTTTTTAGCTGCAATGATAGCCATTGCTTCTTCGGTTACCTCAGGGGCGATGATCACCTCAGTAAACACCTTTACAATCTCTGCTGCGGTTTCAGCGTCTACACGGCCATTTAAAGCAACAATGCCGCCAAAGGCAGAAACAGGGTCACACTTAAGGGCTTTTTCGTAAGCTTCCTTGAGCGTAGCGCCAGTGGCAACGCCGCATGGGTTTGCATGCTTGATAATGGCAACAGTTGGCACAGCAGGGTCAAACTCGCTTACAAGTTCAAAGGCGGCGTCTGTATCATTAAGGTTATTGTAAGATAGTTCCTTGCCCTGATGCTGCACGGCGGTGGCAATGCCGGGGCGGTTTTCTGCGTTTTTGTAAAAGGCGGCTACTTGGTGCGGGTTTTCCCCGTAGCGGCATTCCTGCACTTTGGTGCCTGCAACCGTCATACGGTCAGGGAACGTGACACCATTTTGTGCGGCGTACCACTGGCTGATAGCGGTGTCGTATGCGGCGGTACGGGCATAGGCTTTGGCTGCCATTGCTTTTCTGGTTGCGTGGCTGGTGCCACCCTGCTCGCTAATTTCAGCAATGATCGCCGGGTAATCAGCCGGGTCGGTAATGATTGTTACAAATTTGTGGTTTTTGGCAGCTGACCGCACCATGGCCGGGCCGCCAATGTCTATATTTTCTATGCAGGTATCAAAATCAGCGCCAGACGCAACCGTTGCTTCAAACGGGTAAAGGTTCACGGCAACAAGATCGATACCACCAATATCATGCTCTTTCATCGCGGCTACATGGTCGGCCTTATCTCTCAGCGCGAGGAAGCCCCCGTGGATTTTAGGATGCAGAGTTTTTACGCGGCCATCCATCATTTCAGGGAAACCGGTATGCTCAGCTACTTCCTTTACCGAAATGCCAGCATCCCTTAGCGCTTTTGCAGAACCGCCCGTTGAAAGAATTTCAGCGCCTGTTGCTGCAAGAGCTTTAGCAAGCTCTATAAGGCCAGTTTTGTCAGAAACAGAAAGAAGCGCACGCTTGATGGTCACTTTGCTCATAAAAATACCTTACTCACTCAGAACATCTGAAAGGGGCTCTTGTTACCCTGATCAGATATCCATTTCACTTAATTGCCATGTACAAATGGGGGTTTCATTTTCCCGATTCGGGATGGTTACAACAATTTGTCGGGCTGCAACCGGTTTGTCAGGTCTGCTCACATAAAGGCTGTCTTCAATATTTGCCTTGGCGCCAGAGCCTTTATCAACATCAAAAATCCAGACACGGCCACTTTTAAGGGCCAGTGTAATTCTGCCATCCGGGGCTTTGGTTGCTTCAACGCTAGGGTGCAAATGAAACCGTAAAACCACAGTATGCCCTTGCAACTTTTGGGATTTTGGCCCAAAAAGCTTGTCTTCCCCCAGCAGTTTTTTACCGTTAGCCGTGAGGGTTAGGGCGCGTTCATGTTTTACACCAAACCGCTTTAGGTAGCCATCATGTATAAGCCGAATACGTGTGCCGTTTTCCAGTGTTTCACGCAGTGTTAGTGTTTCCGTTACACCAGCACCCAGTTTGCCGTTATCCATAAGCCGCGAACTGTTTCTATCAGCAACAATAAGGGCAGAATGGGCAGCGGTTGACCGTGTCATGACTGCAAGTTCTGGAAACGGGCCACGATCACTTGCCGGGCCAACATTTACAATAAGCCGCTCCTGTGCCACCGATAACTCGAACGATCCAGTCCCGGCATGGGCCTTTTTCATTAGAGGCCAAGCAGGTGGGGTGCCGGTATCCATAATCAGGCAGGTTGCTGCAGCGGTAACACGCTGTATACCACTGTAGGCGCTGTTCTCCGTGGCTTTGCCTTTGGCTTCACTTGCCGCCAAAACGGCGTTGGTACCGTGGCCACCTTCCGCCGACACACCGCCAATTTGGGCAAAACTGCCGTCACCGTGGCGCATGGCACGAATGTAGGGCGCGATGCGATCAAGCGTAATCTGTACCCACGATGGCAGATCGCTATCCGTTTCTACATAGGCGCTGCGCACAAGAATAAGCAGTTGCATGGTGCGAATAACATCAGCTGCGTTGCGGCTTGCAGGGCCGCCGTCAGGCAAAATAAAGGTTTTGCAGGTGCGTTCCAGAAACCGGGTGCCCCGTGCATGCAGGGCGCTACCGCCGGGAAGTAATAACCCGGCCAGTGTTAATGCTGTACCGGTATATATTTCAGAGAGGCCTGCTGGCACATCGCTGTGCACACGTGCCAAGTGCCGTGCCTGCCGTGCCATGGTGTGTAACACTTTCGACCGGTAAACCAAATCAAGCGATGACAGAATGAGCGGCGCATGCACAAACCAGTTGATCAGTCTGCGGGCAAGGGTTTCTGCTTGCCAGATTTCCCTATCCCACTTTTCGCCAACAGGCAGCCACCAACCAATGATGGTTTCGGCGGCATCGCGGGCTTTTTTCTGGTCATGTGTTTGCGCCAGATCCTGTAGCCAGTGAAAACTGTGGGCATATCGGCGGAATGAGGGTGAGGCTTTATCAAGCTTTTGCCAAAAAGCAGGCTCAAGTTTGTGCTGTTCGCCAGCATGTAGCATATCGCCGCCAAAAATCGCCGAACCAAGCGTTGCGTTGCCGGGGGCTGGGTCATCCGGGCTGCCAAGCAGTTGAACAGGGTGCCTGCCCTTCAGTCGGTACTCATAGAGGCTGGAGCCATAGCCCCATTCCTTTACTGCCCGGCTGATTT
Source organism: Kordiimonas pumila (assembly GCF_015240255.1). Taxonomy (NCBI): domain Bacteria; kingdom Pseudomonadati; phylum Pseudomonadota; class Alphaproteobacteria; order Kordiimonadales; family Kordiimonadaceae; genus Kordiimonas; species Kordiimonas pumila. The sequence continues at coordinate 728,113 of NZ_CP061205.1, forward strand.
TTTGCCAAACTTCCTGCGGCAGATAAAAGCCCGTATCACGCCTTAAAGTGCTGCGTGTAAGGGGCGCATTGGAAGCATAACCGGCAATTTTATCAAAGGCCGCATTCATGGCGTGCCTGTTCCTTTATGAAGAAAGTCTAACCCCTTAGGGCCTTGATATTCTCTGCGTATTTTTCTGGCCCGCCTTTGAAGGTAGCGCTGCCAGCCACCAGCAAGTCTGCGCCTGCGCTTACTACTTGTCGAGCGGTTTCCGCATTAACACCGCCGTCAACCTCCAGATCAATATCAAGACCAAGGCTATCAATCCGTTTTCTAATCGCTTCCAGCTTCCTGAGCTGGCTCGATATAAACGACTGACCGCCAAAGCCGGGGTTAACAGACATAACCAGAATAAGATCAAGCTCTTCGTAGAGATAGTCAAGGGTGCTTTCCGGTGTTGATGGATTAAGCGAAACGCCAGCCTTAACACCCTGCGCCTTTATAACCTGCAATGTGCGGTGAATATGCGGGCCAGCTTCCACGTGCGCTGTTATAATATCAGCACCGGCCGCCGCAAAGGCCTCGATATAAAGATCGACCGGCTGTATCATTAGGTGAACGTCAAAAACCTTTTTACTATAAGGCTTTATTGCTTTTACTACATCAGGGCCAATGGTAATATTGGGGACAAAGTGGCCATCCATAACATCAATATGAATGTAGTCGGCGCCAGCGGCGTCGATTGCCTTGATTTCTTCACCCAGTTTCGCAAAATCAGCTGACAGGATGGACGGTGCTATTCTGGTTGGTTTCTGCATGGTGCACCCATACCAGCAAAGGCTAATTCCTGCAAGGCGTCGCAAGCACGCGGCAGCATATTTTTATCATATTTTTTGGCGGGTGATACGCGCAGCATAAAAGCCATCGAGTCCGCCCTTGTCGGCCAGATAAGACGGCAGACACAGAAGGTCACCGTCTTTTGTTACAAGCTCTGTCAGTCCACCCAGTTCACTAGCTGTAATGGGTACTCGTTTGGCTTTTGGTTCAGCCTTTAAGAAGCCCTCTATTTGGCCTTTACCTTCGATTTCCTCCAAAGAACACACGCAGTATAATAATGTGCCACCTACAGGTAAGAGGCTGAAGGCATGGTCCAGAATGCGTTCCTGCAGGGAGGCGAGCTTTTTGATGTCGCCTTCATTTTTGGTCCAGATCACGTCGGGGTTGCGCCTTAGTGTTCCGGTTGCGCTGCATGGTGCATCCAGAAGAATATGGTCAACGGGTGTTTTGGGTGTGAAGCGCGCGGCATCTTTGGCATAAACATCTGCGCGCAGGTCGGTGCGGGCAAGGTTGGCGTGCAGGCGTTTTAATCGGTTTTCAGAGCGGTCTACGCTTGTAACGCGCGCACCACTTGCTGCAAGCTGCATGGTTTTGCCGCCGGGTGCAGCACACAGATCAAGCACATGTTTGCCCGTTATATTGCCCAGCAGAGTTGCAGGGATAGCAGCAGACATATCTTGCACCCACCAATCGCCGGTATCATAGCCAGGTAGCGCTGTAACATCACATAGCGGCAGGCGCAGGCTACCGGTTGGTGTGGTGGTGGCCCCCAATTGGCCGGCCCAGTCAGCCAGTGTGGTTTTATCTTTCACGGTAATATCAAGCTGCGGTGTGGTTTGCAGGGTTGCTGCAATGGCAGTGGCGTTTGCCGGGCCATAGCTTTTTGCCCAGCTGTCATAAATCCACGATGGGACATCATTTTTAGGGGTGCGATTCAGTTTTGTGAGCAGCGCATCGTGCTCTCGTGTGGCTTTTCGAAGGACTGCGTTCACAAGCCCCGCAAACCCGGCTTCTTTGCCAGATAGATTTTTAATAAGGGACACGGTTTCATTAACGGCGGCGTGGTCGGCGGTACGCATCAGCAAAATTTGCGCGAGGCCGGTTATGAGCGCCGCTTCTGTCCATGTGGCGTTTTTCGGCAGGCCGGAATCCAGCATGTCGGCAAGCAGGCGTTTCAGGCTGCCATAGCGGCGCAGGCACAGCATGACTAAATTCAGCACAAAAGCTCTGTCGCGGGCCTCAAGCTTGGCTTCAGTTGCCATATCGTCAAGCGCCGCCTCAAGGGGTCGACTCTTTAAAGTAACAGCCATAAGGGTTCGCACCGCTGTTGCGCGGATTTTGCTGCCAGTTTGTGTGTGTGCTTCATTCATAGCGCCTCTTGCCATATTAAAGCGTTAAAGGGAAGGTTGATCTTGCACTTCACGCTCTAAGCCAGCTAGAAAGAAGTGAATTGAGACTTTAAGGAAGCACCATGCAGCATACCGTTACAATTTTGTCCCGTTTTAACGGTCCGCCAAAAAGCGCGAATGGTGGCTATGCATGCGGCCTTATGGCTAAAAAGCTGGCTGGTATCGGAGACGGCCCTGTTGAAGCGGCCCTTTCTGCGCCGCCGCCCCTTGATGCAGAGTTACTGCTGGAATGGACGGCAGACACCGCGAGCCTTTTAGCAGGCGGCAAATCTATAGGCCGGGCCAGCCGTACTGCGCTAAGCCTTGATGTGCCTGCGCTGCCAACGCCGCTGGTGCTGGGCATTAATCCGGTTGATGCGCCTGATGCACCGGGCAAATTTGTGCCGTTTGAAACCTGTTTTGTATGCGGGCAGCGCCGGACCCTCGGCGACGGGCTTTGTATTCACAGCAAAGAGGTTGAGGGTCACCCCGGCCTTGTGGCCAGTGACTGGGTTCTGGACAGTGGCCTAGCGAGTGCAGACGGCAATGTTGATTTGCTTTACATATGGTCGGCCCTTGACTGCCCCGGCTATTTTGCCTGTGCGGCGGGTGAGGCTGCCCTTCTGGGTCGCCTTTCAGCAGAAATTATAGCCCCGTTAAAGGCTGATGGCACCGCAACAGTGATAGGTTGGAACCTGACCAAAAAACCGGACAGCCGCAAGCGCCAATGTGGGACAGCTATTTTTGATGAGGAGGGTACGCTTGTTGCCAAGGCTGAAGGGCTTTGGATTACCATTGACCCAGCAAACCTGCCGGATTAGAGGAAAATGACAACATCGAATCCGATTAAAGATAGCCTTAAGCCCTATATGAAGGGCAAAATTGTTGCGACCTTCGGCCTTGGCATGTCGAGCGGCTTTCCGCTTACGTTTGTAATTTCATTACTGGGGTTTTGGCTTTCTTACAGCGATGTCAGCAAAAGTGATGTGGGCCTTTTTGCATTGATTACCACATTTTACACGTGGAAATTTCTTTGGTCGCCCGCAATCGACAGAATGCCGCTTGGGTTTATCACACGGCGCTTTGGCCAGCGGCGAGGATGGCTGTTTGTTATTCAGGGTTTAATGGCGTTGGCCCTTATTACGGTGTCACGGTTTGACCCCGCGAGCGAGCTTTTTGCTGTTGCTGTTCTTTCGGCCTTTATCGCTTTTCTGTCCGCCAGTCAGGATATTGTGATTGATGCCTACAGAATTGAAATTCTGGAGGATGAGGAACAGGGGTATAGTGCTGCTGCTTATGTTTATGGCTACCGTACAGCAAATTTTCTGGCGTCTATCATGGTGCTGGCAGTTGCGGAATATTACGGTTGGGCCACAGCAATTTTAACACTGCCCTTACTTTTGCTTCCGGGGTTTGTTGCTGTCTTGTGCATCGGTGAGCCAGAAAGACCCACCGATAGCCGGTTTTTGGCAGAAGAAGCTTCACTAAAAACATATTCCCCGTTTGCGGCGCGTCTGCGCGAGGCTGTGTATCTGCCGTTCAAGGAATTTACCCGCCGTGAAAACTGGGGCCTGATACTCTTGTTTGTGTTTCTGTTTAAAGCCGGGGATGCAGTTACGGCCATTATGACAGCGCCGCTGATAACCGACATGAAGTTCAGCCCGGCTGATGTGTTGTTTGCAAACAAAACTGTCGGGTTCATTACCCTTATGCTTGGTGTGGGGCTGGGGGCGGCACTTTACAAGCAGATAGGCACCTTTAAGGCGCTTTTTCTGGCAGCTATTTTAATGATGTTAACAAACCTTGGGTTCGCATGGCTTTGGGCAGGAGATGCTGAGCCGTGGCGGCTGGCGGTAACAATTGGCTTTGAAAATTTTGCAACCGGCCTTGGTACAACAATAACCATCGCGTATTTTGCCAGCCTTTGTAATGTGAACTTCACTGCAACACAGTATGCGCTTATTTCATCGCTTGGTAATCAGGCGCGGACCATACTCGGTGCCCCGAGTGGGTATTTGGCAGAAGCTGTTGGCTGGGTAGAGTTTTTCATCCTTGCTACCCTTATGGCTGTGCCCGGCATGATTTTGCTCTGGATTTTATGGCGCAAAAATATTACAGGCGCAACGTGACCTGTTTATGGTATAGAGGTAACGGGAATAAAAGTTCGGGAAGGTACCGGTTATCAAGGCCAGAAGCACAGAAGCGCGGTGTCATAATCTAGTCAAATCTGTGTAACACTAGTGACTTAATACCGGTATATTAGGATGGTCTTATGAAAAGATATGCTCTTATACGCCCACGTGTTGCTGCTGCACAGGCTATGGCCGGTGCACCTTCCTATGTTCGTCAAGGCAACCTAGAGGTAAGGCTTGCCCGGTCTTTTAAGGAAATCAAGGCAGCGCAAAAACTGCGTTACAAAATTTTCTATAAAGAAATGCAGGCAAAGCCTGACTGGATGAGCAAGGTATCGAAGCGCGATGTTGACCCGTATGATGCTTTTTGTGACCATTTGCTGGTGATTGACCACAACAAACCACAGAAAAAGCAGGTAGTAGGTACATATAGGCTGTTGCGGCAGGAAGTGGCGGAACGCCATGAGGGTTTTTATTCATCACAGGAATATGACCTGACCGCGCTTTTAACCAAAAATTTTCGCGAGCAAATGGGCGAAGGCCGCCAGCTTCTTGAGCTTGGCCGCAGCTGTGTCCATAAGGATTACCGGGCAACTTCCACCATCAATATGCTCTGGAAAGGCATTGCCGAGTATTTGAAAGAGCATAATATTGCTTACATGTTTGGCTGTGCCAGCTTTGAAGGCACCGACCCTGCCGCCTTTAAAGAAGCGCTTGCATATCTCTATCATAATCACCTTGTGGCAGATGATTTTCATGTTAAAGCGCACAAAGGCCAATATGTTCCCATGAACACAATGCCATCTGCGGATGTGGACGCTCGTGTTGCACGCAAAATGCTACCCCCACTTATAAAAGGCTATTTGCGTATTGGCTGCTTTATTGGTGACGGTGCTGTGGTGGATAAGCAATTTGGCACGACAGATGTGTTTATTATGCTGCCGGTTGAAAAGATCGCCAAGCGCTATTCAAAGCATTATGACTTGCCGGAAGAAGCAAATGACGTGGTGGTGGCCACGGCGGCGGTCGCTGTAGCTATTTAGCGGTGTTTAAAAACCAGTGAAAAATTGTTGGCGGGCATCGGTAGTATCTCTGGTGCCATAAAGCCAGCCTTTGCTGCGAGGCCTATAACGGTTTCCATATCCCTTACACCCCATTCAGGGTTATTGAACTTTAGCGATTGATCAAATGCTATGTTCGATTCTGACGTATGTGCGCCGTTTTGCTTGTAGGGGCCATATAGATACAGGATAGCGCCGCTATGCAGCGCTTCACCTGCCTTTGCTATCAGGGCTTCTGTTACAGACCACGGCGAAATATGCACCAGATTAACCGCAAGAATGGCGGCAGGGTTATCAGGAAAATTGTCAGTGAGCACATCAAAGCGAGTTGCGGGCAAAACCGTATCGGCACAGACATGCTGTGCCCAGGCGTTGATGCTTTCAAGGTGGCGGGGGTCAATATCGCTTGGTTGCCACTTATGGTGTGATAGTTTGGGGGCCATAAAAGCGGCATGTTCGCCGGTGCCGCTTGCAACTTCAAAGATCAGTCCTTCTTTCGGTAGGCGGTTTGACAATACGTCCCAGATTACCTCCCGGTTGCGCTCTGTTGCAGGCGCGTGCAGGCGTTTGGCCGCATTTTCACTAGTGGCTTTTGGGTCAAAAAAGCGAACCATCCACCTTAGCCTTTACGCAGGCGTGAAATAATAAATATCGGCACCACAATGGTGGCCCCTAGCAGCATATATTTAAGCCCTGTGCCAGATAGCCACCCCCAAATCATAGCAAGTTTATTGATAATCCAGCCGTAGATGTCTCCTGTGCTAATATCAAGCCAGTAAAGGAGAGCGCCAACAACAGTGCTCCAGAGTATCAATTTAACCACTGTACCAAAATCAAGGTTTAGTTTTGCCATGAGTATTTCCTGCCAAAATAAAGTTTATTATTGTTCGCTAGCAAGCACTAGAGCAAAGCATTTGTCGGCATTGGTGCTTTCACCGCTGCGCGTGCGTGCATTGACATGTTTTGCTTCAAAGTGCGCTTCAGGCGCGGGTTCATAAAATACAATTTCGAGCACACAGCTGTTGGTTTCATACAGCATAACCTGCACGTTGTTATCGCGTCTCACAAGGCTTGGCTCGCCTGCAATATCCTGTACTTCGCGCGGGTTCAGGCCTTTCAGGGAAAGTGCATTGGTTTGCGGTGTAACGGGCGGCGCTACCTTTGTAGGTTTTGGTGTAACGACAGGTGCAGCGGGCGGTTGCTGTGTAGCGGGTGGCGGCGATGTGGTTGCTGAACAGGCACTTAGCGCCACAGCACAGAGAAGGAGACTATAGCGCATTATTGTTTATTCCCCGGTTGCACCCTACTGGCTTCGGGCCGTCTGATGTTATGAAAAACATGGGTCATGATGGCCGCACCTGCAATGGGCGCGATTAAATTTAAGACGGGAACAAGGAACATGGCAGAGACAATCGCTCCCCCCATGAATATCTTGTTGCCGTGACGCTGGCGGGTTACAGCAACTGCTTGCCGGTCCATATGCCGGATCGCAACCATTTCATAATATTCCCGCCCAATCAGGAAACCATTTAAGGCAATATAAAGCGCAAGTGTGCCAATACCTCCGGTGAAGAGGAGCAGCAAAAGATACGGGAAAAGCGCAATAAGATTTAGCACCAAAATCATTATTGTTAATTTTAGAGCACTGATAATAACATCACCAAAAGGCACCTTGCGGATGCCAATCCGGTTGGGATAATATTCTTCTTCAACGGCGGTGGCTATTTGGTCTGCAAACAGGCCCATAACCATTGTAACAATGGCTGGGAACAAGAGATACGACCCCAGCATTACGATGGTCCAATAGCCTGCAGAGGCCAGAAAGTCACCGAATTCATCAATCCAGCGGTAGCCAGAGACCACTTTTTCAGGCCAGTAATGGTTTAGTGTCAGAGTGAGCACTGTTAGGGTTATAATGGCGGCCAGCACAGACGTTATAAAGACGCTTCTAAACTTGGGGTGCAGAATTTGTTGCCACGTTCGATTTACCGCTTGTGCTATCATGGTGTGTATCCTCGTTGTGCTGTTTTATATTTTATAGTTTGTTATTCTGTAAAGATAGGGCCATCAGTTGAGGCTTGCAATCTTTGAGTAGCTTAATATTGTGGCCTAAATTTAACATTTAGCTGTTTAAAGCCCTTTGTGCGCAGAAAGACTTTTTAATGACCGCAAAAAATCAGGTTCTTTGTATGGGGAACGCAATCGTTGATATCATCGCTCGTGTGGATGATGCCTTCATGGAAGAACATAATCAGGTCAAAGGCTCTATGCAGCTGGTTGATGCCGCCACATCGGCAAAAATCTACAGCAGTATGCCGCCTGCGGTAGAGCGCTCTGGTGGTTCCGCCGGGAATACGGCAGCGGGTATTGCCTCATTTGGGGGGCGTGCCTCCTATATTGGCAAGGTGCACGGTGACCAGCTTGGCACTGTGTTCCAGCATGATATTCGGGCTGTTGGTGTTTCTTTTGAAACTGTGCCTGCAACGGACGGTGCCCCAACAGCAACCAGTATGATTTTGGTAACACCTGATGCCCAGCGCACCATGAACACCTATCTTGGTGCTTGCACAGAACTGACGGTTGATGATGTTAGTGAAGCTGACGTTGCAAACGCTGAAGTGTTGTATGTGGAAGGGTACCTGTGGGATACCCCAAGCATGAAAGCCTCGGTTTTAAAGGCGTTTGAGCTCGCCCACAAAACGGGTACTCTTGTATCGCTCTCTCTTTCCGACAGTTTTTGTGTTGATAGGTTCCGTGCGGAGTTTGTGGATCTGGTGGAAAATCAGGTCGACATATTGTTTGCCAATGAAGCAGAGATTATTTCGCTTTATCAAACCAGCACGTTTGAGGAAGCGGTTGAAAAACTACGCCCGCATGTGAAAGTCGCAGCGCTTACACGCTCTGAAAAAGGTTCTGTTGTCGTGACGCAGGATAGCATTATTTCAGTGCCAGCCATGCCAGCCAATGTTGAGGATACGACAGGCGCCGGTGATCTTTATGCGGCGGGTTTCCTATTTGGTTATACAAGTGGGAAGAGCATGGAAACATGTGCCAAGCTTGCAGGGCTTGCAGCGGCTGAAGTTATTTCCCACCTGGGTGCGCGGCCAGAGACAAAGCTTTCAACGCTCGCACAGGAAAAAGGGCTGTTATAATTTTATTGCCAAGGGTTCTTGCGTGCTTTATGCACGCCTGCCCCTGAATCAGGCACTGACCCTGTTGTCGTTTTGCGGACGCGGGCTTGACGGGTTTCACGTACGGGCCTGCGCGAGCTAACACCTGTTGCCATGGCCTCCAGTCGGCGGATACGCTCTTCCATTTTGGGGTGAGTGGAAAACAGGCTGTCGAACGAATGGCCGTGTAGCGGGTTCACAATGAACAGGTGGGCAGTTGCCGGATTTTCTTCTGCCCGTTTGTTAAGGGTTGCTGCCGCGCCGCTATGCAGCTTTGCCAGAGCGCTCGCAAGGGCAAGGGGTCTGCCGCAAATTTCAGCGCCGGTTTTATCGGCAGCATATTCGCGGGTGCGCGATATGGCCATTTGCACCAGCATGGCGGCCAGAGGGGCGAGAATAACCATGAGGATAGTACCAACAATGCCAAGCGGGTTGTTTCTGTTCCCGCCAAAAAACAGAGCAAAGTTCGCCAGCATGGAAATGGCACCGGCAATGGTTGCCGTGATGGTCATGGTTAAGGTATCACGGTTTTTAATGTGCGCCATTTCATGCGCCATAACCCCCTCAATCTCGTCATTTTTTAGTATTTTAAGCAAGCCAGTTGTTGCCGCAACGGCAGCATTTTCCGGGTTTCGGCCTGTAGCAAAAGCGTTGGGTTGCGGGTTATCAATAATATAGACTGCAGGCACAGGAAGACCCGCCTGATAAGCAAGGCGTTCAACCATAGTAACAAGCTCGGGCGCTTTTGTACGGTCTACCTGTTTGGCACCGTGCATTTTCAGTACAAGCTTGTCTGCGTTCCAGTAAGAAAACACATTCATCGCAAGGGCAATAATAAAGGCAATCATGATGCCAGCCTGCCCACCAAGCAGGAACCCAACAGCCAGAAACAGGCCTGTCATAGCAGCCATTAATAACCCGGTACGAAACCCATTCATCATGCTATTCACCATCTGTGAAACTATCTTTACTATAAATAAGTATCCCAAACTTTGGTTCAAGAGTGCGTGTTTTACTTAAAAACGGCCAGGAACTAGTTTATGACAGAATGAAGCGATCTGGCAGATAGTGTGCAGGATGCAAAGTAGGAGAGACCATGCCAGCGATTGGCCTTGAAGATCTGGTGGATAGGAAAAAAACATTGCCCGCAGTGGCTGTGTTTATTCTTTTAACAGGGCTTTTCTCCTGTGGGCCTTATTATCTGCTACTGGAGCAGGGCCTGCAACGCTATTATATTTCGGGGCTAATGTGGTGCCCCGGGCTTGCTGCTCTTTTAACATGCAAGCTGATGGGGTTTCCTCTCTCTGTTCTTGGCTGGAAGTGGGGGCTTGCGCGCTGGCAGTGTATGGCTTTTGGCTTACCTATTTTATATGGTTTATGTGCTTACGCCTTTATTTGGGCCGGTGGTTTTGCGGGTGTTTTGAATCCGCGTTATATTAATGAGGCTGGTGCCCATCTGGGCCTTATGGGGTGGTCCACGGAAGCTGTTTTAGTGCTTTCGATATTTGTGTTTGGTGGGTTGGCAATGGTATGGCGCATTAGTAATGCGCTCGGTGAAGAAATCGGGTGGCGCGGCCTTCTTGTCCCTATGCTTATGCGGCGCTTTTCTTTTTCCGTTACGTCTTTCATTATTGGGCTTCTTTGGGCTTTGTGGCATGCACCCCTGATTTTTTATACAAGTTACAATGCAGGGCCTTATGGGCTGGAATGGCAGTTTTTGAATTTTAGTATTCTTTTGGTTTCCATGTCGTTTATTATGACATACTTACGCCTGAAGTCGGGTAGTTTGTGGACCGCAGCAGTGTTTCATGCAGCGCATAATGCTTATGTGCTTTCGCTTCTGGAGCCTATGTCGACAAAATATGAAAGCTCTTGGCGGTATATTGGAGAGTTTGGCCTTGTGTTGCCGTTTGTTACAGCTGTCTTTGCCTTGTTTTTTTGGTATAAGGCCCGGCGCGACGGTTTTTCTGACCCCCTGAATTAAGACGATTGGATATATAATGCCTGACAAAGGAAATGATGTGGCTGCCGCAAAGCCAGCCGGGGTGGCAGTTTCTCATGACGTACCAGAGAAGAATGAGGCAGCCCGCAGTAAAAAAGAGTTTGGGGGCCGAACAGGACCAGAGCCAACCCGGTACGGTGACTGGGAAAAAAACGGCCTGATTTCTGATTTTTAATCTACCAGCTTTTTATCAAGATTCTATTTTGGCATCTGTGTCTGATTTGTTAATGCCTGCCTGCTCAAGCAGTTTGCGAAAATCCAGCAAAACCTGTTCAGCTTCTTCGCGGCCCAGCCCTTTTATAAGCCCTTCTGTAAAGCCTTTTTGTTTCATGTAAATCCGTACCTGATGTTCGGCGCGCATTTTACAGTCACCGTCAGTGAAATAGCCTTCGGCCATCATGGAAAGGATTTTTTGCGCTTTTTCCTGCAAGCTAATGTCAAGCTGATGCAGCTTTTTCAGTACTTGTGTATTATCCAGAATGATACGACAAAATTCGTCAAGCTTTTCAGCGATCTTGCGTTTATGCATCTCTGTTAAATCTGCGAGCATGACCTTCTTTTGTAAATGCACAAGTTCATTCATGCGCTGAATCGGCTGGTTATCAAGCCCCATAAAGATAGCTTCATTATCGGGCCTTGAAAGAATAGGTAAAATGAAATTCGCGACCAGTCGTTTATTGGGCATACCAATAACAGCAGCTTCAAGGTCAAGAAGCGCACCCACTTTACTTACTGGGCTTGGGTGTATGTCGAGAAGCTCTGATATTGATTGGCTATTGATCAACCTGCTTGCCCGGGCTGTTAGGTCTTCACTGAGGGTATCAAGCGCGTGCACATCTGTGTAAATTTCACGGAAAATTTCCTGCATGTCATGCAGGGCTTGTAACTGTTCAACAAGACCGCCGTCATTAACAGGTTTCGCCGCTATAATTTCTTTTCGCACACGATCAAACAGAACATGGCTGGTTTTAGGTAATATATCTTCAGCAAGAAAACCGCTCAGGCGCATCAATTCATCACTAAAGGCTGGGCTACGACCTTTTTCTGCAAGGGCACTTAACTGGCCGGTTTGCATATGGGCTATCTCAAGTATGTAGGTGCCTCTGTTGGTATGTTCGCCCAGCAACTGTTCCATAACAGTGGGGTGCAATAGAAACTCGGATATCAGTTGGTCAAGTATATCATTTACCCAGTCTGGGTGCCGGTTTGATAGAAAAACAGCAATACGGCCAAATTTGTCTGTAATGGTGAGCGTTGGGCGTAGGTATTCCACGAGCGCGCTCATCAGCAAAAAGCGTTTGTTGGAGGCTTTTTCCAACTGTTCAATCACTGGGCGTAATCTGCCCATTTCAAGAGAAGGAATTTTCTCTTTGTTCTGTTTCATAATCTCAACAGATGCATCGATCACTTTATAGATTTTACGCATGCGTTGCTGAATAGAGTCTTCCTCGTCTTCAAAGGAAACTGCGGTGCGCTGAACAGCATTCTGTAGTTTTGTGCCAGCATTATAGAGCTTATAATAATGATCGAGACTGTGGAGAAGTTCCGTAGGGGTTATGCGCCAATCTAAAAGGGTGTTTTCCATTAAATCCCAGATGGAGCGTCTACCATCAGCGCTGTAGAGATCATCAGGTGTTAAGCACGGTGAAATCTGGCCAGTTTGATCATACTTTGATTTTTTGGAAACGGACCCACGGGTAAAAATTTCAATGGATGCAAACGCGTGGGTGTCACTGTCGTAGCTCTCTTTTAGAACACGCACACCTGTATACTTTTTTGACTCCCACAAATCAGTTGCCAGTTTTGTGGCTGGCTCCCGTTCCTTGATTACATCAAGGATTGTCCAACTGCTCCCGCGGCGGCCAAGTATTTCATAGTGAACATTTACACCGAGGGTCACCCCTTACTCCTCATTTCACCACCCCTATTCTGTTATCCATTTTATCGTTTACCAAACCCTTAATACAATCAATTTATCTCAATTTTTATAAGAAAGCATTATTTGGGCAACAAATCTGCTTCTTTTAAATAGGTAATGGATTCGCGAACAGATTGCTCTAGTGGAATGATTTTATAGCCAAGTTCCTTAATGGCTTTTTCTGAAGAAACATCCATTTTTTCACAAGCCATATGGGCTTCTTCAAGGGTAACAGTGGGTCTTGTATCCGAGAATTTTGCTTTGATAGACAGGACTTTTGCATATGTCTTTAAAAGAAACTCCGGCATCACAGCAGGCGGTTTTATATTGCCAATTTCCCTGGCTGCGGTTTCTAGAAATTCATGAAAACTGACGTTGGGGCCGCCTAAAATATAGTTATGGCCTGTTTTTCCGAGCGTATATGCGGCGACAGTTGCTTCAGCAACGGCGCGGCCATTTGCAAAGTTTCCCCTGCCAGGTGGTGTACCGGGTAAAGTACCGTTTGCCATGCGCAGAATAAGCCGTGCCCAGTTATGGCTATCATACCTGCCAATAATATGTGTTGGGTTAACAATGACAGCATCAAGACCGCGATCGACAGCTTCTTTTACCTTGCGCTCTGCGAAGCTTTTTGTGTGGGTATAGGGTATCCAGCTTTCTGCACCGGTGCGGGCGGTTTTTTCTGTTATAAGGTTTTCTTGTTCACCAAAAACTGCAATAGACGAGACGTGAATAAGCCTATGCACATCTTTATCAAGTATGGCTTGTAGTAACATACGGGTGCCTTCGATATTCACGGCGGATTGGCGTTTTTCTTCTTTTGCCCATGTGCTTGTATCGGCGGCTGTATGGAAAACCGCATCCACCTTATCGGGTATCGCGGCAAAAATTGTTTGAGGTATCGTTAAGTCACCTTTCTTGAGCGTGACTTTGTCCCCCAAGATTTTTTGAGCACTTTGTATATTGCGGACCATGGCTGTTACATGCCAGCCCTGTTCGAGAAGGACATCAACCAAATGTCTACCTAAAAAACCTGTTGCACCTGTTACAAAGGCTGTTTTCAAGGGAATCCTCCTTTCTTTTTGTTCTATTGCTTGCGTTTTTGGTTGTCACGGGTTAGACGCGGACAAAACCTTTTTACCAGATCAGGACTATGACCAGCATGATGCCGTTTAGCAAATTTTCCCGCCTATTTTTATCGCTTTTTGTTTCGATTCATCTCTTGGCACCTATAGCACAAGCTGGGGATGTAGATAGTACAAAAGGCCTTTTGAAAAACGCGAATGCCGCTAACAATAAAGCTGCTTTTGATACTATTCTTAAAATGGCGTTGGACACCTGGCCTACTAAAAAAGAAAGATTGCTAAACGCGGCCATCGCTGTAAATCCTGAATGGGTCAGCGCGAATAACCTGCAAGAGCTGGATATGATCAAGAAAGCGAAGGCGGAAGCGGAGGCTGCTTCAAGGGCGCGCGGTATTATTTACTATCTTGATCCGGTGCTATGGAACACTAAAATTGAGTTGGGCGCAGGCAGTAGTACAGGTGATACAGACGAAAAAGCGGTTGCGGCAGGTATGAGCTTTCACCGTAAGTTTGGTACTAAGTGGGAACACGACCTGAACCTGAATTTTGATTATGCCAGCAGTGAAGGTGACGCAACACGGCAACAGTTCGAAACCCAGTATGAGGCGCTTTGGTATGCATGGGATGACCTATTTATGGTCAATTATACCGAGCTATCTCTGGATCGTTTCTCAGGTTACGATTATCAACTGCTTGAAAATATTGGCCTTGGTTATAAAGTATTTGAAACTGAACGCCATACGCTGCGGCTGGAAGCTGGCCCGGGTGTTCGCTTCAGTAAAGTGAAGGCTATTGAAGCGACTGATACTACACCGTTTATGCCAAGTGTTATGGATACCGAGTATCTGGGCAGGCTCTCGGCAAATTATAAGCTGCAAATATCCGAGAGTATGGTTTTTCAAGATAAAATCTCTACGACTGTTGGTGAAGAAACAACAACTTTTGCGAATCGGGCAGAATTCTCTGCAAAGTTAAACTCTCACCTGACGGGCAAGGTTTCTCTTGATATTGGGTATGATTCCAATCCGCCAGTTGGGACATCCGCGTGGGATACAGCAACTCGCATCACGCTGGTTTACGGATTTTAGGTTTCTCGGCTCTCTTCAAAGGGCGGGGTATGGCTCTATGATCCACCCAATAGAGTGCTTTATGTTCCTGTGTGCCCTGCGCTGTGTAATAAGCGGCGAAGACGGTGAAGCATCTGTCAGCGAATGTTGATTTCGACGTTTTTTTCTACGGGCTCTGGGCGCACCAGATCAATATGTAATAACCCGTTTTCCATAAAGGCATCCGCAACATCCATACCGTTTGCCAGCACAAATTTTCTGACAAATTGGCGAGCTGCTATGCCTCTGTGCAAATAGGCACGGCCATCAGTATCCTCTATTTGTTTGCCGCGGATAATGAGCTGGTTTTGCTCGGTCGCAATAGTAAGGTCACTTCTGTCAAAGCCTGCAACAGCTAAGGAAATGCGCAGGGTATCGGCGTTAATCTGCTCGATATTATAGGGTGGAAACCCTTCGCCTGCGTTTTTTGAGACAGTATCAAGCACCTGTTCCAACTGATCAAACCCTAAAAGAAAGGGACTGTTAAAGACAGACATACGTGGCACAATTTGTCTCCTGATGAAAGTAGGCTGATAACCCTGTATGGCGGGTATTTTGATGCAGGCAGCTGGTAGCATCAAGAGCAAAAGACAGTTTTATACCTGTGATGTATCATTTTCTGCTGAAGGGGGTAGCGCACCTTCGGTTTTTTCAGGAGGGCGTATCCAGCATTTTGTGCCTCTTTCCTTTAGGGCGTTACACAGCGCCTTTGCCTCAGAAAAGCTTTTAAGCGGCCCGGCGTTCAGCCTGTAATAAAACCCTTTAGGACCTACTGGTTGCTCGCCAAAATCTACTTCTGAGCGTCTTGGTGGAACATCAGCCAGTAAATCGCCGCTTTGGCGGTACAAAAGTGTCCAGCCGCGCATAAGGTGTTTGAGCGTTCTGTATGCCCCTATTTGTAAAGCCCAGCCTTCAGGCTCAACGAGTGGGGGGATTTCGGTCAGGGCATAATCCTCGCGGTTTTCAGCTACTTTTGGCTGTGGTTGTGGCTCAGGGCTTGGGTTTGCCGTTGCCACCATCACTGGTTCAACCACGCGCTGGGCTGCGGCTTTGCGGCTACTGTTGTCCTGAAGTTCAAGGTTTGCCAATTCTCCGCGCGACCATTCAGGTTTCACTGTCCCTGTTATAAGGGCCTGCATGCGTTTGGCGTTATCAAGGCTTGCAAGCGACCGGTAGAAGGTAAAGGTTTCGTTGGTGGATATGGCATCCAGATCAATACGCGAGACTTGATACGCTTTTTCTTCCTGCCCGTTCAGTAAATAGGCCATCGCAAGGTTTTGCCTGTCACGTGCAGTGGCTGTACCTTGTGTTATAAGGGGTTCAAGAATGATAACAGCTGCTTCTGTGTGGCCGTTTGCAGCAAATATCAGGGCCTTATTTGAAAGGCTCAAGGGATCAAGCTTGTTGCCCAAGGCACTAATTGCTTCGCTTTCGTTGCCGGATGCGGCGAGGGCAATGGCTTTACCGGATGTATATTGTGCATTGTTAGGATCACGGGTTAAGGCCTGTTCAAAAGCGCTGAGGCTTTCTTCATACTGGCTGTTACCTAAATGTACTTTGCCAAGTATATACCAAGTTTTACCTGTTGCAGCCCCACGTTCAACGAGAATATTTGCAGTTTTTGCGGCTTCATTTGACAGCCCTTGTGCCAATAGGCTAGCGGCAAGAGCATCAAGGGCCGTAGGGCTGCCATCTTTGCTGGCTAAATGACGATATATGGGAATAGCGGCTTTATGGTCACCGTTTTTTGCCAGTTGATCAGCTATTCTTTGAAGCTCATTTGAAGGGGTGTTGCTGTGTGCCTGAGATGCGTGTGGTAGGTTACTGGCCGTGTATCCGCCATTACTGCAAGCAGTAAGTGCCAGAACGCTCGCCCCAATAAGGGCTGGCCTTATATGTTTAATGGTAATCATATTGTGCTCACTAAAGCTGTGTTGCCTGATTATATTTCTTGCAAGAATAGGCGAAGGGGATGAAAGAAGATTTAAACACTGGTTGCGCTTTTAGTAATGTTTAAGCTAAATTTTAAGAAATACTGGTTTTGCGGGTCTGCGGGGGTCCAACGCAAAGCACATTAAAGGAGGGTTTGGTGAAAAGGTTTTTGTTGCTTTGCATGCTTTTAGTTTTGCTACCACAGCCATCGGCGCACGCATTGGATGATGCAAACCCGGTTGAACAGGCACTTGGTTTAATTCGTGATGGCAAAGTGGAAATGGGTGTCGAGGCATTACAAACTCTGGCAGAAGGCGGCAATGCTGAGGCCATGTTTCACGTGGGCGAAATTCACCGGCTTGGCATTGGGCGGGAAGTGTCTGTGCCGATCGCAACAATGTATTACAGATTTGCATCGCAGTTAAATCATGAACGCGCCGCCCTGTCTTTGGCCAACATTCTGTTTTTTGAAGGTAATGGCACTGAAAAGGAAAATAGCGAGGCTCTTGATATTTGGCAAACCCTTACCCTTAAAGGTAATCTGGAAGCTGCTTATATGCTTGGTATGCTATACTGGAATGGCGAAGCGGGTGTTGCCCGCGACCCCATCCGGGGCTATGCACTAGTATGGCTGGCTTTTGAGGGCGGCTATGCGGATGCAGAGCAAAATGAACTATCCATGAAAGCGCTGCTCAGTAGTGATGCCAAAGAAGTGGCGTATGATTATGCCAAGAATCTAGCGGATAGGGGCTTTACCTCGAAGCCACTTGCCATTCACCTGCTTGCGCACGATGAAGCCGAGCGTAAAGCCGCTATCGCACAAGAAAAAAGTGCTGAAGAAGATGTTCCACTTGAAAAACCAGACGACTGGACGACAGTTTGGCGGCTTGAGGTTGGGTTCGCCATGTCGGAAATGGAAGTTGAACGCTTGCAGCGGGTTATTAGTTCGACCCAAGCAGAAGCGGTTGGCGACTTATATAGTGAGGTTTTACCTTCTGCAAACCGGCCCGGCCTTTTCAGGCTGATATTTGGTCCGGCTAAATCAGTGAATGATGCGGTTAGTCGCTGTGTAGCGCTGAAGCGTGCCGGGCATGATTGTTTTGCTCGCCCCCCTGAAGAAGATGACGCAGATAGCCCTTACTGACCACCGCATATACACTGATTTTGCTGTTTGGCTTCTTCAAGCAGCGCCATCACCGCTTTTTCCATCAGCATTTGCTGGCTTTTGCCGGTGCGGGCTGCAAGCAACCGTAACTGCTGGTGGCTGGCCTCTTCAAGATGCAGGCTTTTATACACGCGGGGTTGGCCTTTTTTGGTTTGTTCACGAGCCGGCTGTTTGTCACTGGCCAACAGGTCTTGCAACCATGTGCTTTTAACCTGCTGGTAGAGAGGCTGTACAGTAGCAGAGGGGCTAGCGTGGCCCTTGCGTGCCAGTAAATTAGAGGTGAGTGATGCTGTTGCCATTTTATGGTTCCTTTCCAAAAGTTGCCACATTACTGCGACGCATGCACGCCATCAATTGGGGGGTGAGTTCTATTGCCAAAACCGGCTTTGTTGAGGGGTACTGTTTTAAAGCTTGCTTTAACGGGCAGTCTGCGCAGCCTGTCTTCAACATAGGCCCACAGGGTTTTGACTTCCTTGGCAGATTTTCCCGAGGGGTGCGTTTCAAGAACAGTGCGGCCATCAATCATGCTTGCCACAAAATCTTGCCGGTTATGCAAAATTGTTGGCGCAACGGTGCCGTGCTGCGATAGGGCAATGGCGGCTTCCCCAGTTAGCTTGGCTCGCACGGTTGCACCGTTAATAACAAAAAGCATGGCTTTGTCTGCTTTTTCCGCCATATCTATTGTTGCGCCCACAGCTCTTAGGTCATGGGGGCTAGGCCGGGTGGGAATAATTACCAGGTCTGCTTTGCTGATAACCAATTGGTTAGCGCGGGTAATGGCGGGCGGCGTATCTATAAACACTAGCTTAAAGCCCTGTTCTTTCAAGTGCGCCAGATCATCGCCGAGGCTTGCCAGGCTTGCCTGAGCAAAGACAGGTGTTTTGGAAATTCTCTCGTTCCACCATGCGGTTAGGCTGCCTTGTGGGTCAGTATCAATGAGGGCTACAGGGCCAGCCGCCGCTGCTGCCACAGCTAAATGCCCTGAAAGGGTGGTTTTGCCTGAGCCCCCTTTTTGTGAAGTAACTGCAACAACGCGCATTGCTTGTCTCCTGTATGGTCGCACGGCTCACTGGGTGAAGCGGCGCGATTATAAACCCCGTTCATATGGGGCCTTGCCTGATTCCCACACATAATGACGGAAAGCGATAAAGGAAACTTTAAAGACTGCGTGTAATTTTTGTATAACACTATGAAATTAAAAATAAATTTAGAGAACAATTTTATGTTTCTTGCTTTGATTGCAGCTAAAGCGATACTCGCCCCCTATAAAATAATAATATTATTACACGAGGATAATAACTATGGATGTAATGGATATACGCTACTACTGCGATTTAATGGCCACGTATAATGCGACTGCAAACCGTACACTTTACGATTGCTGCGCCCAGCTTTCTGATGATGCCCGCACACAGGATAAAGGAGCGTTTTTTGGCAGTATTCATGCAACACTGAATCATATTATAGTGGCAGATGATATTTGGATGGCGCGCTTTAAGGGTGAAGCTGTCCCGCATGCTAGCCTCGATACAATTGTTTATGATGATTTTGACCCGTTACAGGAAGGCCGGGTGGCACGAGACGCGGCCATGCTGACTTTCTTTAAAATGGCGCCAGATAGCTTTTTTAAGCATGATTTAAGCTATCATAATATGGCAGGGAAAGCTTTTAGCTATCCGATCCGGTTTGTGGTTAACCATTTTTTTAATCATCAACCCCATCACCGGGGTCAGGTGCATACGTTGCTGTCTCAGGCGGGGCTTGAAACACCAATTTCGGATTTGATTTATCTTGTTAAGCCACAGCTCTAAAGGCAGATGCCTTGTGCTCATGGGGTGAAGTCGCCCTCACGCTTAAGGCCGGTTATACCGTTGAGGAGGATATCAGCGATCATATCAGCGAGTTTTTCAGAGCTTAGGCTACCGCTTGGTTTAAACCAGAGGTAGGTCCAGTTGATCATACCGAGCATGAGCATGGACACCACGGATTTTGCTTTGTGGATGTTGAGATCAGACGGGGCTATTCTATCAGCGAGTTCTGCAAAGGCATGCACGACACGGTTCTGGATCTCGACCACTTCCTTTTTCCGCTCAGGGGGCAGGGAGCCAAGTTCGTTTACGAGCAGGTGATGGCAGTCAACCGTGCGCTCATAAATGATCAGATAGTCTCGAATGATTTTACGCAGCGTTTCCGCGGGCGGCAGGTCTTCCTGCATAAGGCTGGTGGCGCTTGCTTCCAGTTCGCGCACATGGTCGAGCATGGCGTGATAGAGCATATCCTCTTTAGAGGGGTAATAATGGTAGATCAGTGCTTTTGAAATACCACACTTGGCGGCAATACCTGAGATGGAGGCCTTGTGATAGCCTTCAACAGCAAAGACATTGGCGGCTGTCTCCAGAATCTTCTGTTTGCGGGTGTCATAGTCTGCTGACTGGGGACGGGCCATTGATATACCTTTTGTTTTTCCTATCTGTAGCGACCAACACCATAGGATGCAAGTATCCAGAAACCGGGGCTGTCATAGGAGTACAATGTCTAACATTGTTTATTGACTAACCGGTTGGTTAATGAAATAGTGTAGCGGCTTTAATTTTAAAATACAAGAATGCCCGTTTAAGGCTGTTAAGGAGAGTACAAGTGAAACTGCAAAGTTATGTATGTGGCAAGTGGTATACATCACCTGATGAAGGTGTGGCTTCTTATGATGCTTCTACGGGTGCGGAAATTGCAACAGTTTCCAGCGCTGGAATTAACTTTAAAGACATGCTGGAATATGGCCGCACAGTAGGGGCACCAGCGCTAGCAAAAATGACATTCCACGAGCGAGCTATAATGCTGAAGGAAGTGGCGATTGCCCTTTCAGGCTTTAAAGACGAGCTTTATGATCTTTCCTATAAAACTGGTGCGACAAAAGCAGATACGTGGGTGGATGTAGACGGCGGTATTTCAACCTTCTTTGTTTATTCATCCAAAGGGCGCCGCGAACTACCTAACCAACCTCATTATGTGGACGGTGGCACAGAGGCTCTTTCCAGAAACGGCAGCTTTCTTGGCCAGCATATAATGGTTCCACGCCGCGGCGTTGCACTGCATATCAACGCTTTTAACTTCCCTGTGTGGGGCATGATGGAAAAGCTTGCGCCGACATTTCTTGGCGGTATGCCCGCGATTATCAAGCCAGCTTCTGGCACTGCCTATCTAACAGAGCTTGCTGTGCGGAAAATGATCGAATCAGGCGTTTTACCTGAAGGTGCGTTACAGCTTATTTGTGGCCGTACGGGGGATGTGTTTGACCATTTAACCTGTCAGGATATTGTAACTTTCACGGGGTCTGCGAGCACAGCGCGTACGCTTCAATCTCATCCGGTTTTGGCAGAAAAGTCTGTACCGTTTATCGCTGAGTGTGACAGCTTGAACGCGTCTATTCTGGGTATTGATGCCGTAAAAGGCACAGAAGAATTTGATCTCTTTATTAAAGAAGTTGCTCGCGAGATGACAACAAAAGCGGGCCAGAAATGTACGGCAATACGCCGGGCAATCATTCCGCGCTCTCTAGTGGTTGACGTACAGGAAGCGCTGGTTGCCCGTCTTGCTAAAACAGTAGTGGGTGACCCGCGTGCGGAAGGTGTTCGCATGGGACCGCTTGCTGATCTTGGTCAGCGCAAAGAGGTTATCGCCCGTGTTGAGGACCTTAAAGAATTTTGTTCGGTTGTACTTGATGGTACAACGGCATTTGATGCGGTGGGCGCTGATTATGCGAAAGGTGCCTTTATTAAGCCAACAGTCCTTTACTGTGACAAACCTCTTGAGGTTGAGGGCGTACATGCGATTGAAGCTTTTGGCCCCGTTACGACATTGATGCCTTATGAAACAACAGCAGAAGCTGTGACGCTTGCTAATATGGGTGAAGGTAGCCTTGTTGCTTCGCTCTTTACCTTTAACACCGATATTGTGCGTGATGTTGTGCTGGGTGTTGGCGCATATCATGGCCGCCTTGTTGTTATTGACCGGTCAAGCGCGGGTGAAAGCACTGGGCACGGTTCACCGTTGCCGCATATGAAACACGGTGGCCCCGGCCGCGCAGGCGGCGGCGAGGAACAGGGCGGTATTCGTGCAGTGAAGCATTATATGCAGCGCGTTGCAGTACAGGGTTCGCCGAATGTAATGACCGCGGTGACAGGCCGCTGGACTACAGGTAGCACAGAGCGCAGCATGGATGTGCACCCGTTCCGTAAAAACTTTGATGAAATTCAGGTGGGCGATACACTTCATACCAAGCCACGTATTGTAACGCTTGAGGATATTGAGCATTTTGCCAATTTCACCGGTGATACATTCTATGCCCATATGGATGAAGAAGCGGCAGCGGCTAACCCGTTTTTCGGCGCGCGCGTAGCCCATGGTTATCTGCTTTTATCGTTTGCTGCGGGGATGTTTGTTGATCCGGCCCCCGGCCCGGTGCTTGCCAATTATGGTTTGAATGATCTTCAGTTTATGAAACCGGTTTTTCCGGGTGATACGCTTCATGTGCGTCTTGTGTGCAAGCAGCGCACAGCCCGTATGGGGCAGGATTTTGGTGAAGTTCGCTGGGATGTGACCATTACCAACCAAGATAAAGAGATTTGTGCAAACTATGAGCTTTTGACACTGAACGAGCGTACACAGTAAAGGTGTTCAGGTACAAAGCTGCGGGAAGGGAAAATAATGGCATTTGAAACAATTCGTTTTGAGAAGCGGAACGGGGTTGCATGGGTAACGCTCAACCGCCCTGAACAGTTGAACGCAATTACAGATAAAATGTTGCAGGAACTAAATGCAGCGCTCGACACTGTTGATACTGATGCTGAAATTCGCTGTCTTGTATTAACGGGGGAAGGGCGCGGTTTTTGCCCTGGGCAAGACCTAAACGACAGAGCCGTTTCGCCGGGTGGTGGCCGCACTGATCTGGGTGAAACCGTTGGCAAGGGCTATAATCCCCTTATGAAGCGTATCTATAACCTTGCGGTGCCAACTATTGCAGCGGTTAACGGTGTTGCGGCAGGCGCTGGTGCCAATATTGCCCTTTCCTGTGATCTTGTGCTTGCTGCAGAAAATGCCAAATTTGTACAGGTGTATTCCAATATCGGGTTGATCCCGGATGCGGGCGGTACCTATATTCTGCCAAGGCTTGTTGGGCTGGCAAAGGCGAAGGAATTAACCTTTACAGCGCGCCCTGTACTAGCTGAAGAAGCGGTTTCTATTGGTATGATTTATAAATCTGTGCCGCTGGAGATGCTGATAGAAGAGGTAACGGCGCTGGCGGAAGGGCTGGCTCAAAAGCCTACGATGGGGCTTGAATATACAAAAAAGGCTTTTCATGCGTCGCTCTCTAATACACTTGATGAGCAGCTTGAAGTTGAACGTGACTATATGCAGCGGTGTGGCTTTTCTGATGATTATGCAGAAGGTGTTGCGGCTTTCCTTGGCAAGCGCAAACCTGTCTTTAAGGGTCGCTAACTAATCTGGTTTTAGGAGTTATTTGAATGAGTGAAGCATTTATCTGTGATGGTATCAGAACCCCAATTGGCCGTTATGCGGGTACGTTGGCGACTGTTCGGCCTGATGATATGGCGGCCCATGTGCTGAAGGTTTTAAGGGAACGTAATCCAGGTTTGCCTGTCGATGCGATTGACGACCTGATTATGGGCTGTGCCAATCAGGCTGGTGAAGATAACCGTAACATTGCTCGTATGGCATCTCTGCTTGCGGGATACGGCGATAGTGTAGCGGGGACAACGATTAACCGGTTATGTGGATCTGGCATGGATGCCATTTCAATGGCATCTCGGGCTATTTGCGCAGGCGAGGCCGATGTGATGATTGCAGGTGGTGTGGAAAGCATGAGCCGGGCACCTTTCGTGATGCCAAAGGCGACATCTGCTTTTTCACGCGCCAATGAAGTGTTTGATACAACAATTGGTTGGCGCTTTATCAATAAAAAATTGAAAGCAGAATGGGGCGTTGATTCTATGCCGGAAACCGCTGAAAATGTGGCGGCAGACTTTAATATTTCCCGCGCTGATCAGGATGCTTTTGCCGCGCGTTCACAAGCAAGAACAGAAGCTGCAAAGCAGGCTGGCTTTTTTGACGGCGAGATTGCGCCAATCGAAGTGGCGATTAGCCGTAAGGAAACAGTTCTTTTTGCTGAAGACGAACACCCGCGTGCCGGCACCACTGCCGAACAGCTCGGCAAACTACCCACGCCTTTCCGTGAAGGTGGCAGTGTAACCGCAGGGAACGCTTCAGGCGTAAACGACGGTGCTTGTGCTACGATTATTGCCTCTGCTGAGGCGGCTAAAAAATACGGCCTAACACCAAAAGCGCGGATTGTGGGCGCTGCTGTTGCGGGCGTGCCGCCGCGTATCATGGGCTTTGGGCCAGCGCCTGCCAGTAAGAAGCTTCTGGCCCGGCTTGGGTTGTCGATTAACGACATGGATGTGATTGAACTGAACGAAGCCTTTGCAGCCCAAGGGCTTGCTGTTACGCGCGACTTAGGTCTTGCGGACGATGCCGCGCATGTAAACCCGAACGGCGGTGCAATATCGCTTGGTCACCCGCTCGGTATGAGCGGTGCCCGGCTTGTGCTAACTGCAACTCGGGAACTTGAGCGCCGCTCAGGCCGGTATGCTCTTTGCACAATGTGCATTGGCGTGGGTCAGGGCATTGCAATGGTTATTGAACGCGTTAGTTAAAACATACGCTTCTGGTTACGAGAAACGCTGAATTATAAGGCTATAGCGGCTGTATGAAGCCGCTTAAAAACTGGCTTAAATAATTAATTGACCGTACGGTTAATAAACTATATACTAGTCTCAATTGATATAAGAAAGAAAGGCGGTAGAGCGGTTATGTATACAACGGACTTACGGACTGCTGAAGAAAAGGCAAGAGATGCAAAGCTGGCTGCGCCTAAGGTTGAGGCTGGTGAAGCTGAATTTCAGGCGCGTATTGATGCTGACGAATTTATCGAGCCAAAAGATTTTATGCCAGAGGCATACCGTAAAACACTGGTTCGGCAAATGTCGCAGCATGCGCATTCCGAGATTGTTGGTATGCTGCCTGAAGGTGGGTGGGTAACACGCGCACCAACCTTGAAGCGTAAAATCATTCTGGTTGCCAAGGTACAGGACGAAGCGGGTCACGGCCTTTATATATACAGCGCTGCTGAAACGCTGGGCACCTCGCGAGAGGAAATGGTAAGCCAGCTGCATTCGGGCAAAGCTAAATACTCAACCATTTTCAATTACCCAACCACCAGTTGGGCCGATGTTTGTACAATTGGCTGGCTTGTAGATGGTGCGGCCATTACCAACCAGATTCCGCTGTGCCGTTGTTCATACGGGCCATATGCCCGCGCTATGATCCGCGTGTGCAAGGAAGAAAGCTTCCATATGCGCCAAGGCTATGAAGGCCTTCTACAAATGGTGAAGGGAACAGACGAGCAGCGCCGGATGGTGCAGGATAGCTTTGACCGCTGGTTCTGGCCTTCGCTTATGATGTTTGGGCCGCCAGATTCTGATTCGGCACACTCATCACAGAATATGGCATGGAAAATTAAACGGTTTTCAAATGACGAACTGCGCCAGCGCTTTGTTGATGCAACGGTACCGCAGGCCGAGTTTCTGGGCATCACGTTACCAGAGCAGGTGGTGTGGAATGAAGAGCGTGGTCACTATGACTACGGCGACCTCGACTGGGATGAGTTTTGGGCAGTGGTGCGTGGTGATGGCGCTTGCTCTGCAAACAGAATGGATGCGCGCAACAAAGCGCTTGATGATGGTGCTTGGGTGCGTGAAGCGGCTACGGCTTTTGCTGAAAAACAGCGTAGCCGTGCCACTATGATAGCTGCTGAATAAAAGGCTGGAAGGAAAATAAAATGCAAAAAGATTGGGATCTGTACGAAGTCTTTATTCGCTCTAAACGCGGCCTGTCTCACAAGCATGTGGGCAGTGTGCACGCGGCTGATGGGCGCATGGCAGTTGAAAATGCACGCGATCTTTATACCCGCCGGAGTGAAGGTGAGAGTATTTGGGTTATCCCAGCCAAAGAAATTATTGCGTCTGACCCTGCTGAAGGCGATGCGCTTTTTGGCCCGGCTGCTGACAAGATTTACCGGCATCCAACATTTTACGAAATCCCTGATTCTGTTGGAAAAATGTAAGGATATCTCAGATGAAAAGCATTTATACTTCTGATGAAAACCCCTTTTTTCAGTATGTTTTGGGGCTTGGTGATGATGCCTTGATTTTGGGCCAGCGCTGGAGCGAATGGCTTTCTAAAGGGCCAAACCTTGAACTTGATATTGCGGCCTCCAACCTTGCGCTTGATTTGCTTGGTCAGGCGGAAATGCTTTTGACATATGCAGCGGAACTTGAAGGCAAGGGCCGCACGGCCGATGGCCTAAGCTTCCTGCGTGATGGGCAAGATTTTCGTAATCACTGGTTGGTTGAACAGCCCAATGATGACTGGGGTGTAACCACGGCGCGTATGCTAATGTTCAGCATATACCAGTATCTACGCTACGAAAAACTGGCCAAATCATCAGATGCGCGCCTTGCCGAGATAGCGACAAAAGCGTTGAAAGAAGTGTCATACCATCGTCGTTTTGCGGCGGAGTGGACCATTCGGCTTGGCGGCGGCACCGAGGAAAGTAACCGGCGTGTGCAACGCGGCTTTGATATACTGTGGCGCTTTGTGCCAGAGCTGTTTGAAACAGTTGCGTGGGAGCAAGATTTGGCAGAAAAAGGCCTTGCTGCGGCATCTGATAGTTTGCGAGCTGCATGGGATGCAGATTTATCTGAAATTCTGGCCGAAGCAGATCTGAAAAAACCAGAAGGCGAAAGCCGCCTTATGGGGAGCCGTCATAATGGTCACCATAGTGAGCATTTGGGCACACTTCTCTGTGAACTTCAGTATCTACAGCGTACGTACCCGACAGCAGGGGGCGCTGTCTGGTGATACAGGTGGTGGACAATAGCAATATGCTGCGCCCGCAAGAAAAGCCATGCTCTGAGGAAGAAAGCTTCCTTTGGGCTATACTGGCAGATGTGATGGACCCTGAAGTCCCCGCGCTTTCTGTTGTTGATTTGGGTGTTGTGCGCGCTGTGCATGTGACCCGGGGCAGAACGGACGGGGCAAACGGTGCCGCAACAATTGATGTTAGCCCCACATACAGTGGTTGCCCTGCAACAGCCCTTATTAATGAAATAATCAGGGCAGCTGCTGTAAATGCAGGCTTTATAGAAACGAATATAAAAACAGTGATTAGCCCGCCGTGGACCAGTGACTGGATATCTGATGAAGGCCGCGAAAAACTGCGTGCTTACGGTATTGCACCGCCCGTGAAGGGTGCCAAAAGTGGTAAAGGCACGCTGTTTGGCCTGTCACCAGCTATTGCGTGCCCAAAATGTGGTTCAAAGAATACTGAAAACATCAGTGAGTTTGGTTCTACGGCCTGCAAAGCTATGTATCGCTGCTGTGACTGCCTCGAACCGTTTGAATATTTTAAATGTATCTAGCCTTGGCTAAGGCTACCTTGAGTGGAAATAACCCATGCTTAAATTACATGAATTAAAAGTTGCTTCTGTTGAAAAAAACACCCCTGAAACGGTTGTTGTTACTCTTGATTTGCCGGATGCACTAAAGCATGAGTTTGAGTATAAGCAAGGCCAGCACCTGACCCTTTGTAAAACGATTGAGGGCGAAGATCTGCGCCGTTCATACTCGATCTGTTCGGGTGTTGCAGAAGCAAAGTTGCAGGTCGCCATCCGCAGGGTTGAGGGTGGACGGTTTTCAACATTCGCCAATGAAAACCTATTGGCGGGTGAAATCCTGAACGTGATGGCACCAGCCGGTCATTTTTACGTTGATCTCGATCCCTTGTCTGAACGTACCTATGTGGCCTTTGCGGCGGGCAGTGGCATTACCCCTATTATGTCGATTATTAAAACAACACTGGCGGCAGAGCCTAATGCACGGTTTATGCTTTTTTATGGTAACCGCTCTAAACTATCGACCATTTTCATTAACGAACTGGCATTTTTGAAAAACCAGTATATGGAGCGGTTTACCTATTGGCATTTCCTAAGTCAGGAAGATCTGGAGATAGATTTCTTCAAAGGCCGGTTGGATGCCGGGAAAGTAAAAGACATTCTTGGCAAGATTGTACCTGCCGACCAGATAGACCATGCCTTTGTGTGCGGCCCTGATGCTATGATCGATGCTGTTGTTGGTACCCTTGTGGGGGCGGGCCTTTCAGGTGACAAAATCCATTTTGAAAAGTTCTTGAGCGAAGGCCAGAAAGCGGTGGCGCCTAAACGGGCTGCTGATACCAGTAGTTTAACTGCTATGACACTGATTATCGACGGTGATGAAGTAAACATGAATGCCAGCAAGGATGTAGCTGTCCTTGATGCGGCACTTGATATGGGCCTTGACGTTCCTTTTGCCTGCAAAGGCGGTGTGTGCTGTACGTGCCGAGCCAAAGTGCTGGAAGGTACTGTGGAGATGGTCCTGAACCAAGGATTGGAGCCAGAAGAGGTGGCTGCCGGCTATGTGCTTACCTGCCAGTCATTTGTAACAAGTGATAAAGCCGTTCTGAGCTTTGACGAGTAAAAAGCCCACTTGGCATTTTACCATAAGTGGTTCACGGGCATAAGCCTTAACGCCTGCGTTGAGGCTTATGCTATGCTATCTGGATTTTTGGCCGTAAAGAAGGGTTAGACTGTATAGTTTTCATTTTGCCGTAATATATGTATTAAGTGTTAGTAACAAATATAGATGAACGGCTAGCATGAGATGCAATTTTCATGGAAAAATGATGTAGCGTGATGTCAAAAATTCTTAAAGCATTTTATAAGCAACAAATTGCGATCCGTAACGTTATAGCAAAATATCGTTCGAATGTTGCTGACATTGATGAGCTGGCACAGGATGTGTTTTTGACAGGCTTTGCGCTAGAGAGTCGCGAAGATATTCATGAGCCGGAGCATTTACTTTTACGTATTGCAAAAAACCTTGCCCTGAACGAATCTGTAAAAAAAATAAATAAAACGAGCACTTCTCTTGAGGATTCCATCGATCTATCTGCCTATGCAGATGAGACACAGGTTTCGCCTGAAGCGAAACTCCTTGGAAAGGAAAAGCTTGTTATATTTTCGGAAGCACTTGCCAGTTTACCCCCAGATTTGAGGCGCGCTTTTGTACTGCGCCGTATTGAGGGTCTAAAGTTTGATCAAATTGCTACACGCCTGAATGTTTCAAAAAGCACTATTGAAAAGCGTGTAGCTGCTGCAATGGCTGGGTGTTACGCCTATATTAGAAGTCGTGGCATTGACCCTGCTGAGTTTGGCGCGGCGCTGCAAAACAAGTCAGATGTTAAGCAAAAGAACATTAGCCCCCTGAACTGGAATGGTGTGAATAAGGGGCATAAAAAGTAAGTGAGCATGTCAGATTCAAATATCAGGTCTTTACCAGACAGTGCTCAGGCAGAAACTGAAGCGAGCGAGTGGGTTATCCGTCTTCAAGAGGCAGATATCACGCCAGCTGAACTCGCCGCGTTTGAGGCATGGCGCAACCAGAGCGCCCAGCATAAAGATGCCTTTGAGCGTATGGCTGATTTTTGGGGCGGCTTGGATTTTGTTGAGAAACTTACAGATTACGCCGAAAGTGATGCAGCAATAGAGCCAATGAGACAGGACCGTCTGGCTAGAAGGTTAAGTCTAGTTCGCCGCCTAATGGTTGGCAGTATTGCGGCATGTTTTTTGGCATTTGTAGCTATGAGCATTTATAGAT
This sequence comes from Kordiimonas pumila, assembly GCF_015240255.1. Lineage (NCBI taxonomy): Bacteria > Pseudomonadati > Pseudomonadota > Alphaproteobacteria > Kordiimonadales > Kordiimonadaceae > Kordiimonas > Kordiimonas pumila. The sequence continues at coordinate 757,720 of NZ_CP061205.1, forward strand.
CAGCTTTTGGCCCCGAAAACATATTTCATGGCTCTTACGAAACAGAAGTTGGGCGACAGGAAGTGGTAGACTTACCTGATGGTTCGCAAATTGTTTTAAATACGAATAGTATGGCCGAAATCACCTATACAGATGACTTTAGAACTATTCGCCTTATAAGGGGAGAGGCCTATTTTGATGTAGCCCCTAATAAAAGCCGGCCTTTTTCTGTTCAAACCAAAAAAGGAACAGTAACGGCTGTGGGCACCGCATTTTCTGTGAGAGTGAGTGAAGCGCAGCTTGATGTGATTGTTGCCCACGGACGTGTAGCCCTTGAAGAAACCCGCCTTGATGATAAGCCGCAGCGCCGTAGTGATTTCGCGGGCAATCAGGAAAAGCCGTCTATGGTTGAAGTGTCAGCCGGACAGTCAGCGGTTATTGGCCGGGGTGTGGAGGAAATATCTCTTATCGCTCCGTTAGCCTTAAATAAAGAGCTGGACTGGCGCGACGGTGAACTTTCCTTCAATGGGGAAACATTGGCACAGGTTGTGGATGAGATTAGCCGGTATACAGACATCTCTATAGAGATTGGTGATGACAGCCTGAAACACCAGCGCATAGTAGCCTACTACAAGATAGGTGATGTTGAACGCATGTTTGAAGCCCTGAATGTTATGGCAAATATCCAGGTTGAACGTCTAGATGAAGGCCATGTCAGGCTATATCGTGCCAGTTGATCGCTGCGCTTTGGTCTTTCGAATTTTTTGCAGATATTGTTGTGTGCCTCGTATAGCGGGCGGGAAGCGAGGCGGTAACCTGCATCGCATTTCATCAATGCGTGTATGGGAAAGTATAAAAAATACAAAAATCTATATCTAACTTTACGGGTTTTACACTGCCACCTGCCTTATCGCTTGAGGCCAGCGTGAAACTGAAGTTGCTGAACGCTAGGCTAATGAAAAAGAATATAAGGATACAGGGTAGGATTTTAAAAGCAGCTGCTTTTGCTATTGTAGTGCTGTGTGCAACGATAACTGTCTATGCACAGGATGCAAAAACACGATACGACTTTCGTATTGAAGGGGGCAAGCTTGGCAAAGCTGTTGCAGATGTTCACGATCAGACCAATATCGAATTTATCTATTCTTTTGATTTAGCTGACGTAGACGGGATTCATCCTGTCAAAGGCTACTACACCCTTGAATATGCCTTGGCAGTGATGTTCGAGGGGACAGGGCTTTCCGGTGGTCTCACAGAAAGCGGGATGATTGTCATCACGCGTGAGAAAAGCGCACATGCGCAAATCCGGGAGCAAGACATGATACATGGTAAAATTAAAAAGGGCCTGTTATCTACTATTTCAGCCCTTCTTTTTGGGGTGGGCGGCGCACATGCCCAGCAAAGCAGCGTTGACCAAAATACAGAGGCACAAGAGCCTGCCTTTGACGAAATTATTGTGACCGCTACAAAGCGCGCGCAGTCCTTGCAAGATGTGCCTTTTGGTCTGTCAGCGCTGACGGGGGCTAATCTTGAGCGTATCGGCGCGAGCGGCGCTGAGGATTATCTCGCAGAAATCCCGGGGGTGCATTATAACGCGCAGGGACGTGGCACCAGCCCCATCGTGATCCGCGGCATTTCCACAGAGGGTGCTACCCGGAATAACCTTCAAAATTCAACAACGATCTATATTGATGATCTTCCTTCACTCAATGCGTGGGGCGCATGGAGTAACTCTGATTTCAGCACCTTTGACCTTGAGCGTGTTGAGGTTCTGCGCGGCCCACAAGGTACTCTTTTTGGCTCTGGCGCTCTCGGCGGTGCTGTCCGCGTGATTACGAACAAGCCTGACCTTTCTGAGTTTGCTGCCAAAATCGAATATGGTCACGCTTTCACGCATGACGGCGAAGATAGTTATAACCTGAGTGCCATGGTGAACGTGCCGATCATAAGTGACAAGCTTGCTATTCGTGCTGTTGGCTATAAGCGCGAAGATGGCGGTTATATCGACAATGTTCGGCGCGATGAAAAAGACGTGAATAGTGGCTCTTCTGAGGGCGGTCGTCTTTTGCTGGCGTATCAGGCGACTGACCGCCTTAGCCTTCGTTTTACGTTAACACACGAAGAAAACAGCCTTGACGATTCACCCGCAAGTTATGCGCTTGAGGCAGAAGGTGATGCCTATGAATATAACGGTACTATTCCTAACGCATCAGATATCAAGCTGACATCCTATAACCTTTATGCTGAGTATGAATTTGACGGCTTTATGGTGTCTTCATCTACAACATATGCTGAGAGAGATTCTCTCCTCAACACAGACTATGTTTCATATATAGATTCGCTTTTGGGTGGTGCGCTGGGGTTTGATGCGGACGCACCAACCGCTTATATTGACCCGGATGACCATGATTATCTTATCCGTCATAAATACGATACGTTTGCGCAGGAACTCCGGTTATCATCAACGCATGATGGGCCTTTCCAGTGGACAATCGGTGGCTTTTACCTGAAGCAAAACCTGACAGCCTATCAGCTTTGGGCTTCAGAGCCGTTTGGGCCCGTTCTTGAATCCAATTATGATGTTCATGTTACGGAAACAGCCCTTTTTGGTGAAGCAAGTTATAAGTTTTCTGATAAATTCAGCGTCACGATTGGGGCGCGGGCATTTGATAATAAATTCGAATTTGAACGGATCGACCAGCCAAGTGTTTTTGTGCCAGCAGGCGGCGCCGTTACGCCTTATACAGTTGCAAATTCAAGCAGCATAAACCCCAAATTCTCTGTTTCATATTTCCCATCTGAAGATATTCATCTTTATGCCACAGCGGCTAAAGGCTTCCGTATTGGTCAGGTAAACTTTGTTCAGGATGAAGATGTTGAAGCAGGGATCACACGGGAATTTGACCCTGATTCGCTCTGGAACTATGAGGCCGGGATCAAAGCATCCCTCTTTGATAACAGGCTCTCGCTCAATGCAGCCCTCTTCTATATTGACTGGTCTGATATTCAGCTTCAGCGCTTTGTAACAGGTCCGGCTTCCGGCTTACTCCTTAACATTACAGATAATGCGGGTAAGGCAGAGATTAAGGGTCTGGAGGCTGACTTGAAATGGCGTCCAACAGCCGGCATTGAAATTGGTTCAGCTATTACAGTTCTTGATGCCAAGCTGAAGTCTGTTCTGGACGGAGTACCTATGATACCGGGTTCAACACTGCCTGGTTCTGCAGACTTTAGTGCAAGTAACTTTATTGAATTTTCTTCTGATAAATTACCTAATGACATGAGAGGCTACATGCGCCTTGGTCACCGTTATGTAGGCGAATCTGTTTCAAACATAAACAATGCACCACAGTTATACAGTGATAAATATAATGTCTTTAATGCTCGTGCGGGCCTTATGTACGGTGGGTATGAAATTATTGTATATGTAGATAACCTTACAAATAATGATGCAAGAACAAGCAATTTTGGTGTCGATGCCCAGAATCTTTTTGCCAGCCGCTCGTATCGTTTGCAGCCGCGGACAATTGGCGTCACTATGCGGGCCGACTTTTAAGGGTACAGGTTGAAAAGCTATTGATTTAGCTCTTTAAAGAATGGTTTGGCCGTGCCCTTTGGGTGCGGCCAAATATTATAGGGCGCATTTAGATCACCCTGAATTCTTGGCGCGGTCCAAACTCGTTGCTCTTATCTGGCGGCGGATGTATTTTCGGGAAAATATTGGTAAGGGTATTTGGAACACACTATAAAAAGGGGGCTGCAATGAATATTCTGAGAAAAATCATAACAATTGCGGGGTTCGTCACGCTGGGTTTTGCGGTCGGCGGGTTTTCAGCCAAGGCTTCTGACCCATTCTTCAAGGAAGAAATGCAAGCCTTTGCACATGACTATTTTACTCTGAGGCCAGAAACAGCCCTATATTACGGTGTTCCATTTGAACGCAGTGGCACGGAAAAGCTAACTCATTACCGGCCTGCAGATGAACAAAACCGCAGAGCGGCCTTTGCGGCACTGGTTGAAAAACTAGGCGCTATGAAGCGCGAGGGCCTTACGCCCCAGCAAGTCACCAGCCTTGATCTCATTCAGTTTGAAATGGAGAATGCCTTAAAGCCAGCAGAGACTGTATCCTATGGGTCTATTCTCGGTGAGTATGGTAACTGGTTTCTGCCCTACAGTATGTCGCATCTGTCTGGCCCCCATGTTGAGGTGCCTACCCTGTTAGAAGACAAGGTTATGGTGACAAACATACAAGATGCAAAAGCCTATGTGCACTTGCTGGCGGAATATGCGGATATTTTGGGCGAGATTGCAGCCAAGGTGCAAGGGGACGCTGCTTCGGGTGTTATTGCACCTGATTTTGTTTTGGCAAACATCATTGAAAACCTCTCTGGTGACATTGAAAAAGGCATAAACCATACGTTGATAACCAGTTTTACCGCAAAAATGCAGGTAGCAGGCGTTGAAGGTAGTGCGGCTTATGAGGAGCAGGCAAAAACGGTATTTGTAGAAAAAGTGATCCCTGCACTTGATGCTCTGCGCTCAGTTCTTGCAGAGCTTAAAGAAAAAGCCACCCATGACGCGGGTATCTATCATCAGCCAAACGGTAAAGCCCTATATAGGGCTATGATCACACACCTGACCGACACCGCTATGGAGCCTGAAGAAATTCACGCTCTTGGCCTTCGGGAAGTGGCCCGTATTCACAGCGAAATGGATATATTGCTTAAAAAAATTGGCTATGATGCTGGCACAGTCGGCGAGCGCATGCAAAAATTGTTGGTTGACCCAAAATATATTTACCCAAATACAGATGAAGGTAAAGCAGCGCTTCTTGGTGACTTGAGGGCTGATCTTGATCTGGTAAATGCAGAACTACCGAAATGGTTTGGTTTGCTGCCTGATCAGGATGTGGAGATAAAAGCTGTACCTAAGCACCGCGAGCAGTCTGTGAGCGGGGCTTTTTATGATGCACCAGCTTTTGATGGTAGCAGCCCGGGCACCTTTTGGGTTAGCCTTTATGATACAGCGGCAAACCCCAGCTATTCCCTGCAAACGCTGGTTTACCACGAAGCAAACCCCGGCCACCACCTGCAAACTGTTATTGGCATGTCCGGGGACCAGCCGGTTTTAAGTACGGTTTTTTATTCAAATGCTGCGGGTGAAGGCTGGGGCCTTTACGCCGAGCGGTTAGCCGCTGATATGGGCATTTATAAAAATGATCCGGTTGATGATATTGGCCGTCTTCAAGCAGAGTTGCTGCGCGCTGTTCGACTGGTAGTAGACACCGGCATGCATGAAAAAGGCTGGAGCCGCGAGCAGGCTATTGACTATATGGTCGCGGCAGAAGGCGTGCATATGGATGAAGCTGTGGGCGAGATTGAACGCTATGCCGTTTGGCCCGGACAGGCGCTTGGCTATAAGCTTGGCGAGCTGAAAATTGTTGAAATGCGCAGCCTTGCCAAAAAGACTTTAGGCGAAAGGTTTGATGTTCGGGCTTTTCATGACCGCGTGTTGGAAGATGGGGCTTTGCCCCTTGTTATGCTTGAGGCCAAACTGCGTGGCTGGATTGCGGCACAGGCGCAGTAAACGCACATGTCAAAGTGGGGAGCTTTCAAAAAGCCCCCACACTATTAACTTTGCAGGGTGTCTGTCTGCCAGCCGCCGCCGAGCGCCATATAGAGACTGATTGCTGCTGTAAGCTTTGCAAGCTTTGCCTGTGCGTAGCTATCTTCGGCAGATAGGAGCGTATCCTGCGTGTCCAGAAGGGTTTGAAAATCGATAGCGCCTTCGTCGTAACGGCTTTTGGAAAGGCGGTATGCTTTCTGCGCCTGTTTCATGGCTGTTTCCAGTACAGTTTCTCTAATCGAAGCGGCCTCAATGGCAGAGAGAGCGTCTTCCACTTCCTGAAAAGCAGTTAGAACTGTGCCCCGGTATGTTTCCACCAGTTCAAGTTGCCGGGCTTTGGCAAGCTCTACACCCCCTTTAAGCCGGCCACCTTCAAAAATGGGGGCAACAAGGGACGAAGCAAGGGAGAGCGCAGAACTGCTAGGCCCATTAAACCCGGCAGCAGAAAAATTATAGCCTGCACTTAGGGATAGTGACGGGAAAAGCGCTGCTTTTGCTATGCCGATATTAGCGTTAGCTGCAATAAGGCCTTGTTCCGCTGATTGCAGATCAGGCCGCCGCGCAAGGAGGGCAGACGGCTGCCCTGCCGCGATGTGTGGCACGGCCAATGTTTGCAAGCTGGTTTCCACAACATCAAGGGTTTGAGGGGGTTGCCCTAGCAGCACGGCAAGGGCATTTTGCGCATTCGCGACGCTTTCAACCAACGATGCACGTGCTGCTTCGCGGCTGGCAACAGCGCTTTCCTGCTGTGCTAGTTCCAGTTCAGATTCAGCACCCTCCTGAACGCGTACATTTATAATACGGCGCACCTCGCGGGCATTGGCAAGGTTTTCGTCTGCTATACGAAGCCGTTCATACAGGTTTAGAAGCGTGAAATAGCTTTGTGCCACGTCGCCCATAACAACAAGGGCGAGCGCTTCCTGATCAAATTGTGCGGCTGCATAACTTGCCTTTGCAGCCATCACACTGGCTTTGTTTGTGCCAAATAGGTCAAGTTCATAGGCAACACCAACACCCGCTTGCAGAGAGGTAGCACTTGTTGACCCACCAGACACAGCAATCGTGCGTCCGGCACCTGCTGAACCGCTAATAGATGGCAGGATATCTGCCCCTGCAATTTTCAGGCTGGCTCTTGCCTGCCTTACGCGTTGAACACCAGAAAGCAGGTCTGTGTTCAGGCTCAGCGCTGTTGCCATTAGCTGGTCTAGCTCATTGCTATTGAAAGATTTCCACCAGTCATAGGCCAGCTCTGCTGTTTCAGGGCTTGGTGTTTGTGCATGCCATGCCGCAGGTGTTTGCACAGTTGGCTGTTCATACTGCGGTGTCATGGTGCAGGCAGATGCCAAAAGTGTGGGTATAAGAAGGAGAGATGTTTTTTTCATAATAGTTACTCCGAACTAAGGGCGACAACAGGGTCTAGGTGGGCAGCTTTGCGGGCAGGCAGGAACCCAAACAGCAAGCCGGTTCCAACCGCGCAGACAAAAGCCAGAAGCGCCGGTCCTGTTGAAAATGCAATTTCGACATCAAAGAGCGATAGTATGTAGCCTGCAAAAAAACCCAGCAATACACCAATAACGCCGCCAATAGTGCAGACAACACCTGCTTCAGTGTTGAACTGGATCATAATATCGCGTCTGCGCGCACCGGTTGCCATGCGGATACCAATTTCGCGGGTACGCTCTATAACACTTACCAGCATAATATTCATGACACCAATACCACCCACCAACAGGGAAATGGCAGCAACAGCGCCTAAAAGAACGGTTAGGGTGTTTTGGGTTTCTGTTGCCATTTCAAGGAAAGAGGCCGTGTTACGAACATTAAAATTTTCTATCTGGTGGCGTTCTTTCAAAAGCGCGGTAATGTCGGCTTCTGTTTGTTCAATCTGGGCAACATCATCTACTTTAACGGTGATGCTGTTCAGGTAATTTGACCCAAACAAGCGAACAAGACCTGTTGTGTATGGTACCCAAGCAGTGTCATCCTGATCACCGCCCCAAGGGGCCGCACCTTTTGATTTCATGACGCCAATAATTTCAAATGGAATATTCCCCACCAGAATAAACTTGCCAATTGGGTCGTCGCCGTAGGGGAAAAAGTTTTTCTCGGCTGTAGCACCCAAAACAATAACGGCGGCATAAGACCTGATATCAGCTTCTGTGAAAAACGTGCCTTTTTCCACCTCCCAATCGCGCGCAATCGGGAAGGTGTGGCCCACGCCTTCAACTGTTGTGGACGCATCAATATTACCAAGGCGCAGTGTTTTTTTGCCACTACGCTGTGGTACAACAGCTTCGATATTTGAAATATTATCGCTGATCGCTTGGGCATCGCTTGGCAACAGCGTGGCGTTATCGCCGCTGTTACGAATACCCGGTGCGCCGGGCCGTATATTCAAGATATTTGTCCCCATGGAGCTGATCTGGGTTAGCACCTTTTCCTTACTGCCATTCCCAACAGCCATCATGGTTATAACGGCGGCAACACCAATAATAATGCCAAGAAGTGTTAAGGTGGTGCGGAAAAAATTAACCCTGAGCGCCCGAAGCGCAGTGCGCACTGCTTCACCGGTTTCACCGACAATAGAACCGCCTGTAAGCTTGCTGTGTGATTGCCTAGTGCTACCCGTTTGTTCGTTTTCTGGCTTTGTGCCATTATCAGCGACAATTTTACCATCGCCGATACGAATAATCCGTTCAGCATGAGCCGCCACTTCTTCCTCGTGGGTGATAACAATGATGGTGCGGCCTTCTGCATTCAGTTTTTTCAGAAGATCCATAACGTCTTCACTACTTTTGCTGTCAAGGGCGCCGGTTGGCTCGTCAGCAAGTATGACAGGCGGATTGTTCATAAGCGCTCTGGCGATAGCAACCCGTTGCTGCTGGCCACCAGAAAGCTGTGCTGGCCGGTGATCACAGCGGTCTCCAAGGCCAAGGCCGGTGAGAAGCTCTATGGCCCGTGTTTGCCTTTCTGTGCGCGAGAGGCCGGCATAAAGCGCAGGCACCTCAACATTTTCTGCGGCATTTGCTGTACCTAACAGGTTATAGCGCTGGAAAATAAACCCAAATGTTTGCCGCCGAAGGGCTGCCAACTCGTCAGGCGACAGGTTTGAAACATCTGTCCCCATAATCTGGTAACTACCGTGAGTTGGACGGTCAAGACAACCGAGCACATTCATCATGGTAGATTTACCAGAGCCAGACTGGCCCATGATTGCAACAAATTCACCCGGGTAAATGGACAAGTTTACATTATCAAGCGCCTTAACGGTGGTTTCACCGCTGCTGAAATGGCGACTGATATTTTTAAGCTCAATAAGCGGTTGTGATTTTTCGCTCATTATAGGCGCGCCATTTTTGGTGGGCGGCCTGATGTTGCTGCACTGCTGCCAGCAGTTTTTAGCTGCACATTATCGCCTACAGTAAGGCCACTTTCTATTACGGCCTGTGTACGGTCTGCTAGGCTCACGAGCACAGTGCGCCTTTCTGTGCCATTTGGCGTAACTACTTCAACACTATAAGCTTTTGCCGTTTCTGTATCTTTTTCTGGCACACGTGCCTGAAGGGCTGAAACCGGGATAACCGGCACGTTTTTGGCGCTTACCAGTACAAAAAACATTTGTGTGGTCATGCCGGTCATCAAGGTTCTGTCGTGGTTTTCTACGTCAACCAGCACGTTATAGAGTACAACATCGTTCACTGTTTCAGGGGTTGGCAATATTTGGCGAATTTTACCCTGCCAGCGCCGTTCGCCAGAACCGAGCGTTGTGAAATACATAGGCATATCATCGTGCAGCTTCATAATGTCGGCTTCGGCAACTTGTGCACGCACCGTCATGATGTCGAGGTTCGCCACCTGTACAATGGTTGGTGTTGTTTGGTTGGCGTTAATGGTTTGGCCTTCCTGTACTGACTGGTCAACCACCGTACCATTTATAGGCGCAAATATTTTAGTATAGCTCAGGCTTGTTTTATCGCCTTCCAGTGTTGACTGCGCTTCTTCCATCTGTGCTTCAATCGACATCAGATTAGCCTTTGCAATTTCAAAAGTAGTCTCTGAATCTTCGAGCACTTCTTTGCTAACTGCATTTTCCTTGTAGATGCGCTTGTTACGGTCAAATTTTTGCTGTGCCTGTTTGACAAGGGCTTCCTGCTCGGTTTTTTGAGCCAGAAGGGTTTTTAGGCGGGCTTCATCAGCGCGCACTTTAGAGTCGTAAACATCAGGGTCAATCTCGGCGATCAGGTCGCCTTCTTTGACCATATCACCAATTTCAGCATGCATTTTTTCAATAAGGCCAGAAACCTGTGCGCCTACATCAACATAGTTTTTAGGCTCTAGTGTGCCTTGGGCAGTGACCACTGATTCGAGGGTGCCAATACGTACAGGTGTTGTTTGGGCCAACATCATATTTGCACTGGTTTGCTGGGCTGAATAGTACCACCATCCGCCCAGGGCGGCAGCCGTAAAAAGGGCGAGATAAATAACTGTCGTGACTTTTTTCATTTAGTTTCTTCCACTGAAATTAGGGCTTGATCACCGCCTGATGAGGCAAGCTAGTTACTAACTTATATGGAAGAAGGCGTAAAAACCCTTTGGAGAAAGTGTGTTCTAAACGAAATATATAGCGCCCTAATATAAAAAGCCTGCTAAACAGGAAGCAGGCTTTTTATCAAGGTGAAGCGCATATTTAAATTTTGGGCAGATCCTCATCCAAAACGCAGATGCTAAGCGAATAGGATATTTCGCCCTCGTCTTCATCACGGTACACAATACCCATGAATTCGTCGGCGACCAGCATTTCAACCGAATCTTTTGCTTTGGGCCGTCGCATAAGCTTGATCATGTTATTGTTGAATTTTTTTTGCAGGAAAGCCTGCACACGCGCAATTTCATTTGGAGTCACGTTTGACCCTCCCTAGTCCCAGTGTCTGTATACCTCTGGTTTATCCACTTAACGGGGGCAGATGCAAGCAAACAATGAAAGAATTTTGCTTCCATGTAGCTGTTATGCAAATTGTTAACTGTTTTCAGGTAGTCTCTTTTTGTGGTAGAAAAAGCCTGAAACAAGGGAAATATGGCTCCATGAATACAGACATTCAGTCCTATGCTGATGATGATGCACTAGCAACGCAGTTTATTGATTGGTCTTCAGAAGCTGTAGCTGAAATGCGCCAGTTAACGGATAACTTGGCGGCAATTAGCCAGCGTGAGGACGAAAATGTAGCGCGGGTTTATGAACTTGCTCATAATATTAAAGGTATGGGGTCGAGCTTTAACTACATGCTTTTAACCACAGTTGGAACGTCTCTTTGCGGGTATTTAAAAGCTCAGGACAAAGGGCTCGACCGCGTTAATAAGCGTGTTATTGAAGCCCATGTACGTGCAATTGAAGTTATTCTCAAAAACAAGATTGTAGGACGAGGCGGTGAAAAAGGTGCCGCTGTTGAACGGCGCCTTGCAGAAATTATTCTCGAAGATATGCCTTCCTGATAAGCAGATTTCCTGCTTCGCCGTTTAGTTGGTTTCCTCAGCACGTTCCATATAGTGGTGCCAGCGGTCTCTCCCGCCTTTGTTTTCCAAAATATTTTGAAGTGCAGCGACCAAGCGCCTTTCGTAGCGTGTGCCAGCGTCTGCTTGCAGAATGTCAGAGGCTTTGTCAAAACCAAGGCCTGATCGGTGGGCTCGCGCAGAAACCATACCGACAAAGGCATTTGATACACTTAAGATGCGTGCCCCAGATACTATTGCATCGCCTTTCAGGCCTTTTGGCTCGCCGGTGCCATCCCAGTTTTCGCGCATCTCAGCCAGAATAGTGGCGACAGGGCCTTTGAAATCCAGACCTGCAATAAGAGACGCGCCTTTTTGCATACTTTCGCGCACGAGCTTCAGTTCGTCTTCGCTGAGTGGTGTTTGTTTGGTTAAGATGATTGTTGGCACAAAAATTTTGCCAATATTGACAAGCTGCCCAGCGATGCGCACAGCTTCCATTTCGTCAGGTGTTACGCCGATTTCTTCGGCAATGGAGACAGCTACATCGGCCACACGGGAAGAATGATATTTGCTCCATGGGTCACGGGCGTCAATAATTTCTGTAAGGGTACCTATAAGCTGTTTGTATAATGTTTCTGACTTTGCTTTTTCAGCGATCAGGTCTGATATATCCTGCATGACAACCAGTACAGAAGCATCATTTTTATCGTGTGTATCCAGAGGTAAAATTTGGGTCTGGTATGTTTGCGGGTGTTGTTCCTGCCCCAGCACTATTTGCAGCTCGGTTGCTGTACCACTTGATGCGGCTTTGGTTTTTTCACGAAGCAGTTCAGCGACAGACCCTGTAAAGGCGGTATCAAGCCGCCGATTGGTAAGCTCCTTAGACGGAATGCCGGTTACAGTGGCCATTTTTTCATTGCTGAACCGTACAGTCATGTCACTGGTGAGCGCGGCTATGGCAGTAGGCTGGCCGTCACTAACAGATTGCAGGAATCCACTGAGTGCCTGATTTCTGGCTAACAACTCTTCTTGCTCGCGGTATGACGATTCAAGCCGTTTTGATACACCGTGCCGCCAAACCAGTATCAGCGTAGCCAGCAGAAACAGCGCCACAAGCGACAGCGTTATAATAAGGGTGTTTCGTTTACCCGAAATTTCGGCCAACACTTCTTTAGCACTAATCGTACGCACCAAAACCCACGGTACGGGGGCAGAAAGTTCTTTGCCGGTCACCAGCATGTCGCGGCCACTATAATTGGGTAAAATCTCAAAACCACCGGGGCTTTTAACCGCATAGCTTGCTGCGGCATCTTGCCGGGGTGTGCCTGTACGGCCTCCGCCCAAAAGCGGTGTGAGCGGTGTTACAATGCCACTTTCACCCGGGTTAACAATATAGGTTTCGGCAGTTTCACTTTGTTCGCCCGGCTGAACCAGCGTATGCAGAAAATCATCATCTAGGGGGCGGGCACCAATAACCCAATGTTCTTCGGCAGGTGTTGCATCAAAGGATGGGGTAATTCTAGCACCAAAAAGAACAAGCGGGGTTTTATCAGCGAGTATCGGCCCCAAAGCAATAAAAGAAGAGCCACTGAACGGTATTTCTTCAGGCCGCAATAAGGGCATGCCGGTTGTCATAACACTTGCCATACCCTCGCCGTTTACAATGGCGAGCCCAACCCGCCTTGGGCGCTTAACATTGGCGGCGACCGTATCTATTGCGCGCTGTTCATGAAAGCCAGCGCGCTCGGCCTCTGTTGATAAAAGTGAAAAAACATAGCCCCGCTGCCCTTCAGCAAGTGCTTGATTATCGGGGATGGATGACTGGGTGGCATAAAGCTGGATCGATGCATCGGTCGCCAGCTCTTCCACCGTTGAGAGATGCCGGTTAAGCCATGTGGAAACCTCAGCCGCCCGGCTTTCCGCGACCAGATTCAGGCGTGTTTTCCAGTTTTCCAGATCCTGTTCTGCTTCGGAGGCAGCAAATTTAAAGATCATCCATATCCCGACAGCAAGAATACCAAGTATTGCCAAGACAAAAATTTGTATTCTGTTCCCTGATGTTTTTGCGGGTTGCATGAACCATCCTTCCACTTTGTTAGCCATTTCTTTATTACCTGATATTATTATTTGCAGGCAAGGCTTGGATCATGATCGTAAGCAGATTATGCTCTGGCAGGAAAGGTTTTTATAAAGCTATAGCATTTATGAGTTTTACATTTTTTAATCGCATTGCCTTGTTGTTGGCTGTTCTGCTCGTACAGAGTGTGACGGCAAATGGTGCTTATGCTCAGGAAAGCACAAAATGGTCATTGTTTGGTAGTATGGAAATACCGTCTACCAACATGAAAGCATTTGGCAAATGGACCGAAATGTGGCGCAGATATAATTTACCGCGCAGGGAAGAAGTCGCACCTGAAACTGTGGATGAAGTCTATAAATGCAGGGGCCGGTACCGGGCGCGCTGTAACCGGGAAGCTTGGGAAACCTTTCTCGGCGAGACAGATACCAGCGATTTCATGAAAACGCTTGCTGACGTAAACCATTATATGAACCGGTCGCCGTATATTGTTGATCCGGTGAATTGGGGTATTCCTGATTATTGGGCAACACCCAATGAGTTTTTCATGAAAGATGGTGACTGCGAAGACTATGCCATTAGCAAATATGTCACTCTAAAACGGCTTGGCTTTGATACCAGCAAAATGCGCGTGGTTATTTTGCAAGATGAAAACCTGCGGGCGGCCCATGCTATCCTCGCGGTCGAGTATGACGGCGAAATATATATTCTTGATAATCAGGTTGATGCAGTTTTACCTCAAGGTCAAATTTTGCACTACAGGCCGGTTTATTCTATTAACGAAACGGGCTGGTGGCTTCATAAGGTTAAAAGGTTCACTCAATAAAATGATAGGAATTGGTTGATACTTTGTTAGCCATTGCACCTTAAGGTACTGTTTTTGGGGTTAAGTGTGCGTAAAGACGGTATTTTAAATATGCCCAAAGACATAAAAATTCTTAGTGAAATGGTGGATTATGTGCACCAGCTTAAGCGGCATGCAAAAGGTCGCCGTGCTATTCACATGCGGCTTTCAGTGTTGGAGCGCCCCTTTCAGGAAGAATATTATCGCAGATTTGCAGCGTCAGCACTGAGGCCGCTTGTAACGAATTATGGGGCGATAATGTTTGCCTTGCCTAATACGGACCTAGTGGTAATTGCCAAAGATGCCCCGGTTGATGTGATCGATACAATGCTGAATAATGTGCGCCGCAAGTTGCACGATTCAGACTGCATAAAGGCGCTTGATCCCATTCAGGGCACAAGTGATGCTTTTGTTGAATGGTTTGATCTGGAACAGAATTATGAGGCCTTTAATACCTATATTAGGGACTTGGCAGATATTATAGAAAATGGCCCCGACTGGCATCAGGTGGCGGAACTTGAGGACCTGCCAGAACCCACCCCTCTTTCTCATGAAGATACAGTTGTTGTTACTGATACCCACAAAGTAAGCGCACAACCTGCCAGCCATTACGGGTTATCTTTTTTACCTCCCGTGAGGATGGTACCTATCACAGCGCCAGAAAAAGAAATTGGTGTACGGGCTTATGATGCAGATCTGGTGGCGCTAGTGGTTAGAACACTCGCGTTTGCAGATATTGCGAGCTTGCTGCGCAAACAAAAGGTTATCGCTATTGTGGGTAAGGAAGATCACAAGCCGGTTATGGTGCATAAGCGTGTACCGGATTATGTGGTTTTTGAAACATTGCTCGAGACAAAAATAGCAGGAAGCAATCGCTGGCTGCAAGGTTTTATGGCCGACTTTTTAGCAGACAGATTGCTTGCGTCGCAACCGGGCATGAAAGTGGAAGATTCAATAGCGGCCAGCCTGCGCGTGACCTGCCACAGCATATCCGGCTCTGGTTTTGCTGATTTTAATCGCTCTCTCAAAGGGTATAAAAAATCGCAGGTTATTTTGGAGTTTGGCATTACAGATGTGTTGACCAACTTTTCCGCTTTCTTAAAAGCGCGTGCAACAATCGAGGAAGAAGGTTACAGGGTTGCGGTTGCGGACCTTGATTTGCGGGCCTTTTTAGGGCTAGACCAGCGCCACTTTAAAGCTGATTTCTTTAAGCTTTCAGTTCCGTCTGATCCCCAGCCTGATTGGCTGACCGATGACTTTGAAGCCTTGTTAAAGCAAAAAATTCACGATGTTGGTATTGCCCGTATAATACTCATGAACTGCGACCGAATAGAGGACGTTGTGATGGGGCGAAGCTTTGGCATAACCCTTTTTCAAGGGGAAGCGGTTGACCCCTTGAAGAAAATTATGCCCTGATCAGTAGCCTATTGAGGCGAGCGTTTTGCCAGAATGCGCTGCAATGTCCGGCGGTGCATATTAAGTCGCCGTGCTGTTTCAGAGACATTTCTGTCGCATAGTTCATACACCCGTTGGATATGCTCCCATTTTACCCTGTCAGCAGACATAGGGTTGTCAGGCGGTGGCGGAATGTGGCCTTTGGGTGTTAGTAGGGTGCCTGCAATTTCATCGGGGTCGGCGGGTTTAGCCAGATAATCAACGGCGCCGGCTTTTACGGCGGCCACAGCACTGGCAATATTGCCGTACCCTGTCAGGATAACAATGCGAATATCCGGGCGGATCTGGCGCAGCGAGGGCACAAGGTCAAGCCCGTTCCCGTCTTGTAGACGCATATCAAGAACGGCATATTTGGGCCGGTGCTCAGCCGCAAGCTGGCCACCTTCCTCGATGCCTTCTGCGGCATAAACGGTAAAACCTTTGCGTTCCATGCTGAGGGCAAGGCGTGTACGGAAGGCCTTGTCATCTTCAACAATCAGCAGGGTCATGTCGGGTGTATCATGCTCTGTCATTGCTGGGGTTACTCCGGTTCAGTGTCAGTGTTTTGTTCGTCTAGATTGCGGCGCTGCCATATGATAGTTACACATGCACCGCCAAGCGGCATGCTGTCAAACACAACTGATGCTCCCATGCGTTCAAGCAGTGTTTTTGCAATAAAAAGCCCAAGGCCAAGGCCGCCATCTTTTCCCGGTGTTGGCTGGCGGGTGGTTACATACGGTTCACCAACCCGTTTAATAATTTGTGGATCAAAACCGGGGCCATCGTCCATAATGGAAATGGTGAGTTCCTGTTCGTTCCAGTAGGTGTCAATTGTAACGCTGGCATGGGCAAAACCAACCGCATTTTCAATGATATTGCGAAACGCATGAATAAGTTCGGGCGCTCGGCGTAGAATGATTTCACCTTCACCGCGTGTATCAAAAACAAGGGCTGCGCCGCGTGCTTCGTGGGGGGCGGCAGCTTCGCGCAGTAGTGCTTCAATAGCCATATAGGCAAAGTGGTTTTTATCGCCTGCGCTACGTTTTTGGCTCAATTCTGCCAAAATGCTTCTACACCGGCTGGTTTGTTCTACAATAAGCTCAAGATCGGTTGCCGTTGTTGGGTCACCTTCCCAGTTATCCAGCAGTTCTTTCGATACCAGCAAAATGGTTCCAAGCGGGGTACCAAGCTCGTGGGCGGCAGCGGCGGCCAATGTGCCCAGCTCCGATAGGCGTTGTTCTTGCTCAAGCGCTGCACGGGTGGCTGCCAGTGCTCTTGCCCTGTCACGGCCTTCGCGGCCAAGGCGCGCCATATAGAGTGCCAGAAAAATTAGCGTAAAACACAGGCTGATCCAAATACCAATCATGATCAGTGGCTCAACAAGTGGTGGTGGGCCGTGCCAGGGTAGGGGGAAGGGGGTAAAGGCCAGCCCGGTTACAAGGCCAATAGAGGCTGCAATCAGAAATTTGGTGCTACGTTGGCCCAGAATAGATGCTGATACACTGGGCGGTGCCAGCATCAACACGGCAAACGGGTTGGTTAGGCCGCCGGTTAAAAACAGCAGCACAGCAAGGTGCAACAGGTCAAATGTCAGGTGCGCCGCAGACTGTGTATCGGTTAAGCGGGTGTTGGTGTCTGCTCGCAAGGAAAACCAAAGGTTCATAATGGCGGATGCCATAACAACCGGCAGTGTTAATTCTGGCCGAACGTCAAAACCTAGAAAAAAATGAACTGTTGCCAGCGCCATTAACTGCCCGCACACAGCCATCCAGCGAATCATCACAAGGGTGCCAAGCCGTGCGCCGCCGCTATGCGATAAAGCTGGGTCTATTAGGGTTAGGTCGTCCTTTAAGGCTGTTTTTTTAGACATATTGGCTTAACCATTTATCAGATAAACATACAGCATAAGGAATAGTATATAGCTGAAACCTGTGGCTATAACGATGAGATACCACACTTTTTTAAGGTGTGTCACAGTTAGTTTGGCGGTGCCGTTCGGGGGGCCTATCCAGATTGTTTTTTGGGGATGTAAAAGGGTTTGTTTAAAATTTAAGCCAAGCCCAGATGCCATAAGGGCAAGGGGCCAATATGTGCTACCCGGTATTTGCTTTGGCTTGGGGGCTGTGCTGATTATGGGATACAGCTTTGTACCGGGGTAAAAAAAACGGCTTAGAAATAAAAGTGCGCAAGCTATAAAAACACCAGGAAAGGCCATAATACTGTGCAGAAAAAGAGGGGGTTTATAGAAAGCCCCGGTTTTTTCATGCACCAAAGCATCTTTAGGGGAAAGCCAGCTTGCTAAAAACCGAAAGGGTAGCAGGAAGGCAAAACCACCCAGCAGCACAAGGGTTATATTAGCCAGATAGGTACCGGCAAAATGGAATGTCACTTTTTGCGCGCGTCTTTGCGGTACGGTGTGTGCATCTGTTTTAATTTGTGTTGCCGCTTGTTCCGTTGGGCTTGAAATGAGCAGCCATATGGGCTTTTGCCCTACTAAGGGTAGCAAGATAATAAAGCATAATACCGCCGCGACAGGGTAGGTTTCTGATAAAAAATTCAGGGCTTTTCCGGCTATCCACAAAAGGGGTGTGAAGGCCAGCACTAGAATAGCACCGCGCATCCTAAGGGCGGCATAACTGCGCCCAGAACGGTTTAAGCGCTGAGTGAGAAAATCAGTTATTGTTTGAAAAGGGCGGTCAATTGAAGGAATAATTCTGGCAATCCAGCCACCTATAACGAGGTCTGTTACGAGGGCTGCACCAATTAGGCCCAGCCAGTGTATCAGGGCCGGGCCGCTATTGATGAATAGGTAAAAGATATCGCTCAGAATGTTAATATGTTGCCCCCGCATCCTGTAGCAGCTTAATAAGCCGTCGGTTTCGGTTCAGCTTGGCATATTCAAGCGCTGTTTTGCCGGTCAAGTCTTGAACATTCGGGTCACTGCCACCCTCAAGGAGCGCTTGCGCGGCTTCAAATTTGCGACCACGCACGGCTTTCATCAGCGCCGTTTCCTGCCCGATGTCGGCCCGGTTTGGATCAGCCCCGTAGGAAAGTAGCATTTTAATGGCGTCGACATCACCGACAACGGCTCGCTTCATCAGAGCTGTTTCACCGCGCAGTCTGTCGGCCATATCAGGGTTTGCGCTACCATCAAGCAGCAGTTTCATGATCTTGAGGTTTCCTTCAACAGCGGCAATAAGGATAGCTGGATAACCATCACTGCGATTGCGCGTATTAGGGGAAACACCTTCGCCCAGCAGCTTGTTTAGTTCTTCTGCGTCACCCTTTTCAACAGCTTGCAAAAGGTCGAGCTGTGGTGACGCATTGGCGGCAGTTGAGACAGGTAGAATTGCAATAGCTGCAAATAAAGCGAGAATTATACCTCGAAAGAGTAACATGTAGGCTCCCGTTACGTTATAAATTGTCATTGCCAAGTGTAAATGACAGTGACATCTGCTTGTCATATTTCTATAACTATTTCTATAGCTACTTCAAGATTACACCTATTATACTACGCTATGGAAGGGGCATACCCTTCACACTTTGGAGAGATTGATGAAACTTGTCAGGCTGTTTGCTTGGATTGTCGTTTTACTGATAGGCGTTTTAATGGCGTATCGGTTTATCGGAATGGGCCCAAACACGGCGTCAGGCCCGGGTGGACCCTTTACATTAACGGCTCATACCGGTGAAAAAGTGTCAGATACCGATTTTCGAGGTCGCTATATGCTTATTTATTTTGGCTATAGCTATTGCCCGGACGTGTGCCCGCTTGAGCTTCACAAAATGTCGACAGCGCTCGATATTCTGGAAGATGAAGGGTACGATATAACCCCGTTGCAGCCTATATTTATTACGGTTGACCCTGAACGGGATACGGTGCCGGAACTGGCTGATTATGTGCAGGACTTTCACCCAAGTCTTGTAGCCTTAACTGGTACACCGCAGGAAATTGCGACTGTCGCCAAAACTTTTAGGGTGTATTACAAAAAGCGTGTTCAGGAAGGCGTTAGTGGCTATCTGATGGACCATCAATCCTATATTTTGGTGATGGATAAAGACGGTAAATATAACCGCCTGTTTACCGGTAAAGACACACCGCAGGATATGGCAGACACATTCAAGCCAGTGCTTGAAAAAGTAACAAGCGACGATAAGTGATGGCATTTTGGAAAGAAAAATCTCTGGATGAAATGACCCACGCAGAATGGGAATCGCTTTGCGATGGTTGCGGCAAGTGTTGCCTGCATAAATTGGAAGATGAAGATACAGGCGATATTCACCACACAGATATAGCATGCCGGTTTTTAAGCCCTGATACGTTGAAGTGCGGCAAATATCTGGTGCGCCAACGCTATGTTGGGAACTGTGTGGTTATGAGCCCCGAGATTTTATCTAAGCTGCCGTGGATGCCAAGTACCTGTGCCTACAGGTTACTATACGAAGGTAAAGACCTATATGATTGGCACCCGCTTGTAAGTGGGGATCCGCAGTCTGTGCATAGCTCCGGTAATTCCATTAAAGGGCGCAGTGTAGACGAGCGGGTCGCCGGTGACTTTGAAGACCATTTGGTAGATTGGCCAGCCTAAAAGGGGCAAGCATGGGTGCAGACTACACCATAAATCTTGACGGTGAGACTGTTCCCGTAAAGATTCGCAGAAATGTAAGGGCCAAAAAGCTTATTCTGCGAGTTAGTCAGGCGACAGGCGAAATAAAACTAACCTTGCCGCCTTTTACCAGTATTCGCGCAGCCGAACGTTTCATAAGTGAGCATACAGCATGGCTCAGCACCCAGTGGTCAGCCGCCAGCCCGCCGCCGCCGCTTGCGCACGGGGACAGCTTGCCCTTCCTTGGGGAGGCGCAAACCTTACTCTTTACCGATAGGGCGCCGCGTACAGTCAAGCACCTAGATGAAACGATCAGTGTTGGTGGACCGGCTGACCTTGCGGGGAAAAGGCTGGAAAACTGGTTGAAGCGCCAAGCGAGAGATATACTAATGGAACGCGCTACATATCACGCTGCTACACTGGGTGTTTCGTTTCGTACGATCAGCATTGGCGATATGAAAAGCCGTTGGGGCAGTTGTTCTTCCAGTGGCATGCTTAGGTTCAACTGGCGGCTTGTGATGGCGCCGTTTGAGGTGCTGGATTATGTAGCAGCGCACGAGGTAGCCCATCTCTGTGAAATGAACCATTCAGACAAATTTTGGCAGCATGTGGCCACCTGTATGCCTGATCATAAAATTTGGCGGCGCTGGTTAAAGCGCGACGGCAATAGCCTGTTCAAAATAAACTTTTAAGAGGCCGCTGGCCTGAAAAATAAGCCCTGCCGCAAACTGGCAGCAATACGCCCGGCCTTTTCAATGGCTTTTGCAGCAAGCGTGGGTGTCAGGCATTTGTGAGCAGAGGGTTCAAAAATTGAAAGCCAGATGTCAAAATGGCTATCTTGAAGACGTTCAAGCTTTGTATGTACTAAAAACGGGTTCCCTTTATAGGCAGGTACACCGTATAGCACTGTCATCCAGAAATCGGTCAGGATTTCAAAGTGCGTATCCCAGTGGTCACCAATAGCATCATCAAAAATAGGGCCAATACTAACGTCTTTGCGCACAGTAGTATAAAAGTCCTCCACAAAACTGCGGATCAGGTGCCTGTCGGCGTGCGGGGTATGTGTAACTTTGGTTTCCATATTTATTAGATAAGCGTGCTTTCTATATTCTGCAATATCGCTGCGACACTTTGCCTGCATGTAAATACTAGTTAAAAATACGCTCAAAAAAGCCTTTTTTCTTTTTTGGTTTATCTTTTTCAAGCCCGTAAGGGTCTTGCTCAGATGCAGTATTATAAACCCCGGCATCTGCCAGTAATGGCCGTACAGGCTGGCCAACATGGGCTTCCAGCATAAAATCTGCCCATATGCGGGCTGGCAAGCCGCCGCCTGTTACATAACTCATGGGGGTGCCGTTATCATTGCCTACCCAGACGGCGGCGGTTATATCGCTTGTAAAGCCTACAAAAACAGCATCGCGGTTGTCTTGCGAGGTCCCTGTTTTTCCGGCGGCGGGCCTGTCTATGGCAGCATTTTTACCAGAGCCCCATACAACCACGGACGACAGCATGTCTGTCATATCTTTAACAACAGGGTAGGCCAACACTGGTACAGGCGGCACGGGGGTGCGGCGGTATAGAACTTCGCCTTCCAGCGATGTTATTTCAATAATGCTATATGTAGGGGCGCGGTGGCCGCCATTTGCAAGGGCGGCGTAACTGCTGGCCAAATCGATCAGTTTCACTTCTTCTGTGCCAAGCGGCAAGCTTGCGACCGGCATAACGTTTGTGGTTATACCCATGCGTTTTGCCATATTTGCCACGCGCTCGCGGCCTACTTCTTCATCAATTTCAATGGCAATGGTGTTAATGGATTTTGCGAAGGCTTCCCGCACTGTCATTTCACCCCCAAAAGTGCCGCTATAGTTTTTGGGCGACCACCCCTCTACCGTGATGGGTTTATCGGTATATCTGTCGCTTGGCTTTATGCCGGTTTCAAGGGCTGTTAGGTAGGTAAAGAGTTTGAAGGCAGAGCCCGGTTGACGTTTTGCTTGTACCGCACGGTTAAACTGGGTTTTGCCGTAGTCGCTGCCACCGATCATGGCGCGCACGGCACCGTCATGCTCAAGGGCAACAAGGGCACCCTCCGTTGCTTTGTGTTTTTTACCTTCGCCAGTTAGGCCGCGGTCCATTGCCATGGCGGCCGCGCGCTGTACGCCCGGGTCAAGTGTTGAATATATAATCATGGACTTTGCCCGGCTGGTAGGCACCAGTGTGCGGGCTTCGCTTTCAACCCAGTCCGTAAAAAACCGAACGTCCCGCCCTACGGCAGAAGCTTTTATTATAGGGGGCTGTTCTTTCACCTTGATAGCAACCGATGGTGTAAGGCTGCCGGTCTCCACCATAGCAGATAGCACAACCTGTGCCCGTTCCCACGCGCCTTCGGGGTTAATATGAGGCGCATACCGGGTGGGTGCTTTCACAAGGCCTGCCAAAATAGCGGCTTCAGCGATTGAAAGCTCATGGGCCGAATGGCCATAATATTTTCTGGAAGCGGCATCAATGCCGTAGGTGCCGCCGCCAAAATACACTCTGTTTAAATAGAGGGTCAGGATTTGGTTTTTGGTAAACTTTTGTTCCAGCCAGAATGCCAGCAACAGTTCCTGCGCTTTTCTTTTAAGTGTACGCTCGTTTGATAAAAACAGGTTTTTTGCCAGCTGCTGCGTAATGGTGCTGCCGCCGGCACGCACGTTCCCCGCTTTAAGGTTTGATAAAACCGCCCGCCCAAGACCGCGTATATCAATGCCGCTATGCGCATAAAAATGCCTGTCTTCAACAGCGAGAAATGCCTGAATAAGCGAATCTGGTACTTCAGAGTATGATATCCACTGGCCGTATGTTGGGCCATTTCTAACTAGTGTCGCACCGTTTGCGGCCTTTACAATAACCGCTATATCTGTTGCGCCAGGCTGAGGCGGGTTGTCCAAATCTGGTAAATCGAGGGACAGGTAGCCCAAAAGCACAACACCCGCGATAAAGCCCCATACAGCTGCCGCGGCGCTGTAATATAGAATTTTAACCGGCATAGATTTGCGACCCACCGCCTTTTTAACGTCGGCGGCGGGGGCGCTTTTCTTTTTTTGCACAGGCTTTTTCTTGTTGCTGACAGATTTTTTCAAAACTTACCTCATTTATTTGGTATGCTCATATCATGATGGACAATTATGGCAAAGGCAGGAAGAAAATTGCTTGACCTTTGATGCCGTAATCACCACATGGTATCTAAATCAAGAAGGATTTAGTCATGTTTATCGAAACTGAAGCAACACCAAACCCAGACACCCTTAAATTCCTGCCCGGAAAAACGGTTCTGGAAACAGGAACAGCAAACTTTACAGACCCTGACGCGGCCGAGGTTTCACCGCTTGCAAGTTCTATGTTTGCCCAAAGCGGTGTTTCGGGTGTTTTCCTAGGGCATGATTTTGTCACGATCACAAAAGCAACTGAGCTTGAGTGGTCTAGCCTGAAGCCACAAGTGCTTGCAGGGCTGATGCAGTTTTTTGCCTCTGGTGCGCCGGTCATTAAGGAAGGCGCGGCATTGGCAGAAGCGCGTGTTGATGAAAACGAAGAAGACGCAGATATTATTGACCAGATCAAAACCCTGCTGGATGAAAAAATTCGCCCGGCTGTTGCAGGTGATGGCGGCGATATAATATATCGTGGCTTCAAAGAAGGCGTGGTTTACCTTCAAATGCAGGGCGCATGCTCTGGTTGCCCAAGCTCTACGATCACTCTTAAAAACGGCATTGAAAACCTGTTGAAATATTATGTGCCAGAAGTTGTTGATGTGCGCGCTGTTGATTAAGGCAAAGCTTTAATCGCGGTCACCGCCCGGCACCATAAAAAAACGGCCAAACCAGTACCAGCGACCAGCGCCCGCGGGCATGGTGCAATTGATCCGGTTTCTGCCTTTTGGGAAGGGCTCGGTGAAGCGTACCTCAACACGGTTTGGTTGCGGCCTTAATAATGTGGCGGGCTCCCCCAAATGGCTGGGGTAACAGCTAAGTGCTGATAACCCTTTTACGGATGGATCAACCGTAAAGCCAAACACGGGTGGGTTTCTGTCTGTGGGTACAAGCGACCCTGAAGGCACAATGTCACTTACAGGCAAAGCTATTGCTTCTGTAATCAGCTTGAAGCGGCCTTCATCACCGTAACGTTCGTTAACCGGAAAACGGGGTAAGGCATACATGTCTTCATGGGCGGCTATTGGGCCAGAAAACTGCGCAAAGGCTGCTGTGAAGCCTGCGTCCTTAATCATCTCTTTCATGGCAGTGCTATATTCACCGTAAGGGTATGCAAACAAAGCAGGTACTGATCCCAGTTCTTCGCGAAATCTTTTACTTGCGCGGGCAATGTCTGCTTTTGATGCTTCAACGCCGTCGTGCACCATATGTAAGTGCGAAGCAGAATGATGGCCTATTTCTACCCCATCTGCTTTTATGGCGCGTATACTGTCCCACGTCATATAATTGCTGTGCTCTTCGTCAATTGGATCAGTCGAAACAAACAGCGTCATGGGAATACCGGCAGCTTTTAGAAGCGGCCAGCCTTTATCAAAAACTGATTTGTAAGCGTCATCAACGGTAATAACGATAGTACGAGCGGGAAAGTCCTGCCTGTTTTGAATGTGCTGCGCCGCGTCTGACAGGCTCATGAAATGATAGCCACCCTGCTTAAGCAGGCGGATATGGTTTTCTAGCTGTTCAAGGCGAATGTTGGTGGATGGATATTCATCTTCACCAAATCGGTGATACAGTAAAACGATGGCAGACGGGTCTGCAACCGCCGTTTGGGCCATAAATAAGAGGCTTAAAGTCGCCAGAAGAATATTATGAATGTAGCCTAGTGTCTGTTTCATGCTTATAGTCTTGCATCGTTTTGAGCGTGTTAGCAAGGGCACCATGACACGCCTTGAGGGCAATTTCTATTTGAACGGTAAATCAGAGGAACTATGGAATGATGAAACAATTGAACGATGCGGCGCTGGACCAGCTTTTTAGAGCAGCACGAACCATTAATGTCTGGCAGGATAAACCTGTAACCGATAGCCAGATTAATGCTTTGTATGACCTTGCTAAAATGGGCCCGACAAGTGTGAACTGCTGCCCCGCGCGCTTTTATTTCGTGAAATCTGATGCAGCAAAAAACCGCCTTAAACCTTATCTGTCCCCCGGTAACGTGAATAAGGTCATGACAGCGCCTGTCACGGCTATCATTGCTAATGATACTGCGTTTGCTGATTATCTGCCAAAGCTGTTTCCCCATAACCCTGATGTAAAAAGCTGGTTTGCTGACCCGGCAGTTGCGGAAGATACCATAACACGTAACGCAACCCTGCAAGGGGCCTATCTGATTCTGGCTGCACGCAGTATGGGGCTTGGGTGCGGTCCAATGTCTGGCTTTGATAAAGCAGGTGTGGATAAGGAATTTTTTGCAGGTACCACGCTGAAATCAAACTTCATATGTTCGATTGGCTATGGCTCTGACGAGGGCTTGCATCCACGTGGCCCCCGGCTTGATTTTACTGAAGCTGCCAAAATTTTATAAAGTGATCGTGTGCATATTCTCTCAATAGACACCAGTGAAACCCAGTGCGCTGCAGCAATAGTGACCAGCTCGGGTGAAAGTGTGGCCAAAACCGAAGATATTGGCCGCGGGCACGCTGAACGCCTTTTGCCGATGGTTGATGAATTATTGGCACAGTGCGCCATAACATATGCAGACCTTGGCCGCATTGTTGTGGTGACAGGGCCGGGCACCTTTACAGGGCTACGGATCGGGCTTTCTGTTGCGCGCGGCCTTGCGGTGGCACTTGGCATACCGTGCGTTGGTATAACATCTTTAGCGGCTGTTGCTGCTAGGGCATACAGTGAAGGCGTGGAAGGTGTGGCCCACAGTATTATAAAAGGGCGTGCCGGGCAGGTGTTTCATCAGGCATACAGCGGGGTAGACGATACCGGTTTTCCGCTTTACCTTTCCAGCCCTGCCAATATGGACGCTGAAAAAGCAGCAGCGCTGGTTCAGGAAAACCACGGCATTGTCGTGGGTACAGGCGCAGACATGGTGTTGTTGCCTGAATCAGATACAGCGCTGTACATGCCGGGCATTATGGCGGATCCAGTTGTTTTGGCAAAAATTGGTGCGCTTCTGCCCCCAGACAGCTATCCGCCAGAGCCTGCGTATTACCGTGATGCCGATGCCGCCAAGGCGCGTCCTGCGTTTCTGGTGCAAACTGGCTCATGAAAGCTGCAGCCGATATACGGCTACTTAAGGCAGACGCTGATACGTGCTGTGCCCTTTCAGTATTACACGGGGCAGCTTTTGCACCGCAGGAGGAGAGGCAATGGACTGCGGATGAGTTTTTAGAGCTTATGCAAACCCCTAGCATATGGACTTATGGACTATACCTTGATCAGCTTGTTGCCGGTTTTTTAATGCTTCAGGTTGTAGCGGGAGAGGCAGAGATTATCACGATTGCGATGGATCCAAAATGGCACGGTCAAGGCTATGCCAAACATTTACTCAATTATTTGCATGCGCTGTGTTTGTCGCAGGGGATATCGAAAGTTTTTCTTGAGGTGCGGGAAGACAACTTAAAGGCAATTAAATTATATTCAAAAGCAGGTTTCGTAAAAAAAGGTGTTAGACAAGGGTATTATCAAAAACAGAAGGGCAAACCAGTGGATGCTTTGGTTTTTGCTTTAGTTATTGATAGTATAGGTAATAGTTAAAATTTTAATCGATTGTTTTTTTTACTTCTTTACTTGCACTGTTATTGCAATTAACTGTAGCGTGTCTATGCAGGAATGTTGGGCTGTAAGAGGAACGTCAGTATTCTTTGGAACATCATTTGAGTATGTAGAGCTTTCTACAATGGTGTGCCCTAGAGACTTGATTGAGCGGGCAAGCGAGTCGTTTGCTGGGGTATCTTCATACAGTATGTCAACCACTGCACTGTTTGTTTGCGCGTCCAGAAAAATTCTGGCTTTAACAAAGGCCATGGGACAATAAGTGCCGCGCAGGTCAAGGGTGTTAGGCGCAGTGGATGATGAAGTGCCGGAAGCTTCTTTTGTGGAGTGTGATGGCTTTGTTCTGTGCATTGGGTGCTGATCCGGGTTGTTTTCGGTTTTCTACCGCTTTTACAGGATGAAAGCAAAACCTGGATGGGGAAGTGTGATGCAGAAACAGCAGGGTTTGTTATAAAAGATGGAAAAAAAGCAGGTTGTGAGAGAAGAGTTGCTGGCTTTAACGGCTGACATTGTTGCTTCGCACGTTGCCAATAACAAAGTAGACCCGCAGGAGCTCCCTGTTCTGATCGAAAGCGTTTTTCATACGCTAACCGGTCTCCGAAAAGAGCCTGCAACAGCTGAAGACCAGCCAAAGCCGGCCGTGCCTATAAAAAAGTCAATCACCCCTGATTATATTGTCTGCCTTGAAGACGGTAAACAGCTCAAAATGCTGAAACGTCACTTGAAATCTCAGTATAATATGTCGCCGGACGAATACCGTGAACGCTGGGGTTTAGGCCCAGATTACCCTATGGTTGCCCCAAATTATGCTGATCAGCGCCGAATGCTGGCGAAAAAAATTGGCTTGGGGCGAAGCAGTAAAAAATAATCCTTTTTTTCTGTCCATTTGGGCCAAATACGATCTAATCTAAATCTGTTGCTTCTTTGAGTAGCCGCACGGCTTGCTCTTGAGTGATTACTGTGCCATCTTTCCCCCAATTGAAGCCTTAATTTGCACTACAGGAGTGTCTTAGCCATGATCGACAGCAATCCGTCAATTGAAGAAATGTGCCTGCAAAAAGGGATGCGGATGACAGATCAACGACGTGTGATTGCCAAGGTTCTGACAGAATCAGATGATCACCCTGATGTTGAAGAGGTTTATCGCCGGTCAACAGCTATTGATAACGGTATAAGCATTGCAACTGTGTACCGTACAGTGCGGCTCTTTGAGGATGCCGGTATTCTGGAAAGGCATGATTTCCGTGATGGTCGGTCACGTTATGAAACTGTAAGCGAAGAGCATCATGATCATTTAATTGATCTTGAGACAGGAGAAGTGCTTGAGTTTCATAATAGTGAAATAGAACGCCTGCAAGAAGAGATCGCAAAGAAAATGGGTTTCAAGCTTGTCGATCACCGCATGGAATTGTACGGCGTCCCCATTAAGAAATAGAGCGCCTTTATAGGGGGTTGGGGTTATGGACACTGAATATGCTGGTTTGAAGTCAAATTTTCAGACAGAAGGCTGGACACTTTTGGGGTTTGTAAGAATTTGCGCTATTATTTTGGTGTCAATCCCGCTGATCTCTGTACAGGTGATAATGGTGAAAGCTGCCAAACGCCGCTGGTGGCATTTTGCGGGGCTGTGGCACCGTACCACATGCCGAATTTTGGGCGTTGATATTCACGTGATCGGGCTTGAGAAACACACTGGCCCGGTTCTTTATGCCGCCAACCATATAAGCTGGCTTGATATATTGGTGCTAGGCGGGCTTCTTGATAATGCGAGTTTTATTGCGAAGGCTGAAATGGCTGGCTGGGGTTTGGTCGGGAAACTTTGTGCGCTGCATAAAACCATTTTTGTAAGGCGTGAAAGGCGGCTCGATAGTGCGCGCCAGCGCGATGAACTGGTAGCGCGGGTTCAGCAGGGCCATAGTCTTATTTTGTTTCCGGAAGGCACATCAACAGACGGTGTGCGCGTGGAAAATTTTAAATCATCGCTGTTTTCTGTTGCCGAGCGGGCTGATGCTGCCTCAGGCCACAGGCTTGTCATTCAGCCGGTGACCCTTGCTTACACCGAAACAAATGGCATGCCGCTTGTACGTAGCCGCCGGCCAAGTGTGGCATGGCTTGGCGATGTTGAACTATTTGAACATTTGCGGCAGTTTTTGGGCTTAGCGCGTACGTCTGTGACGCTTGAGTTTCATGCTCCGATTTCTCTTGTTGAGGCTGGTTCCCGCAAGGAATTGGCCCGGTACTGTGAAGATCAGGTGCGTGCGGGGCTTGAGCGCGCCCATCGTTCAGAGGTGCGGTTTGGCCCGCAGCCGGGAATATATTTGCCTGCTCCCGCGGAACAGCAGGCGTGATATTCTGATATAGAAATTAGCTGTTTTCTTGACTCCTGACAAACCGGTGCTAGTCTCCGGCACCTTTTTAAAGCTATTGTTGGCATTGTGTCTGTTGAGTGTCTTTGGAAAAGGACAGGAGTTACCCGTTGAGCAAAAAAGTTTTTGTAAAAACCTATGGCTGCCAAATGAATGTGTATGACAGCAATCGCATGGTCAATACACTGAAGCCACATGGGTATGAAGTAACCGATACGGCTGATGAGGCTGATCTGGTTATTCTGAACACCTGCCATATTCGCGAAAAAGCGGCTGAAAAGGTTTATTCGGAAATTGGCCGACTAAAGCAAACAAAAATGGATAAAGCTGCCACGGGCAAGGACATGTATATTGCCATTGCCGGGTGTGTAGCGCAGGCCGAAGGCGCTGAAATGATGCGGCGTGCCCCTGCTGTTGATATGGTACTTGGGCCGCAAACATACCACCGTTTGCCTGAAATGCTGGCGTCAGCTGCTATGCAGCGTGCCGATGGCCGCACCAGTAGCCGGGTGTTGGACACTGAGTTTCCAATTGATACAAAATTTGATCATTTGCCTGAAGAAAGCGATTTTGAAAGCGCGGCAGCGTTTCTCACCATTCAGGAAGGCTGTGATAAATTCTGTGCATTTTGTGTGGTGCCCTATACGCGCGGCGCTGAATATAGCAGGCCTGTTGCGGATATTATCGCAGAAGCAAAGCGCATGGCAGCGGGGGGTGTTATTGAAATTACCCTGCTTGGCCAGAATGTGAATGCCTATCACGGTTTGCTTGAAAATGGCGAAACCGCAGGGCTTGGTTTTCTGATCCGCGAAGTGGCCAAAATTGAAGGTATTAGCCGTATCCGTTACACCACATCGCACCCGCGCGATATGGAGGAAGACCTGATTTTGGCGCACCGTGATGTACCTGAATGTATGCCTTATCTGCATTTGCCAGTTCAAAGCGGATCAGACAACATTCTGGCAGCAATGAACCGCAAGCATACCCGCGATGAATATTTTACCATGATTGATCGCTTGAGGGCCGTAAAACCTGACCTTGCGCTGTCATCTGATTTTATCGTCGGGTTCCCGGGCGAAACTGACGAAGACTTTGAAGCGACACTTGATCTGGTTCGGCGGGTTAAGTATGCGCAGGCTTATAGCTTTAAATATAGCGCACGGCCCGGCACACCGGCTTCTACAATTGAAGAGCAGGTGCCAGAAGATGTGAAGACAGAGCGGCTGTACCGGTTGCAGGCGCTTTTGAACGAACACCAGCAGGAATTCAACGAAAAGACACTGGGCACGGAAATGGATGTGCTGCTTGAGCGCGAAGGCAAATTGCCCGGCCAGCTTATTGGTCGCAGCCCGTATTTGCAGGCAGTACATGTAGATCTCACAAAAGCAAACAATCAGCTTGCCGCGGACGCAGATAAACCATACACTCATTTTATGGGCAGTCTGGTGCGTGTTAAAATTGTTGAAGCCGGACCAAACAGCCTGAAGGGGGAACTTGTCGGTGTCCTTCGTCAACAGGTTGGGCATGGGCATTAAAGGAGATATAAATCTTTTAATATGTACGCCAAACGCAGCGCACCCACCGCTTATGGGCAGCCCGACACGGGCAAATCAAATAACCACCGCCGGCTGGTAGTGGAATTTGAAGACAATCGATTGGCCGCCATTGTCTTTGGCCAGCATGATCAAAACCTCTCACGCATCGAGCAACTTCTGGGTGTTGTTCTCATCAACCGCGGAAACCGTGTGGCCATAGAAGGCCCGGCAGAGCGTTCAGATCTGGCAAAAAGGGTTTTAACAGACCTTTACGAACATGCCAGACGCGGACATGAAGTTAGTATCGGTGCTGTCGACGGCGCTGTCCGCATGAGTGAGGGCACGACACTCGCCAATGACGGGAAGGCCGAGCCCCGAACGGCGACCACCGACAGTACAGGGGCACCCGGTCTTAAAATAACCACTAGAAATCGTATTGTTATGCCGCGCACACAAGGGCAGGCAGATTATATGTCGAAGCTTTTGTCAAACGAGATGGTGTTTGGTGTTGGCCCTGCGGGTACAGGCAAAACCTATCTGGCGGTTGCGATGGCGGTTGCACGCATGCTGGGCGGTGAGGTTGATCGTATTGTGCTCTCACGCCCGGCGGTTGAGGCTGGAGAAAATCTTGGTTTTTTACCGGGTGATTTAAAAGATAAGGTCGATCCGTATCTTAGGCCACTTTATGATGCTCTCTATGATATGATGCCGGCAGAGCAAGTGGAAAAACGCATGGCAAGTGGGCAAATAGAGATTGCTCCGCTTGCTTATATGCGCGGCCGGACACTATCAAACGCTTTTGTTATTCTGGATGAAGCCCAGAATACAACACCAATGCAAATGAAAATGTTTTTAACCCGATTTGGTGAAAACAGCCGGATGGCCATTTGCGGTGATCCAAGTCAGGTAGACTTGCAACGTGGTACACGTTCAGGCCTACGACATGCTCTGGATATTCTACGCGGCGTGGAAGGCATTGCGGTTACACGCTTTAACCAAACAGACGTGGTAAGGCACCCGCTTGTTGGCCGCATTGTCGATGCGTACGGGGACGAAGATGGCCGTTAGAATACTGACAGGGATTATGCATGACGGGGGATAGTTCCAGTAGCAGCGGCCAGCAAAATGGTCTTCATTTTGCTGGCCTTGTGCTGGAGATTGAATCTGGCACGGCGGATAATCAGTTTGAAGATCTTTTTCTAACGATAGAAAAGGCAGCGCATGCTGCCCTGCATGCAGCTATCACGGGCCCAGCGTGCCCTATGGAACTGTATGTTGAGCTGATAGATAATGAAAAAAGCCAAAGTTTGAATGCAGAATTCAGAGGGAAAGATAACCCCACCAATATTCTGTCATTTCCCGGCACAGACCCAGAAGATTTACCGTCTGCCATGCTTTTTGCAGTGCAGGACGGCCCCCTGGTAATGCTTGGCGATCTGATGATTGCAAGTGATGTTATCATGGCGGAAGCAAAAGAGCAGGGTAAGCCCCTTAATCACCATTTGATACATTTGGTTGTTCATGGGGTTTTACATTTGCTGGGCTATGACCATATGGAAGAAACAGAAGCTGAAGAGATGGAAACGCTTGAGAGGAACATTCTTGCCGGATTAGGTATTCCTGATCCGTACGAGATGCGGGAAATATGACCGAAGAACAACAACTGCAATCGCCGGGTTTCTGGCGCTCTATAAAATATTTTCTTGGCTTGAAAAATGGCGAAGTTAGCCTGCGGGAAAGCCTTGAGGAAGCCCTTGAAGAACATGAAGGGGAATCAAGCGCTAAGGCCCTTGGGGCTGAAGAGCGTAAAATGCTTTTCAATGTGCTCGAATACGGCACGCTCAGGGTTTATGATGTGATGGTGCCGCGCGCAGACATTGTCTCTGTGCCGCTGGATATCAGTTATTCTGATCTGGTAAAAGTGTTTGCTGCAGCCGCCCATTCCAGAATCCCGATTTATAAAGATACGCTCGATGAAGTGCACGGTATGGTACATGTGAAAGATGTGCTGAAAGTCGCGGCAGATGATGCTATCGAAAATTTCAGGATTTCAAAAATTCAGCGCCCTGTGCTGATTGTGCCGCCCTCCATGAAAGTGATCGATCTGCTTGCCAAAATGCGCAACAGGCGCACCCATATGGCCATTGTGATAGATGAATACGGTGGTACGGACGGCTTGGTAACAGTTGAGGATATCGTGGAAGAGATTGTCGGCGTTATTGAAGACGAACACGACGAAATTGATGAACTGGTGCTTGTGCCGCTCTCGGACGGTGGTTTCGATACCGATGCCCGCCTCGAGATGGGGCCGCTGGAAGAAGCGCTGGGGATTGACCTGTTGCCGGAAGAGCAGGATGAAGATGTCGATACTGTGGGCGGCCTTGTCTTTACTCTTGCAGGGCGTGTGCCTGAAATTGGTGAAGTAATTTCGCATGAAAGCGGCTATACATTTGAAGTGGTCGACGCTGATCCGCGTCGCATTCATAAAGTACGTATTCACCCTCCAAAGGACCTACAGCCTGCAGATGGCAAATAATAATACACCTGTATCAGAGCGTGATAAACTGCACCTGGGCACGATGCAGTTTTTGTGTTGGCTTGATGGTAAAAGCATCTATGGCCGGGCTTTCCTTGCATTTATAGCGGGCGCACTGCTGTCGCGCTGTTTTGCACCGGTCAATATGTTTCCGCTCGTTTTCTTGGCTATCCCTGTTTGCTTGCTGTTGGTAAGCCATGCCCGTGGTGGCAGAGATGCCTTTGCAGCAGGTTGGTGGTTTGGCCTTGGGCTGTTTTCTGTTGGTTTGAACTGGGTTGGGCACAGTTTTACCCAGCAAGATCAGGTGCCTGCTATTTTGGCGCCGTTTGCAGTGTTTTTTTTGGCGGCGATATTGGCGCTGTATCAGGGGATTGTCTTTTGGGTAAGCTGGCGCTTAGGTGTGCGTGGCTGGCGATTGGTACTGGTTTTTGCTGCAATCTGGACCTTGATGGAAGTTGCGCGCAGTATATGGTTTAGCGGGTTTCCATGGCATCTTATTGGCTCTATGTGGGCTGATTGGCTTTCTGTAGCACAGATTCTGTATCTAATAGGCATATATGGTCTTTCGTTTCTCACACTGCTTGTGGCGGGTAGTTTTTTTCTGTTCTTCGACAGGGGCGGCTTTAGCATGCGGGGTCTTTATGTGCCCTGTGCAGCGCTTGTAGTACTGGCAATTGTTGCTGGCACTGGCTATTACCGCTTGCACACGCACGCGACGCGCTTTGATCTGGATGTATCCATGCGGTTGGTGCAGGCAAATGTACCACAGCGAGAAAAATGGATTAGCTATCTTATTGATGACCATTTCGACAGCCACATGCAATTGTCGCGGTCATCAGACAAAAACGGCAAAGCTGAGGGTATCAAACTATTAATTTGGCCAGAAACAGCGGTTCAGCGCGAAAGTTTCGACAGGGAAGGCTCGTTACTGCGCTGGCGTATGTCGAAGCTGCTGGATTTTGGGTCCTATGCGCTTACGGGCGCGCCGCGCTATACTGAAGAAAATGACGAGATTAAATATTACAACAGCCTTATTGCGATCAATTCAAAGGCAGAACTTTATGCCCGGTATGATAAAAACCATCTCGTACCGTTTGGTGAGTACATGCCATTTGCAGATTTCCTGCGTGCTATTGGGCTTAGTCAGCTTGCAGGTGATGTTGCTTTTGCATCTGGCACAGAGTTGAAAACCATTTCATTGCCGGGTGTGCCTTCCTTTTCACCGCTTATTTGTTACGAATCGCTTTTTTCCGGGCATGTGATCCGGCTGGATGACAGGCCAGAATGGTTATTAAATATCAGCAATGATGGCTGGTTTGGTATGACAGAAGGCCCTTATCAGCACTTGGCGCAGGCCCGGCTTCGGGCGATTGAGGAAGGCTTGCCGCTGGTGCGCTCAACTAGTACCGGCATCAGTGCTGTAATTGATTCGTACGGCCGCACTGTCAGTTCGCTGGGGCTGGGTAAAATGGGAACGGTTGAAAGCCCTTTACCTCTGTCTATAGAACCGCCGCTTGTTTCCTCGATGCTGCGTAATCTTTTGATGGCATTTTTAACGGCCGTTATTGTGCTTTATTATCTTATTCAGGTGGTGCGTGCATGGCGCACTGCTCAGACACAGAAATAAGCCTGTGCCGATTTGCCCTTTTCGAAGGCCATAGGATGCGATATAGGGGCGGCCATGAAAGAAACTGCGCCACATATAAACACAGCCCCTGATTCGCATCGACGATTTTTTGGTCGGCGTAAAGGCAACAGGCTTTCAGGTCGCAAACAGGGCTTGATGGACGAATTGTTGCCGCGCATTTCTGTTGCTATACCTGACGGGGAAACACCGCTGGACCCTGCAACGGTTTTTGATCGTCCGATGAGAGAACTGTGGCTTGAGATAGGGTTCGGGAAAGGCGAGCATTTGGCATGGCAGGCGCGGGCGAACCCAGATATTGGCATGATCGGCTGTGAACCATATCTGAATGGTGTTGCGGGGCTTTTAACCAGTATTGAGGAAGAAAACCTCGATAATATTCGGGTTTACGGTGATGATGCCCGGCATGTTATCTGGCACCTGCCTGATGCGAGTGTTGACCGCGTGTTTCTTATTCATCCAGATCCATGGCCCAAACGGCGGCATGCACAGCGGCGTTTTGTTGGCCCTGAAAACCTTGATGATATTGCCCGTATCCTCAAAGACGGCGGTGAATTCCGTGTCGGGACTGATCACCCTATCTACCGGGAATGGACAGCTATTCAAATGGCGGAACGCCCTGATTTTACGTGGCTTGCTGAAAAACCGTCAGATTGGTTGGTGCGCCCGGATGACTGGCCTGAAACCCGCTACGAGGCGAAGGCTCTTGAAGGCCACGCAACATATTTCAGATATCTTCGAAACCCGCGTTAAAAACCTGCTAAAGCCCCCGAATCACCTGATTCGTATGGGCCCCATAGGCCTATACAAGGCAATCGCTGAGGAAAACCGCAGAAAAAGCTGTTTTCTCCCTTGCTACAAGGGGACGATGGAGGTATATAGAGCCCAACTTCTCCTAGAGTACTGGTGATTATTCAGGGAGTGGGCCTAGGCCCACAGCCGGGATCACCTACATCTAAATACAGAATTTTAGGGGATGATGGAAAGGACAAACCATTTGAGTGACGCTGCAGAACAGATCAGTGCGCTTATAGAAGCAACTGTGGAATCGCTCGGATATGAACTTATCCGTGTGACATATGGTGGTGGTAGAAAGCCTACTCTTCAAGTCATGGCCGAAAGACCAGATGGCACGATGGGTGTGGATGACTGTGCCCGGCTTTCACGCGAAATTTCCCTGTTGCTTGATGTGGAAGATCCGCTCCCTGCGGAATATTTGCTGGAAGTTAGTTCACCCGGTGTGGACAGGCCTTTAACACGTCCGGTGGATTTTGAGCGCTGGGTAGGGTTTGATGCCAAAGTTGAGCTTTCAGAGCAAATTGATGGCCGCCGCAGGTTTCGTGGAAAAATTCAATCCTATAACGACGGTGTCATTGTTTTGTCCTCCGATGAAGGTATTTTTGAGTTGGCGTTTGCCGAGGTATCGAAGGCCAAGCTTATTCTAACGGATGAACTTCTTGACGCGGTGAAGAAAAAAGCCCCTCAGGATCAGGCTGTTGGTGCCGAAGGTTAAGGTTTAATGAATTTGGGCTTTTGGGCCTGAGTTGTTTGGGGCGTCAGCCCGTAATAATGGAGTGAGATCGATGGCATCTGCTATCAGTGCTAACAGGCTTGAGTTGCTGCAAATTGCAGATCTGGTAGCCCGTGAAAAATCTATCGAAAAAGAGATTGTTCTCGAGGCAATGGAAGAAGCAATCCAGAAAGCTGCGCGCTCCAAATATGGCGCCGAAAACGAGATCAGGGCACAAATTGATAAAAACACAGGCGATATTCGTTTGTTCCGTGTGCTTGAGGTAGTTGAGGCCGTTGAAGAGCCTGCAACGCAGATCAGTGTTCAGGATGCGCAGAAGAATAAGCCTGATGCAGTGATTGGTGATTTTCTGGCGTCCAGCCTGCCGCCTATGGATTTTGGCCGGATTGCAGCACAAACGGCGAAACAGGTTATTGTTCAAAAGGTGCGCGATGCTGAACGCGAGCGTCAGTATGAAGAATATAAAGACCGTGTTGGCGAGATTGTAACAGGCCTTGTGAAACGTGTTGAGTATGGGAACGTGATTGTTGATCTGGGTAAGTCGGAAGCTATTATGCGCCGCGACCAAGTGATCCCGCGTGAACATATTCGTCAGAATGAGCGCATTCGTGGTTTCATTTATGAAGTGCGCCGCGAAAACCGTGGGCCACAAATTTTCATGTCTCGTACAAAGCCAGATTTTATGGGTGCTTTGTTTGCGCAGGAAGTGCCTGAAATTTACGATGGTATTATCGAGATCCGTTCCGTTGCGCGTGATCCTGGTAGCCGTGCAAAAATCGCAGTGATCTCGAATGATACATCGATCGATCCTGTTGGTGCTTGTGTTGGTATGCGTGGTAGCCGTGTTCAGGCTGTCGTGAACGAGCTGCAAGGCGAAAAGATCGATATTATTCCGTGGTCGCCTGATGTGGCTTCTTTCATTGTCAATGCGCTACAGCCTGCCGAAGTTGCAAAAGTGGTTATGGATGAAGACCGCAGCAGGGTTGAAGTTGTAGTGCCTGATGACCAGTTATCACTAGCTATTGGTCGCCGTGGTCAGAATGTGCGCCTTGCATCGCAGCTGACGGGCTGGACCATTGACATCATGACAGAAGCTGAAGAAAGCGAGCGCCGTCAGGAAGAATTTATGGCGCAAAGCAAGCGCTTTGTTGAGGCACTTGATGTTGATGATACACTTGCGCATCTGTTGGTAGCTGAGGGCTTCACGGATCTTGAAGAGATTGCTTTCGTTGAGCCGGAAGAGCTTCTTGCTGTAGAGGGTTTTGAGGAAGAGCTGGTTGAAGAACTGCAGCGCCGTGCGAATGATTTCCTTGAAGCGGAAGCAAAAGCGGCGGACAAAAAGCGTAAAGAGATTGGCGTTGATGATGCTCTCGCTGATATTGAAGGCCTGACACCGCAAATGTTGGTAGCGCTTGGTGAGGCAGAGGTTAAAACCCTTGAAGACTTTGCGGGCTGTGCCGCAGACGAACTGACAAGCAAAGACGATGGTATTTTGAAAGCATTTTCTCTAACAGAGGAAGATGCGAGCAATATGATCATGTCTACGCGGGTTGTGCTGGGCTGGATCAGTGCTGAAGATTTGCTAGGTAAGGAAGAAGAAGCAGAAGAAGCGGCTGAAGAAGCTGTAGAATCAGAAGCTGAAACTTCTGAGAATGTGCCAGCAGAATAAAGCTGGATGGGTGTATTGAAGAAGCTGTTATGCCAGAAAAAAACATACTTGATGATAGTTGTTTCTCTGACATAGCGGACTTGGCTCATAAAAATGGGCGGCGATGCATCCTGACGAAAAAGTCTGAACCGGTCACATTGCTGGTTCGACTAGTACTAGGCCCGGACGGCACACTTGTGCCAGATGTGGCGGCGCGGTTGCCAGGGCGCGGTATTTGGATGCTGGCAGACGGTGCACTGATAGAAAAGGCTGTTCAGGATGGCAGCCTTCACCGGCAGGCAAGCCGGTCCTTGAAAGTGTCGCTGTCAAAAGGTGCGGTGCCACAGGATTTGGTGGCAATGATAGACCGGTTACTGGTTCGTCGCTGTCTGGACAGACTGGGGCTGGAACAAAAAGCAGGGAACCTGCTGGCGGGTTTTGACAAGATCAAGGCCGCGCTTGGTAAAAAAGGGCATAAAAGCCCGACGCTTGTTTTGGCGGCCTCAGACGGCGCTGATGATGGGCGGAGAAAAATTCAGGCTGCCGTTGGAGGCGATGTTTCAACGGTGGTGCTATTTGATCGAGAGGCATTGTCGAAGGCACTTGGCCGCGACAATGTGGTACATGTGCTGCTGCTGAAAAGTGGTGGTACGCAGAAATTAAAGGCTGATATCAGCCGGTTATTATGGTTGCGGGGACAAGCCCCTCTTCCAGAAGCGCAAGGGAACGCAGAATAGTATGAGCGACGATAAAAAATTAACCCTGTCTGGTAAAACTCTTGGTGTTAACAAGGGGGTCGAAACAGGCCAGGTTCGTCAGAGCTTTAGCCACGGTCGCACAAAAGCTGTTGTGGTAGAGCGTAAGAAAAAGCGTGTTCTGTCGAAAAGCGGTGCCCCTGAAGCTGCGCCGGTAAATGCAGAAGTTTCTGCGCCGCATAAGCCACGCGCTTATGTGCCCAAAAAACCATCATCCGATGCTGACAGCCTGACAGGTACAGAGCAGGAAGCGCGCATGAAGGCACTTGAGGGTGCTAAGAAACGTGCTGAAGAAGAAGCAAAAGAGCGCGCTGCTGAAGAAGCACGGCGCGCTGCAGAACAGGCAGAACGTTTGAAGCTTGAAGCTGTTGCGAAAGAATCTTTTGATGAAGATGCAGAAGCGCGCAAAAAAGCGGAAATAGATGCCAAGAAAAAAGCTGAAGATATAGCGCGCAAAAAAGCAACTGCTGAAGCTGAAACGAAAGCGGCGGCAGAATCGACAACACGTCAAAAAGCTGAAGAAGCCGCTCGTAAAAAAACCGAGCTTGAAACGCGTGCTGTACAGCTTAAAAAAGCAAGCGAGGCGCGTCAGCAAACTGGCGGTGACGACGACGATGATGCCCGCCGTGGTAAATCAAAACGTAAAGATGTGAAAAAAGGCGCTGGCCCTGGGGCGGACACTGCAGAGCGCGCGGGTCGTGGTCGTGGTCGCGGCGCGGATGATCGCAGAAAAGGCCGCTTGACGATTTCTGCAGCAACAGGCGACGGCGAACGCCAGCGTTCGCTTGCAGCATATAAACGTGCGCAGGCTAAAAAGCGCGGTCTTCACATGCAGCAGCAGCCACAGGAACGCCAGTCTCGGGAAATTACCATCCCGGAAGCTATTACTGTGCAGGAGTTGGCACAGCGGATGGCTGAAAAATCAGTCGCTGTTATTAAAGCCCTGATGGGCCTTGGTATTGTTGCAACGATTAACGAAACACTGGATCAAGATACTGCACAGCTTGTTGTGGAAGATTTTGGTCATACTGCCAAGCGCATCAGCGAAGCAGATGTTGAAATCGGCATGTTTGGTGAAGAAGATGACACTGCAGATCTGGCACCTCGCGCCCCTGTGGTTACTGTGATGGGCCATGTTGACCATGGTAAAACATCGCTTCTGGATGCGCTTAGAAAAGCAAACGTGGTATCAGGCGAAGCTGGTGGTATTACGCAGCATATTGGTGCCTATCAGGTTACATCAGAAACGGGTAGCTTGATCACCTTCCTTGATACACCGGGCCACGCAGCCTTTACACAGATGCGGGCGCGCGGTGCACGGGCAACAGATATTGTTATTCTGGTGGTTGCAGCCGACGACGGTGTTATGCCGCAAACAATTGAGGCAATTAACCATTCTAAAGCGGCTGGTGTGCCGATGATTGTGGCTATCAACAAAATCGACCGCGAGGGTGCTAACCCGGACCGTGTTCGTCAAGAACTGTTGCAGCATGAAGTGGTAACGGAAAGCTTTTCTGGAGATACGCAGGAAGTAGAAGTATCTGCTAAAACTGGTGCAGGCCTCGATAAACTGAGGGAAGCTATTGCGCTTCAGGCTGAAATTCTCGAACTGAAAGCAAACCCGAACCGCGCTGCTGAAGGTGTGGTTGTGGAAGCAAAACTGGATAAGGGTCGCGGCCCGGTTGCGACTGTTCTTATTCAGCGTGGTACACTTAAAGTTGGTGATATTTTTGTGGCAGGCCCAGAGTGGGGCCGTGTGCGCGCACTTGTGACAGACAAGGGCGAGCAGGTTACAGAGGCTACACCAAGCCAGCCGGTTGAAGTGCTGGGTGCGAATGCTGCACCGGGTGCAGGTGATGACTTTGCTGTTGTAGAAAACGAGGCGCGCGCCCGTGAAATTACAGCGTACCGTCAAGACCAGATGAAAAAGAAACGCCAAGCGGCTCTCGCTACACCAAAGACACTGGAAAGTATCTTCTCGCAGCTTAAAGAAAGTGGCGACCAGATTTTCTTTGATGTGGTGCTGAAGGCTGATGTACAGGGTTCTGCGGAAGCGATTACCCAAGCGCTTGAAAAAGCCGGTAATGACGATATTAAATGTCGTGTTATTCATAGTGCTGTTGGTGGTATTACGGAAACCGATATTGGCCTTACGCTTGCCTCAAACGCTCTCTTGATCGGCTTTAATGTACGCCCGAATAAGCAAGCACGTGATATGGCAGAAGCTGACGGTGTGACCATCAAATACTATTCCATCATCTATAATCTGATTGATGATGTGAAAGCCGCGATGATTGGTGAACTTGGGCCAGAATATAAAGAAAATATCATTGGCCGTGCCGACATTAAAGACGCCTTCCAGGCTGGTAAATCTGGTAAGGCTGCGGGTTGTATTGTGACAGAAGGTAGTATCAGGAACGATCTTAAGGCACGTATCCTGCGTGATGATGTAATTATCTACGAAGGCCAGATTAATAACCTGCGCCGCTTCAAAGATGATGTGAAGAAGGTTGATTCCGGTCAGGAATGTGGTTTGACCTTTGAAAATTATCACGACTTTAGGTCAGGTGACGTGCTTGAAGTGTATGAACTTGAGGAAATTGAGCGCAAGCTATAGGTTGGCATGCGCACAGTTCTTCGTCAGGATTATTAATGTCCAAAGCCCGGCACAACACTAGCGGCGCACCGAGCACACGTATTTTGCGTGTGGGGGAAAATGTGCGTCATGCCATTGCGATGATTTTGGCGCGCGGTGATGTACAGGATCCTTTGCTTGAAAAAGCATCCATCACTGTATCGGAGGCCCGGATTAGCCCGGACCTTCGCAACGCCACTATTTTTGTGATGCCGCTAGGTGGTGATCCAAGCGGTGAAACCGTAAAAGCACTGAACAAGCACAGTGCTTTTATTCGGGGTGCCATGAGCCGTGTGGTTCATATGAAATATATGCCGAGTTTAAGGTTTATTCTGGATGAAAGCTTTGACGAAGCAAGCCATATTGATGCGCTGTTACGTGATCCAAAAGTAGCGCGTGATCTAGAGCACGACGAAGATGAGGCTCAAGAGTAAGCCTGTGTCACGCCGCCGCAAGGGAAATAAGGTTGATGGCTGGCTTGTAGTTGACAAGCCCCTTGGTGTTTCCAGCGCCGCCGTTGTTGGTACTGTCAAAAGGGTTACCAACGCGCAGAAGGTGGGGCACGGTGGCACGCTAGACCCTCTTGCAAGCGGTATTTTACCCATAGGTCTTGGTGAAGCGACCAAAACAATGTCTTACATTGTTGATGCCACAAAGGAATATGCCTTTGATGTCACATGGGGCACATCTACCGATTCGGACGATGTGGAAGGCGAAATTTTGCAATCTGGCGGCAGGGTACCAGATGAAAGCGAAATTATAGCAACCTTACCTCTGTTTACAGGGGCCATTGAGCAGTGCCCCCCGGCTTACAGTGCCATCAAAGTAAACGGTGAAAGGGCTTATGCCCTCGCGCGGCGCGGTGAAGAAGTGATTCTTGCTTCAAGAACCGTTGAAATTCAAGCGTTTAGGCTAGAAAAGCATGATCGTGAAGCTGGTGTGAGCAGCTTTCACGTAACATGTGGTAAAGGCACCTATATTCGCTCACTTGGGCGCGATATTGCCCTGAAACTGGGCACGTTTGGACATATCACTGCTTTGAGGCGATTACGGGTCGGTCCTTTTGCCTTGAATAAGGCGATTTCGCTGGAAAAGCTCGCAGAGTTGGGCCATAGTGCGCCCGCTGCGGAATTCATCCTTCCGATAACGACAGCGCTGGACGACATCCCGGCGGTTGCCGTTTCGGAATTGGAAGCAAAGGCCATCAGACACGGCCAGTGTTTTCCATCTTCCACAGTCAAGCAGGGTACAGTGGTGCTGATGGCAGAAGATCTGCCAGTTGCAATTGCTGAAGCCAAGGACGGTATGGTTCGTCCACTGCGGGTCTTCAATATTATTTAATTTAGGAGAAGACGATGTCGATTACTGCTGAACGCAAACAAGAAGTTATTACAGAATACGCTGTTAAAGAAGGCGATACGGGTT
The DNA here is from genome assembly GCF_015240255.1 of Kordiimonas pumila. Taxonomy (NCBI): domain Bacteria; kingdom Pseudomonadati; phylum Pseudomonadota; class Alphaproteobacteria; order Kordiimonadales; family Kordiimonadaceae; genus Kordiimonas; species Kordiimonas pumila. Next base: position 800,604 of record NZ_CP061205.1, read on the forward strand.
CCCCTGAGGTACAGGTTGCTGTTCTTACATCACGCATCGTGACACTGACAGAACACTTCAAAGATCATAAAAAAGATCACCACTCACGTCGTGGTCTGATTAAAATGGTAAACCAGCGCCGTAAGCTGCTGGACTACCTGAAGCGGAAAGACGAAAGCCGTTACCAATCTCTGATTGGTCGCTTGGGTCTTCGTAAATAATTAGTGCGGGCCGGCTGAATGAAGCCGGCCTGACTCTTTTGAAGCCCTCGCGCAGCAAGCTCTGGCGGGGGCTTTGAATTTAAAGTCTGCTTCATGAGAAGTAGCAAAACGACCCTGCCCATAATGAGGTGGTCAGGGATTTGGAAGGCGGGACATGCCCATGGGGGGTGTGTCGGGGTTATGCCGGTTGGAATGTTGTTTGTCCGGGTAACCCGCGAAAGGTAAATTGAATGTTTGATATACACCGTAAGGAAATTGAGTGGGGTGGCCGTACTCTGGTACTTGAAACTGGCCATGTAGCAAGACAAGCAACGGGTGCCGTTATGGCAACCTACGGCGACACAACAGTACTGTGTACGGTTGTGGGCGCAAAATCTGTAAAGCCGGGTCAGGATTTTTTCCCGCTTACAGTAAACTATATTGAAAAATACTATGCTGCCGGCAAGATACCCGGCGGTTTTTTTAAGCGTGAAGGACGTCCTTCAGAGAAGGAAACACTGGTTAGCCGTTTGATTGACCGTCCGATCCGCCCTTTGTTCCCAGACGGGTTCAAAAACGAAGTACAGATTGTTTGTACAGTTGTAAGCCACGACCTTGAAAATGATAGTGATATCGTTGCAATGATTGGTGCATCTGCGGCTCTTACACTTGCTGGCCTCCCCTTTATGGGGCCAATCGCTGGTGCAAAAGTTGGTTACAAGGACGGCGCCTATATTCTGAACCCAACACTTGAAGAGATCAAAGAAAGCGATCTTGAGCTAACAGTTGCGGGCACGGGTGATGCGGTTTTGATGGTTGAATCAGAAGCGAATGAGCTTTCAGAAGAAATTATGCTTGGTGCTGTGAATTTTGGTCACGAAGCATTCCAGCCTGTGATCGATGCGATCATTGACCTTGCTGAAGCTGCGGCGAAAGAGCCATGGGAGCTTGATGAAGGCCCAGATGTTTCTGCCCTGAAAGCCAAAATTGCAGAAGTTGCCGCTGATGACCTGCGCGCAGCTTATGAAATTACGGCAAAACAAGAGCGTGTAGCAAAAATCAGCGACGTGAAAAAAGCTGTTGCTGCTGCTGTTGCACCGATTCTTGAAGACAATGCTGAGCTTAACGACCAGATGGTTGGCGAGCTGACGAAGAAGCTGGAGAGCAGCATCGTTCGCGGTAATATCCTCGATACGGGTAAACGTATTGATGGTCGCGGCCTTGATGATGTTCGCCAGATTGTTTGTGAAGCGGGTATTCTGCCGCGCACACATGGTTCTGCCCTTTTTACACGCGGTGAAACGCAGGGCCTTGTTGTAGCAACACTTGGTACAGGGGACGACGAGCAGTTGATTGACCAGTTAGAAGGGTCTTACCGCTCTAACTTTATGTTGCATTATAACTTCCCGCCGTATTCTGTTGGCGAATGTGGCCGTATGGGTGGCACTGGTCGCCGCGAAATCGGTCACGGCAAGCTCGCTTGGCGTGCTGTTCATGCTATTCTGCCAACAGCAGAAGAGTTCCCCTATACAATCCGTCTGGTTTCAGAAATCACTGAATCAAATGGTTCGTCATCCATGGCGACTGTATGTGGTGCTTCCCTTGCAATGATGGATGCTGGCGTGCCGATTAAACGCCCGGTTTCTGGTATTGCGATGGGCCTTATCAAAGAAGGCGACAAGTTTGCTGTTCTGTCTGATATCCTCGGCGATGAAGATCACCTTGGTGACATGGACTTTAAAGTTGCCGGTACTTCTGAAGGTATTACAGCCCTTCAAATGGACATCAAGATTAATGGTATCACGAAAGAGATCATGGAAGTTGCGCTTGAGCAGGCTGGCCGTGGTCGTGCCCATATTCTTGATGAAATGAACAAAGGCCTTTCTGGTGCTCGTACTGAACTTTCAGAGCATGCACCACGCATTGAGACCATGAAAATCCCGGTTGATAAAATCCGTGAAGTGATTGGTACAGGCGGTAAGGTTATCCGCGAGATCGTTGAGCAAACAGGTGCCAAAATCAATATTGAAGATGATGGTACAATCAAGATCGCGTCTAGCATTGCATCTCAAATTGATGCGGCTAAAAACTGGATCACCGGTATTGTTGCTGAGCCTGAAGTAGGCGTTATCTACAAAGGTAAAGTTGTTCGCATTATGGACTTCGGTGCTTTTGTAAACTTCATGGGTAGCCGCGATGGTCTCGTGCATATTTCTGAACTGGTTGAAGACCGGGTTGAGAAAGTGACCGATGTTGTTAAAGAAGGTGACGAAGTTTACGTTAAGTGTCTTGAGATTGACCCACGTGGGAAGGTTCGCCTTTCAATGCGGGTTGTTAATCAGGAAACTGGCGAAGACGATCCTGATGCGAAGCCTGCTAAATCTGGGCCAAGCAAAGGTGGACCAAAACGCGATTAACGATTGGTTCATTGAAATAAAGCTACTGTATGGTATGAATGACATACAGTAGCTTTCTGCCCGATTGTTACGACGCTCGGGCATAAGCTAGTTGATTTGGGAGAAGTGAATGAGTTTTAACCTCAACAGTATTCGTCTTGGCGGCAAAGAAATTCTGCCTCTTATCGAGGGCGGTAAAGGTGTTGCTATTTCAACGGGTGCGAGCAGTGGGCCATGGGCTGCAGCTGGAGGTGTTGGAACCATTTCTGCAGTTATTGCAGACACTTACGACGAGCACGGCAATGTTGTTGCCCATGATTATTTTGGTAAATCCCGCCGCGAACGCCACGATGAAATGGTTGATTTTTCCATTCGAGGCACCATTGATCAGGTTCGCAAGGCTTGGGAAATTTCCAAAGGCGAAGGCCTTATCAACATCAACATGCTTTGGGAACTGGGCGGCGCGCAGCGAATCTTGCACGGTGTTTTAGAAAAAACCAAAGGCATGATTCACGGTGTTACGTGCGGTGCGGGCATGCCTTTCAAGCTCGCAGAACTCGCGCAAAAATACGGTGTTCACTATTATCCGATTGTATCTTCTGGTCGTGCGTTTAACCTTCTGTGGAAGCGGGCTTACAAGAATGTTGCCGATCTTCTTGGCGGCGTTGTTTATGAAGACCCGTGGCTTGCGGGTGGTCATAATGGCCTTTCAAACGCTGAGGACCCGACAAAGCCGGGTGACCCTTATCCGCGTGTTGTTGAACTGCGGTCCATCATGCGGTCGTTGGGTCTCGATCATGTCCCCATTATAATGGCGGGCGGTGTTTGGAACCTGAAAGAATGGAAAGACTGGATTGATAACAAGGAAATTGGTCCTATTGTTTTTCAGTTTGGTACGCGTCCACTGCTTACCAAAGAAAGCCCGATTTCAGAAAGCTGGAAACAAAAGCTGATGAGCCTGAAATCAGGCGATGTGTTGTTGCAGAATTTTAGCCCAACTGGCTTTTTCTCTAGCGCTATCAAAAACAGCTTTCTGGGCGAACTGGTGGGCCGGAGCGAGCGTCAGATTGGTTTTCGCACGCAGCAAGATGAAGATTTTAATAAAGAACTTATCGTTGGTCGCAAAAGCTATTATGTGCGCGCGGAAGACTGTGAAAAAGCGCATAAATGGATTGAGGCTGGCCACACAGAAGCCATGAAAACACCAGATGATACCCTGATGTTTGTTGATTCTGAAAAAAGCGCCGAGATTAGGAAAGACCAGAAAGACTGTGTTGGTTGCCTTAGCCAGTGCCGGTTTTCAAGCTGGGCAGATAATGAGAAAAACTCAACCGGGCGTGCCGTTGACCCGCGTAGTTTCTGCATTCAGAAAACGCTGGATGATGTGGCGCATGACGGTAGCATCAATAACAACCTGCTGTTTGCCGGGCATAATGCTTTCAGGTTTGCATCAGACCCGTTTTATTCAAATGGATTTGTGCCTACGGTAAAACAGCTGGTTGACCGGATTGCAAGTGGCGACTAACGCCCTACTGCATTGATATAAATGATATTTTAAAGGGCCGCTTGGGCCCTTTTTTTATTCTTGGCGTCTAATATTTCCATACAATTTTAGACAAAGATAGACTGTTTATAAACCATATGATGTCATACTACCAATAGTAGATTGGGATGTAAGAGTAATGGCAGAGTTCAACTATAAGGCCCTTATAGCGGTGTCTGATACCCGCGTGGCAGATACAATTAATTTTATTCTTGGCAGCCATAATATTATGGATGTTGTGCGGGTGGATTGTACGCACGATGCTATAGATGCCATGTTGGATATTCGGTTTGATTTATTTTTTGTTGATGCCCGTGTCCCTGTAACATTTCAGAGAAATGCTGTCCTTTATGGCGGCATTGACTATATCCGTTTCATCAGGATGTGTGAGGGGCGTGTTAGTGAAGCAACAATTGTTTTTATGCGGCAACAAAGCAGCATGCAAAACCTGCTTGAAACCCGCGACGAAATTCTGAGTGCACGCGATGCTGGTGCGAGCTGTGTATTAACGCATCCCCTCACCATTGAAAAATTTGACGAGGAAGTCCTGCCGATTTTGGCAAAACCAAAGCCTTTTGTTCGGGCGCGGTCGTATACAGGGCCAGACCGGCGAGAAAAGCAGTTCCAGGTTAGTCGTGATCGCCGGATATACCCATCGTCGACATTGGATGATTAAAGTTTTAGCTGCATATAAACGACATCCTTTTCGGGATTGTTGTTATAGGCTGCGCATTCTTCGAACCCAAATTTCCGGTATAGAGCGATAGCAGGCTTTAGGCGCTCCAAGCTATCAAGCAGCATGATTTTATAGCCTTGCTCCCGTGCGGCATTAATAAGGTTTTCACATAAAAGGCTGCCAATGCCGTATCCGTGATACTCAGGTTTTACAAACAGGCGCTTCATTTCGCAGACATCATTTGTATGCGGCTTCAGGCACACTGTGCCGGCACATGTGCCATTTACTGTTGCCAGTAGTACAGGGTTATAGGCGCCGGGAAAATGCTGCATCTCCTCAGAAAACCCTTGAAAGTGCAGATCAATGCCAAGCCAGCTCGCATAGTCAAGGCACAGGTCTTTTGCCTGTGCCTTCTGTGCCGGGTTTCGTGCTATATGTATTTCGGTTTTGGCTTTATTCTGCGGCATTTGTATATCCTCGCCACTCCATATAATAATTTGCCCGCTCATAAGGGCTTTGAACAGGGTTCGGCAGTTCTATAAAGCCAAGTCGCCAGTAAAGGCGAATAGCATTTTCAAGGCTTGTATTGGTTTCAAGATACAGGGTTTTACCGCCCCGTGCCACAAAGCGGTCGATGACCATTTTGCAAAGCGCATTACCCATACCGCCTTTTTGAACACGGGGGTCTACACCCAGTTTGGTTAGCTCAAACCGGCCATCTGGTTCTGCTTTCAGCGCAACGGTGCCAACGGCTTTGCCCTCTGAAACGGCAAAATATATCTCGCCGCCTTTTGACAGAATGAAGTTTTCCGGGTCTGAAAGAAGCTTTATATCCGGTTCTTCCATCGAAAAATACTTCTCCACCCAAAAAGCGTTCAGATCGTAAAATGCCTGCCGGTATTGAACATCATATGGCACAATTTCGAAAGAGCAGGAGCTTTTGGCATGGGCGAGCTTTTCTCGCACCCTGTCATGAAAACTTACCTCCTGAAGGCCAGCTTCGAGTTTTGTAAGGCAGCCTAAAAAGTCGGTGCCTGATGCTGCAATCAGGTCTTTCATGGCGTCTTCTATCGCCTGCCATATTGGCGCGATAGTTGTGTAGACATGCTCGCCTTTTTCTGTAAGGCCAACAAGTTTTTGGCGACCATCGTGTGTGGCAGACGTGGTTATCAGGCCATCCTTAACCATTTGTTTTACCGTTTGGCTAACAGCGGAGTGGGAAAAGCCTGCCAGTGCTGCAATGCTGGAAATAGGCATGTTGCCTTGTTTTACAAGTGCATAAAAAACGTAAAAATACCGAGCTTTAAAGGCGACGCCTGTTCCTTTGTAAATTTTATCAACGCCTGTTGCGAGCATATCCATAAAGCGCCGCATGCGCGTGCCAATGCCAAGCTCAAAGTATATTTCTTTAGTATGGGGCATAAAAATTAAATTCCAGAAATGCACACTATTTACATAAGCATTTATGTAATTGCTAATGTAAATATACAAACAAAAATATGTGAACTATGGAAATATTTTTAGTGTTGATCTGTCTAGAACGGTGAGGTTTGAGGCTTATTCAACCACTTCACCGGTATAAACCCCCCACAGGTGCTTGCGCTCAATCCAGCCTTTGGTGCCATCAATATATAAGCGACACCACGCTGCATCACATGTCAGCAAGGTGCCAATAACACCGGCATCTGCAATGATAACAACGGGTGAATTGCTAGTATTATCATCATAAAGCTTTTGCTGCTTGCCTATAACCATAGCAGTTCGGTTACCGTATAGCAGGGAAACCAGCATCCAGCCTTCAATGCCTTCATGATCACGTACTTTGCGCCACGGGCCATGTTCGTCAATAATTTCGAAAGGCAACCCTTGCCTGTTATAGACCCAGTCAACAGGATATTGACGACCGGGGCCGGTGCGCAGGTATGCTTTTTTGGCACTAAGGGCGACAAAACGAGGAATCGGGTTACCACTTGGGCCAATTGTGACGGGCCCCTGTGGCTGCTCAAAGGCCGCGACCTTGCCAGCAAATAGTGATATTATCGTAAAAAAGATAACAATATACTTAATCACAGCCACTTCCCTGTCGCTTGGCGTTTGAATAACCTCTCACCTTCTGGTACAGAACGCAGAAGTCTTTATACAGGTATTATTGCGCCTGCCAGAAAAGGTTATTTTGCTCCATGAGTCAAACAAGAAACAAAAATCGTCCAAAGGTTGTTGTCACACGTAAATTGCCAGACAGTATTGAAACCCGTATGGCCGAGCTTTTCAACGTTACCCTAAACCTTGCAGACACACCTTTAACGCAGGATGAGCTAAAAGCGGCCGTTGCTGAAGCCGATGTGCTGGTGCCTACTGTAACGGATACTATTGATTCGGATGTTCTCGCTGCCGCCGGTAAAAAACTGAAGCTGATTGCTAACTTTGGCGCGGGTGTTGATCATATTGATTTAGCGGCTGCCCACGAAAAAGGTATTACCGTTACAAACACGCCCGGTGTTTTAACAGAAGATACGGCTGACCTTGCAATGGCGCTTATTCTTTCTGTACCGCGCCGTTTGTTCGAAGGTGAGAAAATACTGCGTTCCGGTGACTGGACAGGCTGGACCCCCACTTTCCTTATGGGCCACAGAATTCAGGGCAAGCGCCTTGGTATTATTGGGATGGGTCGCATTGGCCGCGCTGTTGCGCGCCGCGCTAAAGCCTTTAATATGTCGATTCATTATCATAAACGTACCCGGTTGCCCGAGCAGGTAGAGGACGAGATGGAAGCAACTTACTGGGAAGATCTGGATCAGATGCTGGCCCGGATGGACTTTGTTTCTGTTAACTGCCCGCTAACAGATGAAACCTATAAGTTGCTTGATAGAAACCGCCTGAAAAAACTGCAACCTCATGCTGTTATTATTAATACGGCGCGCGGCGGCATTGTTGATGAAGAAGCCCTTGCAGACCTCATTGAAGTAGGGCGCATTGCAGGGGCTGGGCTTGATGTGTTTGAGGAAGAGCCTACAATCAACCCCAAGCTGCTTGAACTGGATAATGTGGTTTTGTTACCGCATATGGGATCAGCCACTATTGAGGGCCGCGTTGCCATGGGTGAAAAAGTTCTCATCAATATCCGTACATTTGTGGACAAGCACCGTCCACCAGACCGAGTTCTGCCGTTTTAGTTTTGCCACTGCAAAATATTGCCCAGAGCCCTATAAAAGAAAAGTAACAAGTACCGGCCATGACCGAAACAAAATTTATTCGCAACTTTTCAATTGTTGCGCACATTGACCACGGCAAATCCACCCTTGCTGACCGCCTTATTCAGAATACAGGCGCCCTGACCGACCGCGAGATGAAGGCGCAGGTGCTCGATTCGATGGATATCGAGCGGGAACGTGGTATCACAATTAAAGCGCAAACCGTTCGCCTTGAATATAAGGCGCAGGACGGTGAAAATTATGTGCTGAACCTGATGGATACCCCAGGCCACGTTGACTTTGCTTACGAGGTAAGCCGCTGTCTTGCTGCCTGCGAAGGGTCGCTTCTGGTGGTGGATGCCAGTCAGGGTGTTGAGGCGCAGACGCTTGCAAACGTTTATCAGGCGATTGATAACGAGCATGAGATTGTGCCGGTTCTGAATAAAATTGATCTCCCGGCCGCAGAACCCGAGCGGGTACGGCAACAGATTGAAGATGTGATAGGCCTTGATGCTTCTGAGGCTGTTCTCTGTTCTGCAAAGTCAGGCATTGGTATTGCCGAAGTGCTGGAGGCAATTGTTACCAAGCTGCCCGCCCCGGAAGGTGACAGAAATGCTCCGTTGAAGGCCATGCTGGTGGATAGCTGGTATGACACTTATCTCGGCGTGATGGTTTTGGTGCGTATCATTGATGGTGTGCTGAAAAAGGGCCAAACCATTAAAATGATGGCAGCGGGCAGCGAGCACCATGTTGAACGAGTTGGTGTATTCACCCCCAAGGGTGTGATTGTACCAGAGCTTGGGCCTGGCGAGGTTGGTTTCATTACCGCCTCGATCAAAGAAGTTGCTGACACGAATGTGGGTGATACGATTACCGAGGCGAAACGCCCGTGCGCAAAAGCTTTACCGGGCTTTAAGCCTAGTCGGTCTGTTGTGTTTTGCGGCCTGTTCCCAGCTGATACGGCAGAATATGAAAACCTGAAAGATGCGCTTGGCAAGCTGCGCTTGAATGATGCCAGCTTTGAATATGAAGTTGAAAGCTCTGCTGCACTTGGTTTTGGTTTCCGCTGTGGTTTCCTTGGTATGCTGCACCTTGAAATTATTCAGGAACGCTTGAACCGTGAATATGATCTTGAGCTTATTACAACAAGCCCAAGTGTTATTTATAAAATCCATATGACTGACGGCAGCATGATCGAGCTGCATAACCCGGCTGATATGCCTGATGTTGTGCGGATTGAAACTATTGAAGAGCCATGGATTGATGCAACAATTCTTGTGCCGGATGAATATTTGGGTACGGTTCTCAAGCTTTGCGAAGACAAACGCGGTATTCAATCTGACCTGACCTATGTGGGTTCGCGGGCTATGCTTAAATACCGTCTGCCGCTTAACGAAGTGGTGTATGATTTTTACGACAGGCTAAAGTCTGTTAGCCGTGGCTATGCAAGTTTTGACTATGAAATAGCGGGCTACGAGCCGTCGGACCTTGTGAAAATGTCTATTCTTGTGAACGCTGAACCGGTTGATGCGCTTTCGATGCTGGTGCACAGGTCACAGGCTGAAAGCCGTGGGCGTGCGCTCTGTGAAAGGTTGAAAGACCTGATTCCCCGCCAGCTGTTTAAAATTCCAATTCAGGCCGCTATTGGTGGCCGTGTTATTGCGCGTGAAACTATCTCTGCTATGCGCAAAGATGTGACAGCTAAATGTTACGGCGGCGACGTGACCCGTAAGAAAAAGCTTTTGGAGAAGCAAAAGAAGGGTAAGGCAAAAATGCGAATGTACGGGAAGGTTGAAATCCCGCATAGCGCCTTCATTGCAGCCCTTAAGATGCGCGAAACATAGTGAAAAGGGCTTTATGAGCCCTTAAAGAGCTGAATTTAGGCAAAAACAGATAAAATAGTCTCTTTTCTGTATTTTGTTTACCGGATGTTAACAGCCATTCCCGTATAAAGGTTGTGCTGATACAGCCTAACAGCTCCCTTGATCTGACTGTGTCGCGCGGAACCGCATATCCTCCCCCGAGTGCGGTTCCGCTTTTTTATTCAGCTGCTTTCATGTTAAAAGGAACACAGGCATTACCATGTTGCATATGGTGGCGCTTTGCTTTTGAATAGAGACTAACCTGAATCGCTGGGGATTACAGTATATGCGCCGTTCGACAATGAAGCTTCTGTTTACCACACAGTTGTTTTTAGTAGCCTTTATAGCAGGCCCTGCGCATTCTCAGGTAGAGACCAGTGACCCCCGGCAGTTGGCGCTTGATATATATACAGGCATTAACCGTGAAATGCCGGTAGACTCTATCGCTATTAAGCTGCAACAAGTGATCGAAATTTTTCGCTATCGCTGTAACCGGGTAACAGATTACCAAGTTTATACCCTACGGCCTAACCTCACTGATCTGAAGGTGAAGTGCAGCGGCGACCCCTTATACGGGGTTACGGTTGCTTCAAACGGCTATGTATCTGTTTTTGGCGGTAACGGAATTCTGTCCGGCCTCGATAGACGAGACGCTATTATATATAGTTTTGGTTCTGAAGGTGAACTGGCTTTTGATTCAAGTTTAACGGTTGGCGATGCCCTTGAAGAGACCATGGCGCGGGTCGAATTGGGCGATGAGTATAACTATATTTATCTCTTCGGCATGTTCATGATGATTTTGGCTATTATGCTGATGGGAAGTGTTGTCTTCTTTAGGGCATGGCGCAGGAAAACCGGGCGCAAACCCCGTCAGCGTATGAGGCCCATGCAAAAACACCGCGTCAGCCTTTCAAGTAGCATGAAAGACCAGATGTTTCAGGAAGCGACAGAGGTGTCAAAATTTGTTAGGAAGCACCCGAGCGGGGTTTATATTGCCGTTGGTAAGCGCGGGAAAAGAAGGCTTTTTAATGGGTTTTTGTGGGCAAAGGTTTATGCGGTAATGGGTGTACGGTTTTTTGAAACCTCTGCACCGGACGAGTTTACAGATCACCATACTGATCAATCGGTCAATTAACGCATAAAGGGTGGTTGCCATTCAATGCCGGTTACCAAGGCAAACAGATGGGCACACAGAACCAGAATAAAAATCAGTAAAGAAAACTGCAGATAGTAATAGGGAATGAGCGACACTGTCCCAAATTGCCGCCGTTTTTCACGCCACCAGAAAAATAACCATAAAAACAGGCAGGCCCCTATTCCGGCTAGTGTTTGTGTGGTGGACATTCAGTATTTCCGTGATGGTAAAGAGGAAGCTGGTTAGTTTGTGCGCGGCGCATAATCTGGCTTTCCGTAATGAAAGCCTTGCCCATAATGAACACCGATGGATCGTAGGAAATCTGCTTGAAAGTTGGTTTCAACATGCTCGCCAATAGTTTTAATGCCAAGGTCATCGCACAGACGAATAATGGATAGTAGGAATGTTGGTTTATAGTCTTTGCGCACAATATCCTTCACGTATGACCCATCAATTTTGACATAATCTACATTAAAGGCCCGCAAATATTGATAGCCAGAGGCACCTGCGCCAAAGTCATCAAGGCATAGTTTAAAGCCAGCGGCTTTCAGGTCATTTAAAACTGCCTCAACCTTTACCAGGTTTTTGATGGTTGCCGTGTCGGTGAGCTCTAGCAACAAAGAGTGCGAAATGTCCTTTGCAGCTAATAGTGTTTTGAGCAATGGCTCAATGCCGCGTGAGTTGTCAAATGTGCGTCCGGATAAATTAACTGACAAACGTACGGGTGTCCCAAGCTTTTTCATTTTGCGAATATAATCAATCGCTTTTCTGCACAGGGCCAGATCAAATTCTTCAATCACGCCTATATCTTCGGCAAATTGAATCACTTCCAACGGTGTATAGTCGCTGGTGCTATCATTAAAGCGGCTAAGCACTTCATTATGTAGAATAGTACCGTTTTGAAGGGACACAACGGGCTGGAACGCAATTTTGAAATTCCCCGTTTCGATCATGCTGCGCATATTGGTTACACGTAGCTGTGCCTCAGATGCCATTACGTTAAAGGCATTTGACAGGCTTTCAAAGTTTACAGATTTTGGGTTTTCACAAAATTTTGACAGGATATACGACAAGGTGCGAATAACTTGGTCTTCTGGTACGCCTGTACCGTTTGCAGCCACTGTAGAATAGGTAGATTTCAATGTTACATTGGCATCTACTGTCTTTAGGCTTTCGCTCAGGTGGCTACCATCATTTTTGGCGCGGTGGAGGAAAGCAAAATGCTTGTCGCTTAATTGCCCGGCCAGTTCTCCGTCCAGTGACAAAGTTGTAAGGTGCGCTGAAATTTTATGCAAAAGAGACTGAGTGAATTTGGGACCAAAGTTCTTGCGCGCATCCTCAAGGCCTTCGACCTCGATAGCTGTCATATAGACATTGTTCTCTGAGGGGCTGGCAGCCATTGTTTTGGAAGCAAGTTCAATAAAAGCATTTTGCCCTAAAAGCCCGGTTTCCTCGTTATCACTGGAATCGCTGGTGCCGCGGCCCCCAAGAGGCGCTGATCTGAGAGAAAGAAAAGTGCGGGCGTCGCTGCCGGGCATGCCAAGTGCAAACACACGCAGCGCGAGAGAGCGATTGTTTTCCGTCAAGAACCTGATGGGGATGGGGCCTATTCTGCCTTTGTACTGTAAGTGCAAGATGAGCGCTTTATACACTTCCACGTCGTCAGGATCTATTATGTTTTCAATATTGTTACCTACAAGAGAACTGGTTTTCTCCGCACCAATGCGCTCAACGGCTCCTCCTTCAAAAAGGATGTTGCCAGCGCTATCCAGCTCCATAAATATTTCCGCAGCAGCAAAGGCAAATGCGACAAAGCGTTCGCGCTCTTTTTTGATTTCCTCCAGCGTTCCAGTCATAAATCCCCGCTTATGAAATACCTGCCATGCTCGGCAACGTTAATCATTAGTCGTTAATAGTAAATAAACTTTACATATCTGTAAAAAAACGCGTTGTAGTCCTTATTTTACGGTGCTGTATAAGCAATTTTACCAGCGATAATGGTCATGGCTGTTTTCCCGGATAAAATTTCTGTTTCTGGCACGGTCATCAGGTCAATCGTAAAAATTGATATATCCGCGTGTTTTCCTGCTTCAAGGCTACCCGTTTTAGTTTCTTGAAAAGAAGCAATAGCAGGCCACAGAGTGAACATTTTAAGCGCATTTGCCCGGGATACAGCCTCTTCCGGGTGCCAGTCTGCATCCTGATAGCCATTTAAGGCACGTCGGGCAGTTGCTGCATAAAACTCGATGAAAGGATTCCCTTGCTCGACGGGTGCGTCAGAGCCGCCCGCAATAAGGGCGCCGCTCTCAATCAGGCTTTCCCAGCTATAGGCCCCTTTGAGGCGTTCTTCCCCAAGGCGGGAGGGTGCAAAGAATAGATCCCCGATGGCATGGCTTGGCTGCATGGATGCAATAACACCCAGTTCGGCAAACCGGTTTATGTCGGCAGGGTTTAGTATTTGGGCATGCTCAATGCGCCATCTTGGGTCTGGGCGATTGCGTTCAATTTCTGGAATGGTATTGAATGCTTCCTGATACCAATCTAGGACCATCCGGTTAGCTTTGTCGCCAATAGCATGAGTATTAATTTGGATACCGTTTGCAAGCGCCTTGAGCAGTAAGGGCAGGGTTGTTGCTTTATCCCGCATCAGGAGACCTGATGTGTTTGCATCAGAATACGGCTCAAGCAGTGCAGCCCCCCGTGAACCTAATGCTCCGTCTACCATCAATTTTATGGCATTGGTCTGAATTTGTCCGTCTGCCGCACTGAAAGGGCCATGGCTTAATAGGTCCTGTGCGTAGTCAGGGCTGAGGCTGTTATAAACTTGCAGGCTTATAGCATCTGTTTCAGCTAATTGTTCCAGCAGGGTCATCTCTTGCAGGGATACCGACATATTATGAACAGTGGTCCAGCCTTGCTTAACGGAGATGTCGGCGCCCGTTTGTAACTGTTCCTGCAAGGTTTCTTTTGTTTCTGTTGGAATAAGGGTGTCGAGAAGCGCTTGGGCCGTATCGACAAAAACACCGGTTATTTCGCCCAGAGCATTTTTATGGATAGCACCGCCGTCTGGAATGGAGGTCGTATCTGTAATGCCAGCTTGTTCTATGGCAGCACTATTGGCGACCAATGCATGATGATCTGCTCTTGTTAAAATAATAGGCTTGTCACTGGAAATGGCGTCTAGGTCCCAGCGGGTTGGAAAGCGCTTTTCTGGCCAATGGGTTTCAATCCAGCCACTACCGGTGATAACAGTTTCTTCTGGATGCGTGCGTATCCAGTCAGAAAGGCTTTCTAAAAAAGCGGTTAGGGATTGGGCTTGATCTAGGTTCAGGGTGAGCGCTCGTTTGCCTACACCACTTAAGTGAACATGCGAATCTGTAAAACCTGGAAAGGCACTTTTGCCCCTTAGTTCAATAACATTTGTTTCTGGGCTTAACATGGTTGCCGTTTTAGCGCGTGTCCCCGCATACAGGATAGTATTCCCTTTGATGGCGATAGCTTCTACCTGAGGGTTTTGGTCGTTTGCAGTATAAATTGGTCCGCCCCAAATGATGATGTCAGCCTGAGGTGTGCTGGCTTGAGAGTCACCAAAACTATCCGGGGCGACCTCTTGCGCAACAGCATGAAAGCTCAGCAGCGCACAAAGGGGCGCGATTAGGGTACGACGCATAAAGGTTTCCTTTTTCAAGTAGGGTTCATGCTATTGCTCAGGCGGGCTTTGTTCAAGCGCTTTTAGCTTTATTTGGGTAGGAATTCAGGCGCTATGCGATCTGGTTTTGTGCTATTGTCGAGAATAAGTTTGTTTCTGTGGGTATGAATGCTGCATAATAACAGAAATAATTTGTAACAGGCCAACACAGGATACAGCTTTTACATGCGCGGACTTATTGTTGCCTTGCTAATTTTTGCTTGGCTGCCGGTTATCTTTTTCAAGCCGTTTATAGGGGTTCTTGTCTGGAGCTGGGTGTCGCATATGGTCCCGCAAAGCTACACCTATAATTTTGCAAGCACGTTTCCGTTTCTGGTGGTGGTTGGGGGCCTAACAACACTGGGCATGTTTTTGAGCCGGGATAAAAAGGGGCTGCCGGGACACCCTATAATATTTGCGATTTTCCTTTATTGGATATGGATTTGTGTCACGACCATTCTGGCTTTCGAGCCTAGTGTTTCGGTGGAAAAGCTTATTCACTTATCAAAAGTTTTGGTGTTTGCATTGGTGTCTGTTGCCATTATGCAGTCGCCAAACAGGCTAAAAGGTTTTGTATGGGTTATGGCGCTTTCCCTTGGCTTTATCGCGGTGAAAGGTGGTTTGTTCACATTGCTTACAGGTGGTTCATCCCGAGTGGAGGGCGCGGGTGGCATGATGAAGGATAACAACCAACTTGCTATGGCTATGTCGATGATGGTGCCTATTGCTATATATTTAGTACAACACCCCCCTATGAAGCAGTTAAAGTGGCCTTTGATTGGGGGGGCGGTTATGGTGCCGTTATCGGTTCTTGGTACCCAGTCCAGGGGTGGCTTTGTCGCGCTCGCAGCTGTTACCGCTATGCTTATTATGAAAACCAAGCATAAGTTTAAATTGCTTATACTGATATCTGTCTTGGGGTATGCGGGTGTCGCCTTTATGCCGGATAGCTGGAAAAACCGCATGGAATCGACCGAGGGAGCCGCGACGGAGGATAATAGTTTCAGGGGGCGCGTTTCTATGTGGAAATTTTCCTCCAATCTTGTTGACGATATTCCGGTGCAGGGCGGTGGGTTTAATATCTTTTATGTGAGGCGTGCACAGGAGCTTTATATGCCACCCGGCTTTAAACCCCGTGCTCCGCATTCCATCTATTTTGAGGTCCTCGGTGAACATGGCTATGTAGGATTGGTGCTGTTTTTGACAATGCTGTTTACCGGGTGGTACTCGGGGGGGACACAAGCCAAGAAGTTTAGGCAGTACCAGGAAACAGTGTGGCTCGGTGATTTGTGCAATGCCATGCAGATCTGCATTGTTGGTTTTGCTGTTGGGGGGCTAACTGTAAATATCGCCACTTTTGATGTCTTTTACCATGTGCTGGCCATCATTGTAATGTGCAATGTCGTGGGTATGCAGATATTGGCGGGTGATTTAACGGACGCTAAAACAGGCCTGAAACTATCAGCGAAGAGCGCCAGCGAAAAATGGCAACCAAGTGCCGCTGCTGCACCGCAAAGGACACGCTTTTAAATTTAGGCATGCTAGTGGGGGCGGTGGTCTTTTTCACTGGAAATGAAGGCTTCCAGACCATCATGCTTTTTTCGTACACGACGCAGGGCTGCAACAATAATGCCAACGATAGCTGCAAGGGTTATTATGCTGCCAAGAAGAAGTCCAGCCCCTAAAAGCCATGTATATATACTATACTGGCTTTCGCAGGCGCCGGTGCAGGCACTATCGCCGATAGAGCCAAACTCAAGATAAAAGCCTACTAAAAGAATAAAGCTTAAAAAAATCAGGCTAAAGATAAAGCGGATCGTTAAAAAAGACCTGCCACGGGCGCGCTTGCGTTTTTGAATAAAAATATTTTCTGACATGGCTGCACTATGGTCTGTTCACCTGTAACAATCAAGGCGGTCTGGTTATCCTATTAGCATGATAATTGATATTTTTTTATGAGATGCCTTAACTGGTCATATCCAAGGCCCATGTTTTTTGCTGCGAGCCGTTTGTTATACCGGGTGGTTTTGAGCGCATGGTCTAAAAGGCGGCGCTCCAGAGCTTCCACTTCTGCGCGGTAATCAAAAGGCACCGTTGGCAGTAAAGCTTCGGTGTGTGAAGCCTGATCAGTAGAAACGGTGGCGGAAAGGTTTGTGGGTGCACTGTTTTTGGCTGCAGGGCGAAAGGGGCTGTCAAAGGGGTCAAAGATAATATTATTAATGGGCTCTTCGCCGTCCCAGGCTTGATAGATTGCCCGTTCCACAACATTTTTTAGTTCCCGAATGTTGCCGGGCCAAGCATAATTTTCCATGGCCTCCATTGCGGTATTTGTAAAACCCGGGAAGTGTAACCACTCCAGTTCACTGGCCATTGCCGCACCAAAGTGGTTTGCGAGCACAGGGATATCTTCAGGGCGTTCCCTGAGGGGTGGAACGGTGATGACATCAAAGGCAAGCCGGTCAAGCAGGTCGTGCCGAAATTCGCCGCTGTCGGCCGCGGAGGGTAGGTCAATATTGGTTGCAGCAACAACGCGGACATTCACCTGGATAGTTTCTGTGCCGCCAACCCTTTCAAATTCACCATATTCAATAACACGTAAAAGCTTTTCCTGTGCTGCCATACTCATTGTGCCAATTTCATCGAGAAATAGCGTGCCCTGATCTGCGGCTTCAAAACGGCCCGCCCTCTGCCCTCGCGCGCCAGTAAAGGCGCCCTGTTCATACCCAAACAATTCGCTTTCCAGTAGGGTGGTAGTAAGAGCAGCACAGTTTAACTTTTGATAGGTGTTTTCCCAGCGATTAGACAGAAAGTGTAGGCGTGCTGCGATCATTTCCTTGCCAGTGCCACGCTCACCAATCACAAGCATCGGGCGGTCCAAAGGCGCAGCGCGGCTTACTTGGTCAATCATGTCTAGAAACGTTGGTGATGATCCTATAATTTGGTCCATAAAATTTCCGATAAATAGAAATATATTCGATTTAATGAAATTATTTACAAGAAATTTAAATGTTATCAAGGGGCAAAAAATAAAATCTTTTAAAATCAATAGGTTATTTTTTTCTTAAAACTGGCACGGCACATGCAATTATATGTGGGTCAGCACAAAACGACTGACAAAACGACAGCAAAAATAAGAACCGAAGGAATACGAAAATGACGATCCAGTTACAGCAATCAGCTTTTGAAATAAGAGGTACCAATACCCGCTCAGTGGAAAGCCTGATCTTTGGTGGGGTCCCTGATGCGCTTGTTAAAAGGCCAGTCAGTGACAGTCTGCGCCGCTTACGCCGCCAGTCACGTCGTCGTCGGGCCCTTTAGGTTCAACTGACGGCCCGGTTCACCTATGTGACCGGGCCTCATCTGACGCTCATCAGTGTCACCACAAGAAGTGAAGATGGCGTCAGGTACGATAAGTATAGTCCTTAAAAAGTGGCATAAGCCCGAGGACGAAGCGAGGATAATTAAGAAAGGAATACAAAATGGGTGTTTTCTCCCGTCTAACAGACATTATAAATTCAAACATCAATGCTATCTTGGATAGGGCTGAAGACCCTGAAAAAATCATTCGAATGGTTATTCAGGAAATGGAAGACACTCTTGTTGAGGTGCGCTCAACTGCGGCTAAATCCATTGCGGACCAAAAAGACTTGGAGCGCCGCCTGTCAAAGATCGTTAAAGCCCAGTCTGACTGGGAAGCAAAAGCAGAGCTGGCTATTTCTAAAGGCCGCGATGATCTTGCAAAAGGCGCGCTTATAGAGAAATCAAAAGTTGCCGAAATGGCGGCTCAGTTGCAGGAAGAACTCTATCTACTGGCTGAAGCTCTGAAACGGAGTGAAGAAGATGTCATCAAGCTTGATGCTAAGCTTCGCGAGGCTCGTGCCAAAAAGGTAGTCATGCAAGCACGCCACAAAACCGCCTCTGCGCAGGTTAGAGTTAAAAGAAACCTGTATGACAACCGCATTCAGGATGCTTTCGACAGGTTTGATAAAGTAGACTCGCGCCTTGACCGTATGGAAGCAGAAGCAGAGGTTTACGACCTTGGCAGAGGCCAAACGCTTGCCGAGGAAATTGTTGGTCTTGAAGCTGGCGAAGAAATAGAAAAAGAACTGGCGGCTTTGAAAGCAAAAAATTCAGGTGCAGGCAAGCCAGAGGCTGTAAAGAAAAAAGCCGGGTCTAAGTAAGTCAGGGCAGATTAAATAAAAGGAATACTAAAATGGAAGCACTAGTGCCTATGGGCATACTCTTTGTGATCCTGCCCTGGATCCTGTTTCACTATATTACAAAGTGGAAAGAGATGAAGGGCTTCACACCAGAGGATGAAGCAACCCTTACGGATCTAAGAAAGTCGGCTGAACGGCTAGAAGATCGCCTTCGTACGGTGGAGCGCATTCTTGATAGCGAAGTGCCTGATTGGAGGAGCCGTCATCATGACCTTTAAAAAAAGCCCAACACGTCTGTATAAAAACCCTGAACGCGCTAAAATTATGGGTGTTTGTGCTGGTTTAGCCGACTATCTGGATATGAATGTCACCCTTGTGAGGGTTTTGGTAGTGATCGGCGCTTTTATGACCGGTATCTTCATGTTTATCATTGGATATATAATTTTGGGGATGGTGTTAGAGAGCAAGCCGCTTGATTTATATGCAGATGAGCAAGACGAGCAGTTTTGGAAGCAAACACGTAACGCCCCAGACTATACCGCGGCAGAACTGCGGAAAAGGTTTCGGGATATAGAACGCAGAACAGCCGACATGGAAGCCTATGTCACGAGCAAGAAGTTTCGGCTTGAACGCGAATTGAAAGCCTTGGAAGAATAATAATACAACTTTAGGGTGTTTATGGAAGATTATTCTTGACTAAAAAGTCAGGAATAATCTTCCGAAACCCGCATAAACCTTAGTATTAAGCGTTTTTTGTGCGTGTTATTTTTTGCTATTTTTGGTGGTAATGATTGTAGGGCGATGTTATGGTCCGCCTCGAAATAAGCTCTTCAGTGCAAAGAGGCTGTCATGAATGTAGTATATTTCGGGCAGCATAGAATGGATTTTGCTACTGAAAGCGTACCAAGTTTGCTTTTAATGTCCTCCCAAGGGATTTGAAAGCATGGGGCAAGGATGTGCCAATCCTTGCCCCTTTTTATTGTTATTTCACGTCAAGAGCTGCAAGGCGCGCTTCTTCTTCAATCAGGGCACCAGCATAAGCTTTACGGCCCCATATATAAAAGCCAAGACATAGTGGCACTGTAATGGCTGCAAGCAGCACCAAAGAATAGTTCAGCAGCATCTCATCACCAAAAACAGAATCCGTGAAAAACCCCAAAAGGTAAGGCCCTGCGCCGTAGCCAATAATGCTTGTACACAGTACATACATGGAAATTATTTGCCCGCGCATTCTATTGGGGGTGATAAGCTGCAGGCAGGCAAACGCAACACCGGAAGGCAAATTCAGGAAGACTGTGTTGATAGAAATTAAAACCCAGACCGTATTTATATCATCGATAAAAGGGTATGTGAGCGAGGGTATGGCAAAACCCAGAGGGGCTACCATTAAAGCAATAATATGGCCGTCTTTTCTGCCCATTCGGTAAAGCTTATCAGCAAGCCACCCGCCTAAAAGTAACCCTGCGGGGCCTGCAATAAGCGATATGGTACCAAATTTCATCCCTACTTCAGCGGGGCTAAGGCTGTGGTACCTATGAAAATATAAAGCCAGAAAGATGATGGTGCCAAAGCCCAGAGCAGCGTTTAGGGAAACGCCGATGCAAATGCCAGCGTAAGCTTTGAACTGTTTCTTAACATGGTGGACAACTTCCTTGACCGGGATGCTGGAGGCTGGGCCGGAAAGGCCTTTTCTAACAGGTTCTTTTATGGTGAAGAGCAGCAAGGTTAACAGAATACCGGGCAAGCCTACCATGAGGAATGTTTTCTGCCAGCCACCCATAAGGCCGTATCCGGGGATTTCAATATCCGGCAGGCTCTCAGCAATTTCGATGACTTTACCACCCACTATAAAGGCAAGGGCAGACCCAACAGGGATGCCCATAGAATATACAGAAAGTGCTGTTGCCAGCCGTTCTTTCGGGAAACTGTCAGCCAGTATGGAGTTTGCGGCGGGCGCAAGGGTGGCTTCGCCTATACCCACACCGATCCGCATCAGAAACAGGTGGCTAAAGCTGCGGGCAAGGGCGGAGGCAGCTGTCATGATGCTCCAGACGAGCAAGCCAACGGCGATTAGCCCTCTGCGGCTGCGGCTATCAGCAATGCGGGCACACACAAGGCCAAATAGCGTATAAAATATAGCAAAGGCAAAGCCGGTTAAAAGGCCAAACTGGGTATCACTAATGCCAAAATCTTCTTTAATGGCGTGGCCAAGTAGCCCTAGAATTTGCCTGTCGATAAAAGAAAAGGTGTAAACTACTAGTAATAAGATAACCATATACCAAGCATATGCTGGTTTTGGGTATGCCTCAGACTCTTTCACACCTGTTGCTTGTGGTGCTGCCGTTTTGGTTGCTTGTGTCATAAATCCCCCGATGAACCCCTTTTAGCCTTTAAAAGATTGGCCGATTCCGCTAGAGGTCAAGTAAATTGAATCGAAGCCGGTTTCGGTAAAGGTTATATCTGGAATAGTTTATGTCACTTGAAAATACAACACTTGTTGAAATTCAGGATACTTTCGAGTTTTTGGAAGACTGGGAAGAACGCTATAAATACATCATAGACTTGGGTAAAAAGCTACCGGCCCTTGCGGACGAGGAAATGACAGATACCTATAAAGTGCGGGGGTGCCAAAGTCAGGTGTGGCTTATCCCTGAAATAGATGCGGCTGGGCATATACACCTGCGGGGGGATAGTGACGCTTTTATTGTAAAGGGTCTTGTGGCTTTGATGCTGATCATCTTTTCAGGCAAAACAGCAGTGGAAATCAGAGATATAAACGCCCGCGCCCTTCTCGACGATTTGGGACTTGCGGCACACCTTTCGCCGCTTAGGGCTAACGGCCTGTTTTCAATGGTTGAGCGTATCCAATCCATTGCCGCTGAAAACCTGTAAGGCCTTCAGCGGTAAAGGTATAGCGCTTTAGGCTACGAATTTCTCATAGAGCAGGAACACGAACACTGCTCCGATGGCGAGGGGGCATACAAACCGCACCAGAAAATACCATAGCTTGAACCATTTTTCTGTCATGGCCAGTTCTTCCAGCAGGTTTTTACGCAGTATAAACCAGCCCATAAACAGCGCCATAAACATGCCAGCAAGGGGCATCATCAGGTTATTTGTCAGGAAATCGAACAGATCAAACAGTGTCATGCCAGCGAATGTAAAGTCGGCAAGCAGGTTAAAGCTGAAGACAGTCAGAATGCCTAGCATAAATGTACCAAAGCCGATAGATAGAGCGGCTTTTTTACGGGTGTACCCTGTTTTTTCCTGAAGGTACGAAACAGAAGGCTCCAGAAGGGATATGGAGCTGGTGATGGCTGCAATGACAAGAAGAGCGAAGAAGAGCGCACCAAAAATAACGCCAAAATGCATCTGACCAAAGGCGATAGGCAGTGTTACGAAAATAAGGCCGGGGCCGCTGCTTAAGTCAAGGTTGTAGGCAAAAACCAGTGGGAAAATCGCAAGACCAGCAAGCAAGGCAACAGCCGTGTCAGCGCTTGCGATAATTACCGCAGATTTGCCAACACTTGTATCTTTTTTAAGGTACGATCCATATGTCATCATGGAACCAAGCCCTAGCGAGAGCGAGAAAAAGGACTGGCCGAGAGCTTCCAGAGCGACGCTGAAAGTAACCTTGCTAAAGTCAGGTTTGAATAAAAACGAAACTGCTTGGGCAAAATCTCCGGCAACGGCCGCATAAATAACAAGCGCAATAAGCAGAATAAAAAGCGCAGGCATCAATATAGTTACAGCTTTTTCAAGGCCGCCTTCCACGCCTTTTGCCACAATAAACATAGTGAGAGATATAAAGCCGGCATGCCATAGTATCATCGTTACCGGGCTAGCTAGCATCGTACCGAACAGCGCGCCAGCCGCTTCAGCCGTAATGCCGTCAAAAGCGCCGATAATAGATTGAATGATGTAAGAAAGTGTCCAGCCACCAATAACAGAATAGAAGCTTAGAACAATGAATGACCCCAAAACGCCAGACCAGCCAACAAGCTGCCAGGCGCTGCTTCTGCCTTCTTCTTTTGCAATTTTCAGCATGGAGCCGATGGGGGATAATTGACCGCGCCGTCCAAGCGAAAGTTCAGCAACAAGAACCGGGGTACCAATAAGAAACACAAAACCTAGGTACATAAGGACAAAAGCCCCGCCGCCGCCTTGCCCTGCTTCATACGGGAACCGCCAAATGTTTCCCAAGCCTACTGCGCTGCCCACAGCGGCCATAATGAATGTCCACTTGGATGACCAATTTGAATGTTCTTTAGCTGCCGCCACGTTTTATCCCCCTGATAATTTCAAGATTGTTGCATAATGAAACTATTTGCCAATGTCTATAAGGAACTCTCTATAGCGTTTATAGGGCGGTATCTATGACAGCGCAGTATTCACCCTGACTCTTAACCGCTGTGCAAAAAGCCTGTGCATCGGCTTTATCGCGGGACCGTATGCCAAGCCGTATAGCTGTCTTGCCTTTCACCACAGTTTCCCACTGGTCAAGAATGCCTTGAAGGGCCGGATATTTGGCTTCAAGCGTACTTTTATGGCTCACAGCACTTTCGAACGAACTGTATGATGCCAGATGGGAAAACCATTGCCCAAAAGGAGATTGGCTATCTGGCCGTGTTACGTCGATCGGTGGCCCGTTATAGGTAGTGGTGGTACCAGATGTTTCTTTTTTAGGTTCACGTTCGGGCAGGCCTTCAGGTAAACGCGGTTCTGGGCGCAGGTTTGCATCAAGTACAGCAAGGTTGCGGGCAACGGTCGCCAGCCTGCGGGCTGCTTCCTCAGAAAGGCTGCCATCTACCATGGCTTCGCGCCCACACTTAATGCGAACATAGCCGTCATAACCAGCTTGCATAAGCTGGGCGTACAGGCCTTGTGCCCGGCTCGGGTGGCCGCTTTCTTCCAAGGCCAGAGCCAAATAAAAGCGGTCAATCGGTGAGGCGAGTGGCTCACTGGTGAGCTGTTTTACCACATCATCAGCGCGGCCTTCGCACATGGCAGCTTCAATAGTTTGTTGCATATAGCTGCTATAATTTTCGCTGTCTTGGCTGCGGGTTGTGGGTGCATACGGGCTAGGTGAACATGCGGTGATAAGCCCTGTCAGGAGAACCACCAGTGCTGTGCCAGCAGGGCACAATGTGCTAAGCTGTTTCATCTTTTTATTGAGGCCGCGCATCGAGAATAATCCTGTTATTGCGGTTCTGGGTTGGTCTTGCTGTGTTGCCGCCCAGTAAGCCACGCATCAAATTAATCTGTTCGCCTGAAAACTCTACCGGCGTTTTTAAAACATACCAGTTTACATCCTCGGTACAGGGCGGTGTGGTAAGGGACCCCATATAGCGATAGTAGGATTTATCATTTGGCATCAGGTCGCGCGCATTGATCAGCACTTTGTCTTTGTGAATAATCTGGTCAGATTCGAGCGGTATGTTTTCATAAAGTTCTTGGGCCGCTATGTTTGCTTTACCCTCTTTTACAAAAACAGCAATAACAGCCAGACTGCCATCAACTGCTTTATGCACAAAGTGTATCGCCATGGGGTATTGCTCTCCCATCACAGTGTGTTCTGCGGGGGTATGAAAATGAAATTGCTGTAGCTCAAACCGTTTTGCGCCAACCAGAAGATAGCTGCCTTTATCATAATCCTGCATAATGGAAACACGGTTATTACTGAGGTGCACGGGGGTAACCTGATAGTCTGTTTCCAGCCTGTGCATGATCGCCGGGTCTGTGCCTTCAATATCAATGGGGGATTGTTGTTTGCCGTACAGGCAAAGGCCATTTGCGGGCGACAGGTCGTGCCAGTTTGCAGGTCCGTTTGACCCAGAGTAGCTCCAGTTGCTTGGCCCGCCGTCATATGCGGCGATACTGGCCGTTAGCACTAAAGATGCCAGCAGCGTTGCAGCTACTTTCCCTTTTTTAAATGCCCCCATCGTCTGTTGCCTCCTGAAAGTCATGAACAGCTGCCCTAATTATGTGCGCTTTTATGTTTGTTATTTAGATAAGCTACTATGCAGTTCATTTTATTAAAAGTCTGTTTATTCAATTATATAAGATGAAAATGCCTTTAGGGCATGATCTATATGACGATCTTCAAGGTTGGCAAATCCTATAAGGAGGCCTTCTTTTACGGGTCCATCCGTGTATGTGGAGGATAGATTGACAGCACCAATACCGCAAAGACGCGCTTTTTCGGCAAGCTTGCTTCCGTTAAAATCGCGGTTCCTTTTGGGGTATACAACGAGGTGAAGGCCCGTATCTGTAGGGTTTAAGGTAAAATGGCGAGACAGATGTTTTACAAAAGATGCCTGAAAAAGTTGTTTTCTGTGGGCATGCACTTTTCTGAGACGTCTTATATGTCGGGCAAAATGACCTTCATTTATAAAGCTGGCGAGTGCTATTTGCGGTAATATAGAGGGGAAACTATCAACAGTGGACCTGTGCAGAGCAAGTTTTTTAACAAGGCCTTCTGGCATTACAAGATATCCAAGCCTAAGGGCCGGGAAAACTGACTTTGAAAAGCTGCCCCCATAAATAACACGCTGGCCACCATCAAGCCCCTGCATGGAGCCAAGCGGTTTGCCTGCATAGCGAAACTCGCTATCATAATCATCCTCAAGGATCAGGGAATTGCTTTTGCTGGCCCAGTTCAGCAATTCCAGTCTGCGGGCAAGCGGCATTGTAATGCCAAGTGGATATTGACGTGAAGGGCACGTAACCAGCAAACCGGAAAGTGTGTTTGAGGGCGGCAAAGCGCCTTGCCCGTCAAGGGGGATATAGTCAACCGGTTGCCGTATGTTTTGAGAGGCTTTCTGAAAGCCGCTGTAGCCGGGATTTTCAAGATAAACAGGCGCATGTGCAGAAAGCAGGCAATCTGTTATCAGTCGAAACCCTTGTATAAGGCCAGATACAATAATAACTTGGTCTGGCTGTGCCACAACGCCGCGCGATGCACCTAAATAGATGGATATGGCTTTTCTAAGCGGCGCGTATCCCAGTGGGTCATTATGGGTATAGACGGCCTCATCAGCCTTGCGCCAGACGCGGCTAATGAGGCGTGCCCACAGGTCGCGCGGAAACGCATCAAACGCTGGCATGCCGGGCCATACGGCACCGTGGTTGTGGACGGCGGGGCCTGTGCCATTCTTGCTGACTGTTGGCTCGCTTAGGGGCGCGGCTGTATTGAACGTGTCTGGTATCTCAGCATTTACAAAAGTACCTGCACCGGTTTTGCTGGTAAAATAGCCTTCCGCCACAAGCTGGTCGTATACGGCCAGAACAGTATTGCGCGAGATGCCTAAATGCTGTGCCAAAGCCCGACTAGACGGCATTCTTGTGCCTGTGGGGGTTTTTCCTTCTAAAACAATGTCACGTAATTGGGTGTATAGCTGTTGCTGCAAAGATATACTGGTCTTTGCAGTTAGGGGTACCATGAGAGTTGTTTCAAATATACGGTCCATAATTGGTACCATGGATATACTTAAATTGGATCTTTTTATAGTATCAATATTAAGGCACCCTATGTTTCCAGTGCATGAATGACCTAGGAAATACATTGTGGACCAGCAAAAAACATCGGCGTTTAAACGAAATGACCGTAACCGCATAAAACGTGGCCATAAACGCGGGCACTATGACCAAAAGACAGTTTATGACATTATCGACAGCCATTTTTTATGTCATGTGGCCTATGAAGTGGATGGTCAGCCTTTTATTGTGCCAACATCGCATTGGCGTGAAGGGAACAAGCTTTACTGGCATGGTTCTATCAAAAGCCAGATGATTAGGCACTTGGCCAAAGGTAATTCTGCAACGGTGAGTGTTACCCATATTGATGGGCTGGTGCTGGCACGTTCCGCTTTTTCAACTAGCGTTAATTATCGCTCGGCTATTTGTTATGGCACGCCGACACTTGTGACCGACAAGGATGAGTGGGTGCGTGTGATGAAGCTTTTTTTTGACAAATTGGCACCAGAACGTTGGGAACAACTGCGCCCCATGACGGATCAGGAATATAAAGCAACAGGCTTGTTGGAGATGGATATTGAAGATGCAGCGGCCAAAGTACGGGCTGACCCACCAGGCGACGGGGAAGAAGCAGACTGGCCTATTTGGGCAGGCGTTATACCGCTTGATATTGTGGAGCGTGCGCCAATTAAAGCGCCGGAAAAAGGGGGTGCGCCATTATTACACGGTATTATGCCGGCATATGACTGGAAAAAATCGTAGTGACGGCTCGCCCAAAGCCCGTTAAAGCGGCTTTGGGCATTCCTTGACCGGTGGTGCAAGGGGGGCCGTTTTGGCCATTATGGCAATGACAATACCGCTTATAATGGCTAGAAGGCCAAGCTGCTCAATCTGGTTGGGTATTTCACCCAAAATTATAACAGCCAGCACTACAACGATGGCCGGTACTGACGCATTTAGAACAGAGGTGCGACCAGAACCTAATATGGCAACTGCCTTGTTAAAAAAGATAATAGCAACAACGGCGCTGAACACACCTTGCCACAAAACCTGTAGGGCAATGGTTTCCACCGGCATGGCAAGAAAATGAGTTTCTGGCCCCCAAAACACATGGTACGTGCCCATCAGGGCGCAGGAAACAAATGCTATCCGGGCCGCCACGGTAAGGGGCGGCATTGGCCACCTTTTAATGAGGGTGGTATAGGTACCCCACAAGAGCCCTGCGAGCACAAACAGGCAGTCGCCAATCCAGCTGTTGGCCTTGTGTGCAGCCCCTGTGCTGGCCCCAATAGAGAGGCATAATAAACCTGCTGCAATAATGGCAGCGCCTAAAACGCGCTGTTTTGTTAGCCGTTCTTTAAGCCAGAAGTGGCTAACAGTCAGGGTGAACAGCATTACCGTGCCGGGAATGATAACCCCGCCGTGGTTCGCTGGGGCATAGGTAAAGCCATTGATAGATGCCACGCTGTATGTAACACCGGCCGTACAGGCAAAGAGCAGGGATGTAACCCATTCTTTCAAAGAATTGTTGCCCCGAAACGCGAAAGGTAACAAAATAACACTAGCTACACTAAAGCGCAGTAACAGCAGTTCATAAGGTGTCATGCCTTGTTTCATGCCAAGGGCTGTTACGACAGGCCAACTGCCCCATATCATAATAGATATAAGGCCAAATAGAACACCTTTGCGGATTTCGCTTGTTTGCTGCACAGAATATCTCGCTATCTTTTTATGGCATACGCCTATATTTTTTTTACAGATTAGCGCACTATGCCAGCATTTTGTTAATACAAAAAAGCGTGTCTGTCAGTCGGCATCTGCATGGCTATAAGCTTTTATCGCGCAGCAATTCGTAGGCAGATTGTATTTTGTGGAAACGCTCCGCGGCGTCAGGATCACCCCTGTTTGCGTCAGGGTGGTAGGTTTTGGCCAGCTTTCTGAATTGGCGCTTGATCGCGTCCTGATCACTTGTCGCTTCCAGTTCCAGTGTGTCAAAGGCCGCTTGTTCGGTTGATGTGTACCCATCTTCGTCAACAGCCCCACCCCATTCGAATGTGCGTGCGCCTGCAAAAGCATCTGACGATTCGCTATTATCCTGCATATGGCGGCGGGCTTCTTCGTCGCTCATACCCTCAAAAAAGTTCCAGTTACGGTTATATTCCGCAGCGTGGGACTGGCAAAAATACCACCGTTCTTTGGACCCGGGTGACTTTGGTGCGGGGTGATTGCCGGTTTCAGAGCAACCAACATAGTCGCACATCCTTAAGGCTTGGGTGTCTTTGTCGCGCCCATACTCCCCCCAGCGAGGGAAACCAAAATTTTTAATATAGTCGCTTGCCATATCACCAGTTACGTTTGCAAGGGTTCAACATCTGTTTTTGCACAGCAGCAAAACATGGAAGCAGGCTGTTTACCTCAATAGACCTCGAAGGTCCAGCATGCAGGTATATCGTTTTACTGTTTTCTATGGAATCACCCTTCGAACTCCATACTATAAGATGATAATATCCTTGTGGGAATTAGCACATCCTTATTTCATACCTTTATGTTGTATAGGCTAGTTTAGGCATTACATATAAATTCTAACCGAAGAAAGGCATAGCGATGCGGTCATTTCAGGAGCTTCAAGAGCTTGCGGAACAGTACCGGGCACCAGAGGAACTGGCTGCCATGATGCCAGCCGTTAAAACGGCTGATGAAATAATGGGGGTCTCTGAGGACCGTATTTTAGCACTTATGACCCGCGGTGTATTTCAGGCTGGATTTAGCTGGAAAGTTATAGAGGCTAAATGGCCAGGTTTTGAGGAAGCGTTTGAAGGGTTTGTGCCTGTACGCTGGAAATTTATGTCAGACGATGATCTGGATAGCTTGCTGAAAGATACACGCATTGTCAGGAACGGGCAGAAAATTCTGTCTGTGCGCGATAATGCTATTATGCTCTGTGATCTTGAAGATGAGCATGGTTCTGCAGCGGCCTTTTTTGCCACTTGGCCCCGGGAAGACCATTTTGGCCTGCTTGAACTTCTGAAGAAGCGTGGCAGCCGGCTGGGTGGTGCAACAGGGCAGTATTTCTTGCGCCAACTTGGTAAAGACGGATGGGTTTTATCGCAAGATGTGGTAATGGCACTGATCCGCGAGGGTGTGGTAGATAAAAACCCGACCTCGAAATCTGCCATGAAGGCTGTGCAGGCCGCTTTTAATGAATGGGCAACAGAAAGTGGTCGGCCATTTGCGCATATCTCACGCATGCTGGCTTTTAGTGTTGGTCCAAAAACAATTTAAAGATTTACTCTTGAAGGGAATAAAATGTTACGCCGTGTTTCACAGTTATTAGGGTTTGCTGAAAAAGAGGCAGGTGCTCCAAACGATCTGGCGCTTGCCACTGCAGCGTTACTTGTTCAGGTATCTGTTGCAGATGGAGATTTCAGCGCTGAGGAGCATAGTCGCTTGGAAGAATGCCTGATGGCACATTTTCATCTGGACGCTACTACGGTGGCAGGACTTGTTGAGCGCGCAGCGCGGGATCAGGCAGATGCGACATGCCTTTATGCCTTTACCCGCACGATTGCTCATGAGCTGGACCAGCAAGGCAGACAGGATATTGTGCGTTTATTGTGGCAGGTAGCGCTTGTGGATGACAGCCTTGATAACGTTGAGGCTAATGTCATTGCTAAAATTGCCGGGCTTTTGGGGGTGAGTACAGCCGACCGTGTTCGCTTGCGTGACGAGGTGAAAACGTCCAGTACAATAGCCTGAAAGCGGCTTTTTACTTTCCGTAAAGATATTTTGTCGTACACTCATAGTTGAACTGCTTTGTAAAGAGTTGTGCTAGGAACAGGAGATGCGGCCTTAATGATGTACTACAGGCAGGTTTGCCCAACTCTGTTTCACGTCTTTTGGGCTGTTTTTCTGAATAGTATTATATGCCTGTCTGCCTCTGCGGAGAATGCGCGTCCGCTGGATCAAGTCGACCTGTCAGCATGGTCCTTTGAAGATGATGGTAAAGAACTTCTAAAATATGGCTGGTCGGTGTATCGCGGCCATATTTTATCGCCTCACCTTATTGCGGAAAAAGGGTGTGCCATTATTGGCGGTGGACAAACTTTAAATAGCGAACAGGTTGTTCCGCCAGATTTATGGGGTTCTGTGTTTACCACGTCCCTGAAAACAGGCCACGGAAAAGCAACATACTGCCTCAATTTAGCTCTACCGGATGACGGTGCTTTTCATGCGGTTAGAATGGGTACTCTGCGATCTGTTTCTGCGATTTATGCCGTTTACACAACGTCTGACGGCAGGCAAATGGTTTCGCTTTTGCATAAGAACGGCGACCCTAAACTTGAAGGATACCAGTTTGTGGGGAATCCGGCACCGCCCCTTATTACCCTGCCTTACGGTGTGCAGGCACTCACCCTTGTTGTGCAGGTAAGCAACAATATCCATAAGCAGGGCGGTATGGTCGAAGTGCCCATTATTGGCCTTAAATGGCAACTGGAAGCCGGGCAAAACCGGGAAGCAGCCTTGCCAAGCGCTTTGGTGATTTTGCTACTCATTTTCTCGGTAGCGGCATATGTGGTTGGGCGCCGGTATGTGGACTCGCTTGGGCATAATATTTTTGCCTTTCTAACATTTGCGTCTGCTCTCAGGGCGCTTTTTGTGAGCGATGTGGTGTGGGACTATTTCCCGGCCTTTCCGCTTGAGCGCAAGTATGACCTTGAATATCTCTCGCTGTTTTTAATTGGCCCCGCTTACTATGCTTTTATCATGTATCTTTTCCGGGGCAGAAAGCTGCTGAAGCCTGACATTGCGCTCTATGGGGCTGCTTTTTTACTCGCTCTTTATGCCCTCTTTATTGGGCCTCTGCTGCCCCCGGGTTCTATTACGCTACTGCGTGAATTTATTCAGATTTTATGGGTATTCATTGGGCTTTCAGTGGCGCTTGTGGTGGCGCGCTCCTTCTTTGTAAATCCCGAACAGTATAAAGAAGCGCTGTTTGTTATTACTGCTGCTGTTGTGACGATCGCATATGAACTCTTGTCGGTCACGGGAGTTATTTCCTTATCGCTTGAATGGTCACAGTTTATTGTCATTCTGGTTTTGCTGATGCATGCGCGGGCATTTGTTATTAAATCCCGCCGGGTTGAGCGGGAACGGGATGATTTAACAAACCGGTTACAAACGGTGAATGAGGACTTAAAGCAGCGCGCTGTATATCTTGATTTTGCCTTGATGCGCGCTGAGGAGGCATCGCAAGCAAAAAGTGAATTTCTGGCCAGTGTTAGCCATGAACTGCGCACGCCGCTGAATGCGATTATCGGGTTTTCAGAGCTTATGATGCGTGAAGTTTTTGGGTCTATAGGTAACAAGCGCTATAAAAGTTATGCGGGGGATATTCACGATTCAGGTGTGCATTTATTATCCCTTGTGAATGATATTCTGGACCTGTCACGTATTGAGGCTGGCACAGATCATTTGAACGAAGAATTGATCAATGTTCCCAATGCGGCGAACTCTATTCTTAAAATACTGAAGCCACATGCCCAGAAAAGCAATGTTACTTTCCTGCTGGATACAAAAGATCCTTTGCCGGAATTGTATGCGGATGAGCGCAAGCTGAAGCAAATTTTTATTAACCTGGTCAATAACGCGATTAAGTTCAATGTGCCGGACGGCCTGATAACCATTAAAATTTCAGCGACCAAAAAAGGTATGACAATTGAGGTGAAAGACACAGGTATTGGTATTGCTGAAAAGGATATACCGCTTGTGTTGACTCGTTTCGGGCAAGTGGACAGCAAACTGAACAAGAAATATGCTGGTGTTGGTATTGGCCTGCCTCTTACACAGGCTTTGGTAAGGCAGCACGGCGGTGAACTGTCTATTAAAAGCAAGGTAGGTGAAGGCACCTCGGTTATTATACAATTTCCGCCCCATCGCTGCATATATTAAGTTCTTTTGCAGCTAGGTAATAAAAAACACGGCGATGAAGCCGTGTTTTTGCATTTATACTATCAATAGATTAAGCAGCGGTTGGTGCGGCTGCTTTTACTTCATCGTCTACATAATCGGTAAAGGCGGCAAAGTTATTGATAAACAGAGTAACCAGATGTTTGGCTTTGGCATCGTAAGCATCTTTATCGGCCCACGTTTCACGGGGGTTAAGAATTTTACTGTCAACGCCGTTTACCTCGGTTGGTACTTCAAAGCCGAAGTTTTCATCTATGCGCATGGGGGCACTGTTCAGGCTGCCATCAAGGGCCGCGTGCAGTAGTGCCCGTGTCGCCTTAATAGGCATCCGGTTACCAACACCGTAAACGCCGCCAGTCCAGCCGGTGTTTACCAGCCAGCATGTCACCCCTGTTTCAGCAATCTTTTTACGCAGCAGGTTGCCATAAACACTTGGGTGGCGCGGCATGAACGGTGCACCAAAGCAGGTAGAGAAAGTTGCCTGTGGCTCTTTAACGCCAATTTCCGTGCCGGCAACTTTTGCAGTATAACCGCTTAGGAAGTGATACATGGCTTGTTCTGGTGTTAACCGTGAAATAGGCGGCAGTACGCCAAAAGCATCAGCCGTTAGCATGATGATATTTTTGGGTTTGCCACCTCGGTTTTCAGCAGATGTATTAGGAATAAAGTGAATCGGATACGCCGCACGTGTGTTTTCAGCAAGTGTGTTGTCGTTGAAATCCAGCTCGCGGGTTTCCTCGTCCATCACCACATTTTCAAGCACTGTACCAAAGCGCTTTGATGTGGCGTAGATTTCCGGCTCGGCTTCTTCGGAGAGGTTGATCATTTTGGCATAACAGCCGCCTTCAAAATTGAAGACACTGTCGTCTGACCAGCCATGCTCATCATCGCCGATAAGGGTACGGCTACTGTCAGCAGAGAGGGTTGTTTTACCGGTCCCTGAAAGGCCAAAGAATATGGCAACATCGCCTTCTGGGCCAATATTGGCAGAGCAGTGCATGGGCATGATGCCTTTTTCAGGCAGCAGGTAATTAAGAATAGAGAAAACAGATTTTTTATTTTCTCCGGCATACTGTGTACCACCGATCAGAACAATGCCTTTGGTGAAGTTCACAGCGATAACTGTCTCAGAGCGACAGCCCATAGTGGCTGGGTCAGCTTTGAAACTTGGCAGGTTTATGATGGTAAACTGCGGCGCCATATTTGGCGTTTCTGCATCTGTTGGGCGCACAAGTAAGGTACGGCAAAACAGACTGTGCCATGCAAATTCGCCAATTGTGCGAACGGCAACACGGTGCTCAGGGTCAGAACCACCCCATAAGTCTTGTACAAAAACATCCTTGCCTTTGATATGGTCAAGAAATGCCTTGTGAATTGTTTCGAAGTGGGCTTGCGACATGGGGCGGTTTACATCGCCCCATGCAACCGCATTTTCTGTACCTTCATCGCGCACAGTGAATTTGTCGTTGGCAGAGCGGCCCGTATGCTTGCCGGTTTTAACCACAAGAGGCCCATCTTTGGCAATTTTACCTTCGCCGCGACGGATTGCTTCTTCATAAAGCTGGGCTGTACCCAGATTCCAGTATTGATTGCCGGTGCCAGTAATGCCATGAGCATCCAGGCCGACTCGCTTGGAGTAGGTTCCAAAAACTTGCAATGTCCTTCCTTCCAGTAACCATTGGTGCGTTGACGCAGCCTTGTCATTATGGATGTCAGAGCTTTTTATATATGCCCTGATCATTGTATGTAATATCTTCCCCGGGACGGGGTGGATAGCATGCGGAAATACATGCTAGAATCAAGTGGATTCTTGTTTTCTGTGCACAATCTGGTCATGCTGTCTTAATGCGGCCTAGCCAGTGCCATGATTTTGTCTTAAATCCGACTTACTCCGTTGAGTGTTACTGGATTGAAATGGCTGTATTATTGCTGCCGATGAACAAAGGGGAACTGAATGTCAGCTTCGATTGCACTTGTAGATGATGACCGCAACATTTTGACATCTGTCACGATTGCGCTTGAGGCAGAGGGTTTTCTGGTTCGCACATATCCAGACGGCCAAAAAGCATGGGATGCACTTTCCAAAAAACCGGCTGATCTTGCGGTTGTTGATATAAAAATGCCGCGTATGGATGGTATGGAGCTTTTGAAGCGTTTGCGTGAAGTATCTGATATTCCTGTTATATTTCTGACATCAAAGGATGAAGAGATTGATCAGGTTTTGGGCCTAAGGATGGGCGCTGACGACTATATAGGGAAGCCCTTTTCGCAGCGGCTATTGATCGAGCGTATCAGGGCACTGTTGCGCCGGGCAGAAGTTCGGCGGGCTGCCCCCGAAGAACATGAAGACACGGAAGAAACGGTTATGCAACGCGGCAGGCTTGTGCTTGATTCGCTGCGACATAGTGTTTCATGGGACGGTAAAGATGTAACCCTGACTGTCACCGAGTTTTTGATCTTGCAAACGCTGGCCCAACATCCGGGGCATGTGAAAAGCCGTGATCAGCTAATGGATGCTGCCTATTCTGATGATGTGTATGTGGATGACAGAACTATTGATAGCCATATAAAACGTCTGCGTAGAAAGTTTCGTGCTGTTGCTGATGACTTTACGTCCATTGAAACTCTCTACGGTGTGGGGTATCGGTACAAGGACATGTAAACATACGGCCTTAACTGACCGATTAGGAGGATGCTACGCAGCCCCAAACACCCGAAAGCGATGCGGATTTTCGCAATAACCGGCCTCGGCATTATACACGAGGCCTTTCGCCGTTGATGCTGCGCATTATGGCGGTGAATGTTATTGCGCTTATTACGCTTGTTGTAAGTGTTCTTTATCTTAACCAGTTTCATGAAAACCTGATCAATGCACGGATTGAAAGTTTAACGGTTCAATCTGAAATTATTGCTGGCGCACTTGGGGAATCTGCGGCAACCGGGCCAGAAGCCACAACGATTGATCTGGCTCCCGCCCGGCAAATTATAACCCGTCTTGTTGGTCCAACAGATAACAGGGCGCGGGTGTTTTCTCCTGACGGTGCGATGATAGCAGACAGCCGGTTTGTCGCGGGGGATAAACGGCTTATTGAAGAACCGCTGCTTAGCATAAATTATAAACCTACTTTACGGGAACGTTTTGTAAATGCCGTGCATGGGTTCTTGGACAGCTTTGGTCAACATATTGTTGCACCCCCTGTAGTAGATAGGCCCGGGATGCGGGCGGATGATTTTCTGGAAGTGCAAATTGCTCTTGAGGGGGAAATAGCATCGCAGCTACGGGCCCGCGCTGATGGTAGCCTTGTTATTAATATTGCAGTGCCAGTGCAGCGTTTCAGGCGTGTTCTTGGGGTCATGTTGCTCACCGCACAAACCGATGATATTGACCGGATCGTGCGGGCCGAGCAGATGTTGACAGTGAAGGTATTTGCAGGTGCTTTGGCACTTACAATTTTATTGTCGTTTTTCCTGAGCCGCACATTGGTGCGTCCTATCAGGGTTTTGGCACGGTCGGCAGAACGTGTGCGGCGCGGGCTGGGGCGTGAAGAAAATATTCCTGAATTTGCCGAACGGCTTGATGAAATTGGTGATCTTTCGCGGTCACTGTCTGATATGACACGGGCTTTGTATAACCAGATTGATGCTGTTGAGCGCTTTGCGGCTGATGTTGCCCACGAAATTAAAAACCCTTTGTCCAGCATGCGCAGTGCCCTTGAGACCCTTAATGCAACAGAAAAGCCCGAGATCAGGGCTAAGCTTTTTGCTATTCTTGAAGATGATGTAAAGCGGATTGACCGGTTGGTGACAGATATTTCTGATGCGTCACGGCTGGATGCAGAACTGACTCGTGGTAAAATGGAATCAGTCGATTTGGGCCTGATGATGCGTATGTTGGTGGACGGCTACCGTACAACAAGGCTGCCTGAAGGGCTTTCTCTTTCCTTTTCTGACCCTGAGGCGGGTGTTTATCTGGTGCGGGGCATTGAAGGTCGCTTGGGGCAGGTTTGGCGCAACCTGCTTGATAATGCGCTGAGCTTCAGCCCAGAAAACGGCACAATATGGGTAGACCTTTCGGTCCGTGAACGGTTTGTGGTGGTGAAGGTTGAGGATGAAGGCCCTGGCCTGCCAGACGGCGCTGAAAACAAGGTGTTTAAACGGTTTTATTCAGAACGCCCGGATAGCGAAGCTTTTGGCGGTCATTCTGGCCTTGGGCTTTCTATTTGCCGACAGGTGATCGAGGCCCACGGCGGGCGTATTACGGCACATAATAGAAAAAATGATGATGAAACGGTTGAAGGTGCGGTTTTCACAGTTAGACTACCTCTGTATCAGCAGGGATAGGACTATATGAAAACGTATCACGGAACTGTGGTGGATATTGCCGGTAAAGGTGTGTTTTTGCGCGGGCCTTCTGGTTGCGGCAAGTCTGATATTGCCTTGCGCCTAATAGATCGGGGCGCCTCTTTTGTGGCTGATGATCAAATATTGCTGGAATCCCGCAAACGGGGCTTGCTGGCGACAGCGCCACAATCAATACGGGGGTATCTTGAGGTAAGGGGTATTGGTATTGTTTCCATGCCTGTAACGGGGGGAAGTTACATTCACCTTGTTGTCGATCTGGTTGACTTGGGTAATGTGCCGCGCTTGCCTGATACGGAAATGATTGACTTGTGTGGTGTTAAGGTCCCACGCTTGCACCTTAATGCTTTTGAAGCATCCGCGCCTCTCAAAATAGAACTGGCGGTAAGTGATGTTTCCAGAATAGGCGGAGTAGGCCCTAGTGCATGAAATGACGTCTGAAGATGTGGATAAAACGGCTGGTGGTAAACAGCAGCTTGTTATTGTGACCGGCCTTTCCGGGGCTGGTAAATCTGCTGTTTTACATTCTTTTGAAGACCTTGGGTATCAGGCAGTAGATAACCTGCCGCTTACTCTTGTGGAGCCTTTGCTTGCCGATAGCCTTGATAAGGGTGAAACAGGCGCGGTGGCGGTGGGCATCGATTCGCGGACATTGCATTTTTCCCCTGATACCTTTGCAGAAACCATAGGGCGGCTGAGAAAACGGTCTGACGTCAAGTTGCATGTTCTGTTTATGGATGCGTCAGATGATGTGTTGATGAAGCGGTTCTCCGAGACCAGACGCCCCCACCCACTTGGGGATACACAGTTACTGCGTGCTGCGATCAAACAGGAACGCGATATTATGATTCCTGTTCGCGAGCATATAGATGGTATTCTGGACACAACAACCAGAACAGCCGCAGAAACCCGGCGAATAGTGCGGCGACGGTTTACCAGTTATGCGCCGTCTAAACTGATTGTTACATTTATGTCGTTTGGTTTTGCGCACGGTGTGCCCCGTGACGCAGATATGGTTTTTGATGTACGATTTCTTAGAAACCCACATTATGATGATGATCTTCGCCCCATGACAGGGCGTGAAAAACAGATTGCAAATTTTGTAAGAGCTGATGAAGGGTTTGGCGATTTTATTAAGAAGGTTGATGACTTGCTCTTGTTTTTGTTGCCGCGGTACCGCGACGAGGGTAAGTCTTATTTGACAATTGCTTTTGGATGCACGGGGGGCAGGCATCGTTCGGTTGCTGTGGCCGAAGAACTGGCAGCGCGCAACAGTATGGACGATTTGACGGTTAATCTCTATCACCGGGAACTTTCCGGTGATGAATTAAGGTAATACGGAGTTTACATGGCTGATGATACTCAGGTGATAGGCATGGTTGTGGTGACGCATGGCAGGCTGGCAGATGAATTTGTTTCTGCAACCGAGCATGTGGTGGGTGCGCAAGAACAACTGCGTGCTATTTGTATTGGCCCCGATGATGATATGGAGCGCCGCCGCAAGGATATTATGGATGCAGTGAAAGAAGTGGACAGTGGTCACGGCGTTGTTTTGCTGACAGACATGTTTGGCGGGACACCATCTAATCTTGCTATATCTCTGCTTGAAAAAGGGAGAGTAGAAGTGATCGCGGGTATTAACTTGCCCATGCTGATAAAACTTTCCAGTGTGCGTCGTGGCTCTGATCTGGCAACTGCTGTAGAAGCCGCAAAAGAGGCTGGTATTAAATATATCAATGTGGCCAGCCAGGTTTTGGGCGCATAGGCACGGGGCTATGGCTAGCGATATGACATCACGTGAAGTTACAATAGCAAACAGGCGCGGGCTGCATGCACGCGCTTCTGCCCGGTTTGCACGGGAAGCTAGTACGTACGATTCGACCGTGGAGGTTGCTAAAGATGGTATGTCCGTGGTTGGCACCTCTATTATGGGTTTAATGATGCTAGGGGCCGCAAAAGGCGATACCATCATGATATCGGCGAGTGGGTCTGATGCTGATGTAGCAGTAAAAGCCTTGGAAAATCTTGTAGAGACCCTGTTCGGGGAAGATGAGTAAATGCACCCTCTAAGCGCAATTGAATATTAGGTTAAATTTATATAAAGAATTCTTTATCTTTTATTAAGTTTCCTGCTATATAACGTCAAAAGTAATTTAGGACGATGCAGGAGCTGTCATGACAGACTATAAAGTAGCCGACATTTCCCTTGCTGCTTGGGGCCGTAAGGAAATCAACATTGCTGAAACAGAAATGCCGGGTCTTATGGCTCTGCGGGAAGAGTTTGGCGCCGCACAGCCACTAAAAGGCGCACGTATTGCTGGCTGTCTTCATATGACAATCCAGACTGCCGTTCTGATTGAAACGCTGACTGCGCTTGGTGCAACGGTGCGCTGGTCCAGCTGTAATATCTTTTCGACTCAGGATCAGGCTGCTGCTGCTATTGCCGAAACAGGCGTTCCTGTTTTTGCCTGGAAGGGTGAAACAGAAGAAGAAGCAGAATGGTGTATTCACCAAACGGTTAAGGGCCCTGATGGCTGGACCCCTAACATTATTCTCGATGACGGCGGTGATCTGACCCAGATTATGCACGATGATTACCCCGAGCTGATGAAAGACGTTAAAGGGATTTCTGAAGAAACCACAACGGGCGTT
This sequence comes from Kordiimonas pumila, assembly GCF_015240255.1. Classification (NCBI taxonomy): domain Bacteria; kingdom Pseudomonadati; phylum Pseudomonadota; class Alphaproteobacteria; order Kordiimonadales; family Kordiimonadaceae; genus Kordiimonas; species Kordiimonas pumila. The sequence goes on from NZ_CP061205.1 coordinate 839,888, forward strand.
ATGCGTCTTTATGAAATGGCAAAAGAAGGCCGCCTTCTGGTACCTGCCATCAATGTGAATGACAGCGTGACCAAATCGAAATTTGATAACCTTTATGGTTGTCGTGAAAGCCTTGTGGACGGTGTGAAGCGCGCTACAGATGTTATGATCGCTGGTAAAATTTGCGTTGTTGCAGGCTACGGTGATGTGGGTAAAGGCTCGGCTGAGTCTCTCAGAAGTCAGGGTGCTCGTGTGTTGGTTACGGAAATTGATCCGATCTGTGCTTTGCAGGCGGCAATGGAAGGCTACGAGGTTACCACTTTGGATGATGCGGCTGCTATTGGTGATATTTTCGTCACGGCGACCGGCAACAAGGATGTCATTACCCTTGATCACATGCGGGCGATGAAAGACCGTGCCATTGTTTGTAACATTGGTCACTTTGACAGTGAAATCCAGATTGCAAGCCTCAAGAACTATACATGGGAAGAAGTAAAGCCACAGGTAGATGAAGTTGTGTTCCCTGATGGCAAACGCCTTATTGTGCTCGCCAAAGGCCGCCTTGTGAACCTTGGCTGTGCAACAGGCCACCCAAGTTTTGTGATGTCAGCAAGCTTTACCAATCAGGTTTTGGCTCAAATGGAGCTATGGAACAACGCGGATAAATACGGGCTTGATGTTTATGTTCTGCCAAAGCACCTTGATGAAAAAGTTGCGGCTCTGCACCTTGGTAAACTGGGCGCAAAACTTACAACCCTGACAGCAGACCAAGCAAAGTACCTTGGCCTTAAACAAACAGGCCCCTTCAAGCCGGATCATTACCGTTACTAGGGCAGGTTTCATCAGGCGAAAGATTTAAAGGGGGAGAGACTCCATGAGCGACTATGTTTTTACAAGTGAATCTGTTTCAGAAGGCCACCCAGACAAGGTAGCAGACCGTATTTCAGACGGTATTGTTGATCTATATCTTGGTGCCCAGCCTGATGCGCGGGTTGCTGCAGAGACGCTGGTTACCACTAACCGCATTGTTTTGGCCGGTGAAGTACGTGGGCCAGAAAGCATCAAGCCTGATGATATTGAAGCAGTGGTGCGCGACGCGGTTAAGGAAATTGGCTACGAGCAAGAAGGTTTTCACTGGAAAACAGCGGAACTTTCAAATTATCTGCACGAGCAATCAGCCGATATTGCGATGGGCGTGGATGCATCTGGTAATAAAGATGAAGGCGCGGGTGACCAAGGCATTATGTTTGGGTATGCCACAAGCGAAACGGAAAGCCTGATGCCTGCCCCTATTGATCTGTCACACCGTATTCTGCGGTCAATTTCGGCAGCGCGGCATGCTGATGCGAATTCGCCGTTTGAGCCTGATAGCAAAAGCCAGGTAACATTGAAATATGTTGATGGTAAGCCTGTGGGTGCTACCACCATTGTGGTGTCTACACAGCATAAAGCAAATGTACTGCAATCAGACCTGCGCGAACAGGTGCGTGCGCATGTTGAGAAAGTGTTGCCAGAAGGCTGGATGTGCCCGGAAGACGATTTTTATGTAAACCCAACGGGCAATTTTGTGATTGGCGGCCCGGACGGTGACGCAGGCCTCACAGGTCGTAAAATCATTGTTGATACATACGGCGGTGCAGCCCCGCACGGGGGGGGTGCTTTTTCTGGTAAAGACCCAACCAAGGTTGACCGGTCAGCGGCCTATGCATCCCGCTATCTTGCTAAAAATGTTGTGGCGGCAGGCCTTTCCAGCAATTGCACCATTCAGCTTGCTTATGCGATCGGTGTTTCAAAGCCGCTTGCTGTGTATGTTGATCTTTGGAAAAATGAAATGGGCATTGACCCTCACAAGCTTTCCAAAGTTTTGCAGGAACTGGTAAATCTTAGCCCACGCGGTATTCGGGAACATCTAAGCCTGAACAGGCCTATTTATGCCCGTACGGCAGCTTATGGGCACTTTGGTCGCACATCGACTGCCGATGGTGGTTTCTCGTGGGAACGTACAGATCTGGTTGCTGCATTAAAGGCTGAATTCGGCCTTTAGTAAAAAGCTCTTAATCACCGGCTTGTTCTGGCGCATTAAGAAGGCTACTCTCCTTCAGGCTATCTGTGCAGCTTGAGGGAGAGATATATCACCATGGAATTTGCAAGCGGCTTAACTGTGACAGCAATGGCTGTTCTTTTTGCAGTGCTGCTGACATGGTTCGGCGTCAGTCTATACGCTTTTTGGCGTGCAGGGCGCATGAATGATCGGGCACAGTCGCTTCAGGATCTGGCAGATTTTCTGGACAGCATGATCAAAACCGATCATCGCTATCCCATATGGTTGTGGCCAGATGGCCGGGTGCAGGCAGATGCTGGGGCCTTTTCACTTTTGGGTGTCCCTGAAAAAATAACCAATCTTGATGACCTGGCATCTTCCACATCGGGCAAAGGTTTGCCTGAAGAAACGATACAGGTTATTCGGGATGGTTTGGAAACAGGCTGTTATGTGCCCAGCCCTCTGGTGATTGACCGGGGCCGTAACAAGGCGCGTTTAATTATCGATATACAGTGGCTTCCCTCAAAGGAGATGCGGTGGCCGTATGCTATTATGTGGCTTGAAGAAGCACTGGAAAACCCAGGCATTAAAAAACGTCGGGGGGTAAGGGCGCTTGAGCTGCGCTTGAAAGATTTAACACGGGCTTTTAACAGCTTGCCTTATCCTGTGTGGGTCAGGGGGGCAGATAATAGCCTTGTAGAAGTGAATGAATCTTATGTTGAGGCTGTTGACGGTATATCGGCTGAGGATGTGTTAGATAAAGGGCTGGAGCTGTTTGACAGGGGTAAATATGCATCCTTGCAGAAGGCGCGGGAAACTGGCCACTCTGTTCGCGAACGCCGCTTTGGTGTGATTGCGGGGCAAAGAAGGGCTTTTGCGGTTACAAAAACACCACTTGATGCAGAAGGGCATGTCCTCTCTATTGCGGTAGATGTAACGGGGGAAGAAGAGGCGCTATCTGAGCTTTCACGCGTGTTGGAATCGCAGTCTGAAACATTGAACAGGCTGAGAAGTCCGGTTGCTATTTTTGGGCCCGGCCAAACGCTCAGGTTCTACAATAGCGCCTTTGCACGCCTCAGCCATGTTAGCGAAGATATACTGTCCTCTGAAATTTCGCATAGTGAGTTATTAGATGCCATGCGGGATAAAAGACGCCTGCCAGAGCAGGTTAATTTTCTGCAATGGAAAGTGAATATTCTACGGCAGTATACTACGCTTTTGGAACCATTTGAGGAAATGTGGCATTTGCCGGATGGCAGTGCACACCGAGTTGTTACCCAGCCCCATCCGCTGGGTGGTCTCTTGATCCTGTTTGAAGATGTGACAGATAGTTTAGCACTGGAGCGCTCTTATAACACGCTTATTGCCGTGCAGCAGGAAACGCTCGATAGCATGCGTGAAGGCATTGCGGTGTTTGGCTCGAATGGCCTTTTACAGTTTTCAAATCCGGCCTTCAGTGAAATGTGGGGGCTTGCAGAAGCAGATCTCAAAGGGGACATGCACCTCTCTTCTTTTGTTGAGCGGGTTATTGAAAAACAGATTGTTGAGCATAGCCAGACTGGTTTTTTGGCAGAGCTTTCAAGCCTTGTGGCAGAACGAAAGCATGCAACGGGCCGTATAAAACAGCGTTTGGGGCCGGTACTTGATTGTGCACTGGTGCCAATGCCGGACGGCGGCATAATGTTAACGCAAACTGATATTACAGATACCTTCAAGGTTGAGCAGGCACTGCGCGAGCGTTCCAGTGCGCTTGAGGCGGCGGACAGGCTTAAAAGTGAATTTATTATGAGCATGTCATACGAACTTAGAACGCCGCTCAATTCTATTATGGGTTTTGCAGAGATGCTTGATCAGCGTATTTTTGGGGATATGACGGACCAGCAACAAAGCTATATTAAAAATATTCTCAGTGCCGCCGACCAGCTTAAAAAGCTGATCTCCGATGTGCTGGATCTGGCGGTTATTGAAGCCGGTGAAGTTTCCCTCGATTTCATAGAGGTTGATGTAAGAGATGCTATGAAAGAGGCTGCTGATCTGGTGCAGGAACTGGCTCGTAAAGTAAACATTGCCCTAACACTCGATTGTCCTGATACGGTGGGCCATATTATGGCAGATGAACTGCGTTTGAAGCAGACTTTTTATAATATGGTTTCTTCCATGCTGAATTTTGCCAGATACGGGGGTGAAGTGTTTGTCAAACTATCGTCAACAAACGACAGTGTGTCAGTGTCTGTTGGGAACCAGTTTTCAGGCATGGTTGCGGTTGAGCGAGACCGTTTGATTGAAACGTTTGAAATGGGTGCCTCGCCGGGTGGAAGGCGGGCCACCGGTCTTGACCTTTCGCTTGCGCGCAGCATTATTAAAATGCATCAAGGGGAGATCAGGCTTGAACCGCTGGACGCAGAAGGTCTTGTTTTAAGCTGTGTTCTACCCCGGGTTCAAAAAGTATAGTATGTATCAGGTATATTCTGTTGGAAAAAAAATGCTCTAATCAGGCAGAAACTGAAAAGCTTGCTGCTGCCATCGCATCTGCCGCCAAGGCTGGGGATTTGTTTGCCCTTAACGGTGATTTAGGTGCGGGGAAAAGCACCTTTGCGCGTGCTTTTATTCGGGCTTTGCTTGATAATCCAGAAGCAGAGGTGCCAAGCCCAACATTCACGCTGGTGCAACTGTATGATGTGCCGTTATGCAGTGTTTTTCATACAGATCTGTACCGGATTAAAGACCCTGACGAGGTTTATGATCTGGGCCTTGATGATGAGCGAGGTGATAGCATTTTGCTGGTTGAATGGCCTGATAGAATGCCTGCTGAGTGGTGGGATAACGCTTTGGTGCTGTCCTTGAAGCAGCCTGAGGGCGCCCCAGTTGGTATAGATGAAGCACGACTTGTTACCTTCAGCGGCAATGAAGAGCGCTGGCACCAAATCCTTAAAGGCGGGTTTTTATGAAAGCGCGTAAGGCTATAATATTGGCGGCAGGCAAAGGCACCCGTATGGGGGCGCTTTCAAGCCAGATGCCAAAACCGCTTGTGCCGGTTGCTGGGCGGGCGCTGCTCGACCGTATTTTAGACCGCTTGAAAGAAGCGAAGGTTATGTCCGTTGTCGTTAACATACATCATTTGCCGGATATGATGGAAGCGCACTTACAGCCGGAAATAGAAACCCGGTATGTGCAAGTGTCTGATGAGCGTGCAGCCTTGCTGGAAACCGGGGGCGGGGTGAAAAAAGCCTTGCCGTTACTTGGCACCTTGCCGTTTTTTGTCATTAACGGCGATGCGCTTTGGGTGGATAACAGCACCTCCAGTCTAGACCGTATGGCTGCGCTATTTGACCCTGAAAAAATGGATATTCTTTTATTGCTTGCCCCTGTTTCAGAAGCGCTTGGTTATGACGGTGCAGGTGATTTTACGGGTGCTTTCACAAAGGATGCATTTCCTTTGTCCTTTAGGGGGGAAGCTCTAAGCGCCCCTTATGTTTTTGCGGGTGTACAGGTTATCAAACCAGCCCAGTATGACGGTAGCCCAGAGGGCGCATGGTCTAATGTTGAGCTCTTTAGAAAAGCCGCCGCTGCAGGCCGTCTTTTTGGCACTGTTATTGAGGGGCACTGGATGCATGTGGGTACTGTGGCAGCCATTCATGAAGCTGAGGCAAAACTAACAGCCTTGGGGGTACAGTAAGCATGGTTGGCCCCCGTATATATACCATTGACCCAAACCACTCTTTTGTAGACAGCTTGGCAGCAGGGTTGCTTGAAATGGCAAAAGGCGATGCATTGGCACTCGCTGGCATGACAGTGTTACTACCAAACAGGCGTGCGCAGCGATCCTTGCAGGAAGCCTTTTTAAGGATACTGGAACATAAAACAACCCTACTGCCGGTTATGCGGCCCATAGGGGATGTCGAAGATGATGACATTAGCTTTTTGGGTGTGGGCTTGGGTCTTGATCCTTCAACATTTTTACCGCCGATTGCGGCCGAGCGACGGCAGGCATTATTGATGCAACTTGTGATGAAGTGGCAAGGTGCGGGCGGCGGGCATGAAACTCCGTCCCCGGCACAGTCATGGCGTTTGGCGGCAGACCTTGCAAAGCTTATGGATCAGGTCGATACCGAAGGCCTGCCATATGAAAAACTTGCTGACCTAGTACCGGAAAACTTGGCGCAGCACTGGGAAATTACCCTTGAGTTTCTCAAGATTGTAACAGAAACATGGCCTGCTGTGCTGGCCGCAGAAGGCGCGTCTAATCCGGTGCAATACCGCGATCAAATGCTCGCGGTGCTTGCGGATGCATGGCAAAATACCCCCCCGAAAGGGCCAATCATTGCGGCGGGGTCAACAGGCTCCATTCCAGCAACAGCAAGGCTGCTGTCTGTGGTGGCGCGGTTGCCCGAGGGCATGGTTGTTTTACCGGGCTTTGACTGCGGCATGACAGATGATATCTGGGATGCAATAGACCCTGCGCATCCGCTGAAATCATCGCATCCGCAAACGGCAATGAAAAACCTGCTGCTTGAAATGGGGGCAAGTCGGCACGAAGTAGCCCCGTGGCCTGTGGGCGGCAATACAGGCTCCAGAACCATGTTTTTCAGAGATGCCCTGTTGCCCGCCGCTTTAACACCAGCATGGCGTACTATGCCGTATGTGGATATACCAGACAGTGAACTGTTTGCGGGTGTGCGGTCCATCGTAACACCTACGCGCCGGGAAGAGGCTGACGCTATTGCTGTTCTGATGCGCGAGGTACTGGAAACACCGGGCAAAACAGCGGCGCTTGTAACACCTGACAGGCAGCTTGCGCGGCATGTGCGGGCTAGCCTTGGTCGGTGGCAGATTGAGATTGACGATTCCGGCGGTGACAGGGTTTTAAACACAGTGCCGGGGCGACTATTTGCGCTTATTGCTGATGCGGCTGTTGCTGATTTTGCACCAGTTGCCTTGCTTGCCCTGTTGCAGCACCCCCTGGTGTCGTTTGGTAGTACGCGGGCAGAGTTTCTGGAAATGCTCAGGCGGCTTGACAAATATGTACTGCGGGGTGTGAGGCCAGCGGGTGGCCTTGGCGGCCTTCTTGACCGAGCTGCAGAAGTGGCTGCTGATAGCAATGCCCCCTTTACAGGTGCTGATCTTGCTATCCTTACGGAGCTGGAAAAAGTTTTTGCTCCGTTTGCGGGGTCACTATCGCTGGAAACCAGCCTTGCCGAGTTATTGAACCAGCATATTCTGGTGGCAGAAGAGTTAGCAAAAACCATAGAGGCAAGCGGCGAACACGTTTTGTGGCAAGGCGAAGCCGGGCAGGCGCTTGCGGATGCTATTTCCGCGCTTGTAGCGGAAACAGGCTCTGTTCCTGCGGCCAGTGCAGAAGGCTATGCGCCGCTGTTTGCCGAAATGCTGGCGGGTGTTATGGTGCGCCCAGTATGGCGGCGGCACCCGCGCCTCAGCATTTGGGGGCCGCTCGAGGCCCGTTTGCAGCGCGCTGATGTGATGATCCTTGGCGGCCTTAATGAAGGGGTGTGGCCTACAGAAATGCAGCCTGACCCGTGGATGAACCAGAGCATGAGACAAGCCTTTGGCCTGCCGCCGCTCACCCGCCGGATTGGCCAATCTGCTCACGATTTTGTGCAGGCAGCCTCTGGTGGCACAGTGTATTTGACACGTGCCGAAAAAGTCGATGGTTCGCCGACAGTACCAAGCCGCTGGTGGTACCGGATTGAGGCGCTTTCCGGCCGTTCTGTACCGCTTGCTGCACGCTACCACAGGTGGGCTGAACAGCTGGCACATGTGCCGCACACTGTGCCATCTGCGCCGCCCGCACCAAAGCCGCCGCTGGATGCCCGACCAAAGCGGCTTTCCGTGACACAGGTTGAAAACTGGATGCGGGACCCATACGGCCTGTATGCCAAAAAAATACTGAACCTTTACGAGCTGGACCCGGTTGACGACAGGCCCAATGCTGCCAAAAAAGGCGTGCTGTTGCACGAGGCGTTGGAATGTTTCCTCAAAGAACCGGGGCCGCGTTTTCAGCAGGAAGGGCTACAGCGTCTTATTGCTATTGGCCACCGTGTATTTGAGCCTGTTCTTAATCAGCCAGCGGTTTATGCTTTTTGGTGGCCGCGTTTTATGCAAATTGCAGAATGGTTTGTCGCCCATGAAGAAGAACGCATGCAGGCGTATGCCGTTGCCGCGATTGAGGTTTACGGCGAACGGTCGGTACCGGGGACAGATTTTACCGTTTTTGCTATAGCTGACCGTATTGATGTTGATACGCGGGCGGATACACTTGCGGTTATTGATTATAAAACGGGCGGCGTTCCCAGTGCTAAAACCATTGCAGCGGGTTATGCGCCGCAGCTCCCCCTAGAGGCATGGATCGCAGAAAGCGGTGGCTTTAAGGGTGTGCCCGCAAAAGCAGTGTCTGATCTTGTGTTCTGGAAGCTTTCTGGTGGCACCCCGGTGCAGGAGCAGAAACGCCCTATTAAGGATATCGACCATTCTGTACAGGCAGCGGCAGAGGGTTTGGCGCGCTTGATAGACGCGTTTTCACGTGAAACAACGCCCTATCTTTCGAACCCGCTACCGAGTGAGGCTGGATACGGCACCTATGACCATCTGGCGCGGGTTAAGGAATGGCGCGGCGGTAAAGACCCGTTTGAAGGGGGCGAAAGCTAATGGCAAAACCCCGTATGACCCCGGCGCAGGCCCATGCCACTCACCCGGCGCTTACAGCATGGGTGGGCGCGTCGGCAGGTACCGGTAAAACCCACGTTCTAACGGCGCGGGTACTGCGGCTGATGCTAACAGGCACCAAGCCATCAAACATTGTATGCCTAACCTTCACGAAGGCCGCAGCGGCTGAAATGAAAAACCGCATTTTTGCCGAGCTTGGCCGCTGGGCCTTGATGCCGGATGACATGCTCGCCGCCGAGATAAGCCGTCGAACGGATGAAATGCCGGACGAGGTAATGCTGGACCGCGCTAGGTCATTGTTTGCAGAAATTATTGACCTCTCCCCCGGCCTGCAAATTCAGACTTTTCACAGCTTCTGTCAGGCGCTTTTGGGGCGTTTTCCGCTTGAGGCAAACATGACACCGGGTTTTGAAGGCGTGGATGAAAGCGAAGCCCGCGATCTGCTTGCAAGCGCCCGCGACCAGATTTTAGCCTCAACCCGCAAACAAGGTATGAAGGGGCTTGCCGAAGCGCTTGCAGTTGTTGCCCGGCTGGTAACGGAATCCACATTTGATGAATTGATCGACCGGTTGCTGTTTGAGGCACCGTCCATTAACCGTGCCCAAAAAGCATACGGCGAACTTGGGATTGCGGCGGCGCTCTATCAGGCACTTGGTGTAACACCCGGCCAGACAGAAGAACAGCTTCGCACAGCAGCTATAGCGGATAGTGCTTTTGATGTTGCCGGTATTCGCAGTCTGGCAGCTACCTTGCCTAAAGGGTCTGCCGCCGACAGTGGACGGGCAGATATACTTAACCACTTTACAGCGGGGGATGACCAACAGCGGCTTGCGGCGCTTGATGGCTATATGGCAGTTTTCCTGACACAGGAAAACACCCCGCGCAAAGTGGTTGCCACTAAAAAAGTGCTGGAGGCAGACCCGGCCCTTGCTGACATCATTGAAAAAGAGCAAAGCCGGTTGGTGTGGCTTGCTGATCGTATGCTGCGCATAAGGGCGGCTCATGCTACTGCATGCCTGCTACAGTTGGGCCTAACGCTGATAAACCGGTACAAGGCGATGAAGCATGAGCGCGGCCTTGTTGATTTCGAAGATATGATCCAGAAAACACGGCAATTGTTTCATGCTGAGGAAAATGCGGCATGGATCCTGTTTAAACTGGACGCCGCAATTGACCATATTTTGGTGGATGAAGCGCAGGATACCAACAGTGACCAGTGGCAGGTGGTGGAAAGCCTGTCATCAGAATTTTATGCTGGTGAAAGTGCCCGCGATACCCAGCGTACTGTGTTTGCGGTCGGTGATGCAAAACAGTCTATTTTCTCGTTCCAGCGCGCAGACCCAAAAGAGTTTATCCGCGCTCAGAAAAAAATATTCAAACGTGCGACAGAAGCTGGCGCCCCAGCAGAGGCAGTGCCCCTTAATCTGTCGTTTCGGTCTGGGGCAGCGGTTCTCGGGCTTGTGGATGCTGTGTTTACGCCTGATGCGCGTGCGGCCATTGGCCTAACGGCATCTGGCGAAACGGTGCAGCATGATTTTATCCGGCAAGGGCAAGCGGGGCTTGTAGAATTGTGGCCGCTTGAAGTGCCGATTGACAGATCAACAGAAGATACCCCTGAATGGGCCTTGCCGCTGGTGCAGGAAAGTGCGGATGATGCAGAAGAACGCGCCGCATGGCGCATTGCCCGCCGTATTGAGGCCATGATCAGGGACGGCGAACCCTTGCCGTCTAAAGGCCGAGGCGTGAAAGCGGGTGATATTCTGGTGCTGGTGCGGCACAGAACCGGTTTTGTTGACCATCTGGTACGGGCTTTTAAAGTGCTTGGCATTCCTGTTGCTGGCCGTGACCGAATGAAGCTGACAGAAGAGCTGGCAGTGATGGACCTGATCGCGCTTGCGCATTTTGCCTTGCTACCGTCAGATGACCTAACCCTTGCAACGGTGCTGAAGGGGCCTTTTGTCGGGCTGGGCGATGAAGCATTGTTCACGCTTGCGCACGGGCGGAAAGGTAACTTGTGGCAGGCGTTACTGCGCCGCAAACATGAACCACAGTTTTCTGGCCCGGCGGCGTTCCTGTCGCAGATGGCAAGCAGTGTTGATTTGAAAACCCCGTTTGAGTTTTTTACCAAAGTGCTAACGGACCTTGGCGGCCGCAAAAAGCTGGTGGCGCGCCTTGGGGCAGAAATTCATGACCCGGTTGATGAACTGCTGGAAGAGGCACTGCGGTTTGAACTGAAAGGTGCCGCGACTATGCAGGGCTTTTTGCATAGTGTGGAAAGCGGCGGCTTGCAGATAAAGCGCGACCTAGAGGCAGCTGGTAACCAGATACGCATTATGACCGTGCACAGCGCCAAGGGCTTGCAGGCCCCTATAGTGTTCCTGTCGTCTGATCTGGTTGCCTTGCCGGATTCCAAGCGGGAAAACCGTATATTGTCGCTTGCAAGTGCTGTGGCTGGCATGCCGCCGCTGCCTTTCTGGACATCGCCCGCCGCAGGCCTTGATGTGGTGGAAACCATGAAGGCCGAGGTTAAAGAGCGGCAACTGGCTGAATATAGACGGCTGTTGTATGTTGCGCTGACACGGGCCGAAGACAGGCTTTATATTGCTGGTTGGCGCGGTAAAACAGATCCTTCGGAAGATTGCTGGTATAGTGCCTTGAAAGCAGGGTTTGAAAAGCTGGCCTCAAACCCGGTTATTTTGGGTGCAGGCCGTGAAGGCATACGGTTTGAAGTGCCGCAAACTGAGGCAGCGGTTGTTGATAAAACGGATGCAGTTACCGCGCCAGAAGAAGCGGCACCTGACTGGCTTTTTAAAATTATGCCAGAAGAACCCTTGCCCCCGCGCCCGGTCGCGCCATCGCGCCCTGAGGAAGAACCCGCTGTAACCAGCCCGCTTGTGAGGAATGACAAGCGCCGTTTTGCCCGTGGTATTTATATTCATGCACTTCTGGAGCATTTACCGGATCTTGCGGTAGAGATGCGGCAGGCGGCTGCTATGCGCTATCTAGCGCGCCGTGCCCCGGAACTTGTGGATGAGGCCCGCACCGCTTTGTGGCTAGAGGTTGAAAAGCTGCTGAACGACCCGGCCTTTAGCCCGCTCTTTGGTGTGGGCAGCAGGGCTGAGGTACCTATTGCGGGTATTGTCTCTGGTACTGCTATTGCCGGGCAGGTAGATAGGCTGGTGGTAACAGACAAGGAAGTGCTGATTGTAGATTATAAAACCAATCGCCCCCCACCACTTGCTGTAGCGGGTACCGCGCCAGTATATTTGCGGCAAATCGGGCTTTATGTGCGGGCGCTTGAGGGTGTGTATCCCGGCCGCAGGGTGCGGGCTGCTTTCCTGTGGACAGATGCGGCCCGGCTTATGGAAGTGCCAAAAGACCTAATGGAACAAGCACTCATTGAGAAAGGCTATCTGTAAAATCGATAAATTCCTTTACTGCAGGCTTCACTAGGCCTTGACCACGGAGGGGCGGCTACCTACTTTAGGTAACAAGGCTATGATGCCAGCCGAAGTCGGTATCAGTAAAAGTATAAAGCGCCCCTTGGTTAAGGGTAACCCGGCGGCATTGAAGGAAAGAGAGTATAAAATGGCGACAATTAGTGTAACGGACGCAGACTTTGAAAGTGTTGTTCTAAAATCCGACAAGCCTGTTCTGGTTGATTTTTGGGCGCAGTGGTGTGGCCCGTGTAAAATGATTGGCCCGGTTCTTGAAGATATTTCAAACGAACGCGATGATGTGATTATCGTGAAAATGGATATCGACGAAAACCCTGAAACGCCCATGAGCTTTGGTGTGCGGTCTATCCCAACAATGCTGATGTTTAAAGACGGTGAAGCCGTTGCAACAGCCATGGGTGCAAAACCAAAAGCACAGCTTGCAGCATGGATTGATGGCGCCCTTTAAGGGGTGCATGGCATATTAGAATAGTAAGGGAGCGTTTCTGATGGAGGCGCTCTTTTTATGTGTGATGCGTTTTGAACGTTTAGGTTGGGTATAATTCTGCTGCGCGCAACACCTGCCCAGCAAGATAAAGCGACCCCCCAATAAGCACCAGTGGTTTGTGGCCGGTTTTTGCTGTGGTGGCCACCATTTCAAGGGCTGATTTGAAGTCTTTCCCTATCACGCCGCTGATGCCGATGTCTGTTGCTGAACCCGCAAGCGTTGCGGGGTTTGCGGCATTTTCTTCGCCCGGTATACCCACCGCAATCACACGGTTTATAATGCCAGCAAGGGGTTGCAGGTATCCGCTGGCATCTTTGGTATTCAGCATGCCAAGAATAAGCGTAATAGAATGCTCTGCGGGGTCAAAATTTTTCAGAAATTCGCGGATAACAAGGCCTGCTGCCGGGTTGTGGCCACCATCGAGCCATAGTTCAGACCCGTCTGGCAGCATATCATGCAGGTTACTACCCGCCAGGTTTTGCAGACGTGCAGGCCAGCGTACCCAGCCAAGCCCGGCTTTGATGGCAGCTTCTGGTATTTGCACCGCTTTCTGTGCGTGGGCAACCGCAATGGCTGTTGCCGCATTCATGATCTGGTGGTCGCCCACAAGGCTTGGGTGCGGTAGCTCAAGAACAGACTTCCAGTCTTCATAGAGAAAGCCATCGCTCGCAGGCTTTTTTTCTGCGTGAAACGCCTCATTATAATAATGTGGCATTACGCCGTGATCAGCCGCAATTTTAGCGATTACGGTATGGGCCGCTTTTTTCTGCGGGCCAACAATCAGGGGTACATTTTTTTTAATAATACCGGCTTTTTCAGCGGCAATTGCTTCAAGCGTGTTCCCCAGAAATTGTTCGTGGTCCATGCTAACAGGGGTGATGCAGGTGGCGGCAGGCTTGTCTATCACGTTGGTGGCGTCTAGCCGTCCACCGAGGCCAACTTCTAAAATACAAAGGTCGGCGGGCGTTTCAGAAAAGGCAAGGAAAGCCGCAGCGGTGGTAATTTCAAAAAAGGTAATGGGCTGGCCTGCGGCGGCGGTTTCACAGCGTTCCATCAGCTCGGTTAGGTCGGCTTCATCTATAAGCTTGCCTGCAACCCGAATACGCTCGGCAAAGCGTACTAAATGGGGCGATGTGTAAACATGCACGCGGTGGCCAGCGGCCTCGGCCATAGCGGTAAGTGTTGCAACAACAGAGCCTTTGCCGTTTGTGCCAGCAACATGGATAACCGGGGGTAGTTTTTTCTCCGGGTTACCAAGTGCCTTTAAAATGCTGTGCATGCGGTCGAGTGAAAGGTCGATCTTTTTTGGGTGCAAATCCATCAACCGCGCAAGAACGGCGTCGCTTGCGCTGGTATTTATGGGCGTGCTGTTGGCACCTGGCATCATAATGTGATCCGAAAGGGGCTTATTCTGCCGCTGCTTTATGCGCTTTTCCCGCCATTAAGATAGGCAGAATAGTACCTAGTTTTGCGGGCAGTTCGTGGCGGTGTGTCACCATATCTACCATACCGTGCTCCAGAAGATATTCTGATTGCTGGAACCCTTCAGGCAGCTTTTCACGAATAGTTTGCTCGATCACGCGTGGGCCAGAGAAAGCGATCATCGCACCCGGCTCTGCAATTTGTACATCGCCGAGCATGGCGTATGATGCAGAAACACCACCCGTTGTGGGGTCAGTGAGCACAACGACATAAGGCAGGCCAGCATCGCGTAGCATCTGGATAGCCACTGTCGTGCGCGGCATTTGCATAAGCGACAGGATACCTTCCTGCATGCGTGCACCGCCAGATGCTGTGAACATCACAAACGGGGCGTTTAGCTTTAAGGCTTCACGGGCACCGGTAATAATACCTTCGCCCACTGCCATGCCCATAGAGCCGCCCATGAAAAAGAAGTTTTGCACCGCGATCACGGTTTGCTGGCCGCCAATTTTGCCAACGGCAACCTTGATGGCATCGTCATCGCCTGTGCTAGACCGCGCAGCCTTTAACCGGTCAGTATACCGCTTGGTGTCTTTAAACTTGAGTGGGTCTATTTTAACCTTTGGCAGGTCCAGTAGGCTATAAACTGCATCATCAAACAGGCTGTCAAAACGCTGTAGTGGCCCGACGCGGTCATGGTGGTCACAGTGTGCACAAACATGCTGGTTTGCGGCAAACTCCTTTTGAAAAATCATTTGCCCACAGTTTTTACACTTGTGCCAAAGATTATCCGGTGTGTCCTTTGGGTTAAGGACTTTCCTCAGTTTTGGTTTGACATAATTTGTTAGCCAGCTCATGCACTGTGTCCCTTTTTTAGTCGCGTCCGCGTCTTACACCATCTGATAGTTTTTGGCTAAAGTCCAGCACTTCACGTACGAGACTAGCCTTGACTGATCCGTCTTCACCTGTTGCGGCAGCAATCAAATCAACGATTGCAGAACCCACAACTGCCGCATCTGCGCGGGCTGCGACAGCTGCTGCGGCCTCCGGTGTTCTAATACCAAAACCAACCGCAACCGGCAGGTCTGTGTGGCCTTTAATACGTTTTACAGCGTCGCCGATATCATCTGCCGTTGCAGACTTGCCGCCAGTGACCCCCGCAACAGCGACATAATAAACAAAGCCGCTGGCACCATCTATAATGGCGGGTAAGCGCTTGTCGTCAGACGTGGGCGTGGCGAGGCGAATAATATCAATACCTGCTGCATTTGCAGGCAGGCGCAGTTCTTCGTCTTCCTCTGGTGGCAGGTCAACCACAATCAGGCCATCAACACCGGCTGCTGCTGCATCGGTACAGAATGTATCAATGCCGTAGGCATAAACCGGGTTAAAATAGCCCATCAACACAAGGGGTGTGGTGTTATTACCGGCTCTGAAATCCCGCACCATTTGCAGCGTTCGCTTCATGGTAGCACCAGCTTTCAGGGCGCGCTGTGCCGCCTTGTCGATCGCGGGGCCATCAGCGGCGGGGTCTGTAAACGGCATGCCAAGCTCAATAATGTCAGCGCCAGCACCAGCAAGGCCTTTGAAAATTTCCAGCGACACATCGTGGTTTGGGTCGCCGCCCTGAATGTAGGCAATGAAAGCTGCCCGGTTTTCAGCACGTAGGGCATCAAAACACGCTTTTAATCTGCTCATATTACAGCTCCTCGCCCAGTTCACTGGCGACCGTGAAAATATCTTTGTCGCCGCGCCCAGAGAGGTTAATCACCATCAGGTGGTCTTTTGGCAAAGTCGGTGCCCGCTTGATAACCTCGGCGAGCGCATGGCTTGATTCAAGCGCCGGGATAATGCCCTCGGTTTTACAGCATAGCTGGAATGCTTCTAGCGCTTCACTGTCAGTGGCTGATACATATTTCACGCGGCCATTTTCGTGCAGCCAGACATGCTCTGGTCCAATGCCGGGGTAATCAAGTCCTGCGGAAATGGAATGTGCTTCGGTTATCTGGCCGTCAGCATTTTGCAGCAAATAGGTGCGGTTACCGTGCAGTACCCCCGGTGTACCGCCTGAAATAGAAGCTGCGTGCTTGTCTGTATCTACACCGTGGCCTGCTGCTTCAACCGCGATAATATCAATATCGGGGTCGTCAAGGAACGGGTGGAAAAGACCAATGGCGTTAGAGCCACCACCAACACAGGCAATAAGGCTGTCAGGCAGGCGGCCTTCTGCTTCCAGTATCTGTTCGCGGGTCTCGCGGCCAATGATGCTTTGGAAATCGCGCACCATCATGGGGTAGGGGTGGGGGCCTGCAACGGTGCCGATAATGTAAAACGTGTCGTGTACGTTAGTAACCCAGTCGCGCAGCGCATCATTCATCGCATCTTTAAGCGTGGCCGAACCTGATGTAACAGGCTTCACTTCGGCACCAAGCAGCTTCATACGGAACACGTTGGGTTTTTGGCGTTCAATGTCAACAGCGCCCATAAAGACTGTGCATTTAAGGCCAAAGCGCGCTGCCACTGTCGCGGTTGCAACGCCGTGCTGGCCTGCACCTGTTTCCGCAATCACACGGGTTTTGCCCATGCGCTTTGCCAAGAGAACCTGCCCGATTGCATGGTTGATCTTGTGCGCGCCGGTGTGGTTCAGCTCTTCGCGTTTGAAATATACCTTGGCACCGCCCAAGTGTTCGGTTAGCCGCTCCGCATAATACAGAGGGCTTGGCCGCCCAATATAAACACGGTTCAGGTAATCAAGTTCTGCAATATAAGCGGGGTCCTTAATTGCTTTGCGGTATTCTTTCTCAACGTCAAGGACCAGCGGCATCAGGGTTTCTGATACATAGCGGCCACCGTAAATGCCAAAATGGCCTTTTTCGTCAGGCCCCGTGCGATAGCTGTTAAGCGTCATGGTATTTCCACTGTTTTTAATTTGGTGCTTTCCTTAACGCCTTTTACGGCAGTTAGAAAGGCTTTGATCAGTTCTGATGATTTTTTTCCGGGTTCAGTTTCAACACCGGATGATACATCAAGCGCCGTGGCACCGCTGGCTGCAATGGCTGCGGCTGCGTTTTCAGGCGTTAAGCCCCCTGCCATAAGCCAAGGATAAGGCAGGTTTTTGCCTTTTAAAATGCCCCACGGAAACGAAACAGCATTGCCGCCGGGCAGTACCGCGCCCTTTGGGGGCTTTGCGTCAAACAGGATCATGTCGGCGATACCGCTGTAGGTATCCGCTTTCTGGATGTCACTTTCCTCTGAAACTGCCAGAGCTTTGATAACCGGCAGACCGGTTTCAGCTTTAATCAGCGCTACATCAGCTGGTTTTTCACTACCGTGTAGCTGTATCATGTCAAGCGTCAGTGCTTCTACCCGGGCTTTAATGAAAGGGATGTCCGCATTCACAAACACACCAACCCGCTTGGGGCCAGAGGGTAGGTTGGGTGCAAGGCGCATGGCTTCCATTAATGTCAGGTTGCGGGGTGATTTGGCAAAAAAGATAAAGCCTACATACGCAGCGCCGTGTGCAGCAGCGGCTTTGGCATGTTCGGCCTCGTGTATGCCACATATTTTAATATCAATTGACACTAAGGACACCTCAATAGCGTTCGCTGACATCTGCAAACTTCTGTGCTTTCTTTATATCTTTATCCAGCTTGCCTTTTTCAAGCCAGTTTACAGAAAGCTTTTGTGCAGCCTTTGGTGCTTTTACTTCAGCGATTACATCGGCCAGCATCAGATAGCCTGCATTGCTGTTTGGCAGTTCGGTGCGCAGTGTGCGGGCAAAGGCCATAAAATCATCATGCCCCAGCCGGTCATACAGCAGCCAAAAAAACAGCGTGCCCACGGCATCTTTATCTGCCGGGTTTTGATAGTCGCCGACCGGCATTTTACCAAGGGTTGTGTTTAGGTTCACGGCGTTCTGTGCGGCTTTAAAGGCTGCCGCTTCTGCACTGGCCACCGCTTCGGTGCCGTCAAACAGGATTAAAAGAACTGTGTTGAGGCCGTTATCCCACGCGCCGGGCGCGCCTTGATAAATACCCCAAGCGGCTGGAATGGCGGCTTTCACCATGTCTGCACTGGCGGCGGCTACTACTGTGTTTCCGCCGCTGTTTTCAGGCAGCATTATAAAGCCCGGTTCTGTAAAGGTGCCGTAGCCATCTGGCACAAAACTAATTTGCAAGGGTGTTTTGGGCGTTCCTAACCAGTCGGTAAGCTGTGCAGCAAGCGGCGCGTTTGTTGCCAGCACATCAGTGCTGTTTACAGTGTTGCCGGTAAGCGAGGCAAGGAGAAAGGCCCCTTGCTGTTCTTTAGTGAAGCGCCCTATAGGCAGTACCATAGCTGCGACAGGTGTGTCACTTTTCAGATCTATTTTGGCAGCGTCTGCGGGGCTGTCGGTTATTAGGTTACCTGCAACACTGTAACCGGATGGCAGTTCAAGTGTCGCTGTTTGGTAATAAGGGGGCTGGTTAATCGCCATATTAATGCTGGCTTTAGTGGGTGCAGCAATCACTGGATAGCCGAAGCTTTCCGCGCGGATCATGGTAAAGTCAGGGTTTAGGGTTTCTTTTGCACCAAGGATGCCGCCGCTTTCCAGCGGGCTTAGGATACCGCGGTACTGAATAACAATTTCTGCTTCGCTGCCTGCGGGAACAGGGGCGCTTAAAGAGACCGTGCCAACAGTAGCACGCAGCCCGGCATAGCCGCTAACAGGGCTAAGGTTTGCAGAAAAACCTAGGGCAGCACCAGCCCCATTTGTAACCTTGGTTACATGGAGACCGGGGTTTAAAATAAAGGGAACTTCCACAAGCGGTCTGTCCGTGGTGTTTTTAACCCGTATCCATGCAGCGCCTACCATTTGTCCATTACGGTCATCAAGGTGCAGCTTCATGGATACATAGCTGTTAAGGACAGGCAAAAAGCTATTTTCTGCTGCCTGCAAGGGTAGCGAAAAGGTAAAAAAGGCCAAACTTAAAAAGGCTGCTAAAAGGCGCATTGGCTTACTCCGTTCGAAAGTAACCTCCTTTGCTAGCCAATGAAAGGGCATTAGGGCAAGTCAAATTATCCTGACCTTAGAGAAATGCGCCGGAATACCCTTAGTCATCTGCGGCTAATAGGTCAGCGAAGGTTACCTCCTGCCGGGTGAGGGCGGCGGTCGCAGCTTTTACCACATCTTCCCCAAGTAGTTGCCCGCTGTTCCATGCGGCCACATACTCAAGCCCGTCGCGCAAGCTATGATCGCGTGAGTGATTAATGATAGCCTTGGTGCCGGTTACGGCCATCGGGCTTTTAGCAGCGATGGCGTGGGCAAGCGCGGTTGCGGCGGCAAGTGCTGCTTCCTTGTCAGCATGCACACTGTTTACAAAACCATATTTATCCGCCTCAGCGCTGGTGAACTTGCGGCCGGTGTATGCCAGTTCGCGCAGGATACCTTGCGGCAGCAAATGCGGCATGCGTTGCAGGGTGCCAACATCAGCGACAATGCCAACGTTTACTTCCTGAATGGTGAAATAAGCGTCTTCTGTACATATACGCATATCAGCGGCGGTAATAAGGTCTATGCCGCCGCCAAGGCAGGCACCGTGCACACAAGCGACCACCGGGGCGCGGCATTCCTCAAGCGTGGATAGGCAGTCTTGCCAAAAAAGAATGTGCCGCCGTAATTTTTCGCGCACCCGTGCCGGGTCTCCTTCGGCTTGGCCAAGCAGGCTGGCGCTTTCTTTCAAATCAAGGCCAGCGGTAAAAAGCTTGCCGTTGCCGGATAGCACCACGGCCCTAACACTGGGGATAGCATCCAGCGCCCTAAAAGCCTCGCCAATTTCCCGGAACATATCGCCGTTCATGGCATTCAATTGTTCGGGGCGGTTAAGCGCAACATGGGCGATATTCCCCTCAAGGCTGACAGCAAGGGTTTCAAACGTCAAAACGGGGGCTGATTGTGGCATCGGGCATCCTTTCAAAACGGTTGACCTTAATATTGGTCAAAAACCCGGCTTGACCAGTAGGTCGTACCTTCGGTGCGTTCTAATAGGGCTGAAGGGGCTTTAGTCTGGTGCGCAGAAGCGGCTAATGATCATGTCAGCCATTTCGGCGGCGGCCTCCACATGCGCGACATCAACATTCAGCCCGTAAATAACAAACTTCAGGTTTTTGGTGCGGTCACCTACAGCCGTGCGGCCACTATCTGAAAACGGGCTACCAAACGCGCCGCTGGTGTCTGCCAGTACAGGCAGGTTTTCAAGGTTTACATCGCCGCGGCCAATACCGTCGTAGGTTTCGCCCGGCATACCAACCCTGAATTCAATGGGGCCTTTTATCCATGCAGCATCATAACAGCCAATTGGAAGGCCGGTCATAAGGGAAATAAGGTTGCCGCTGTCCACCACATTATTCACATGATACAGCGCTTTGCCAGACAGCACCCGGCGGGTTAGTGCCTCAGACGATGGCCGGTAGCGGGACGGATCTTTACCAAGCGACTTGAAGGCCGCCCTGACGCCAGCAATAACCGGGTCAGTAGAGGCCGCTTCGCCCAATAGCTCGTTCATGCGGGTTTCGGCACCGTCTTCCATTGCGGCAAGGAGCGCGGGGCCAGACGGCCCCACTTCTACTTCAAAGTCCAGTATGCCAATATGGGTTTCCAGACCCAGTTTTGAAAATTTTTCATCTATTTTAAGGGTCATACCGGTTTGCTGCCTTAGAGAGAAAGCGCACTATTCAGGTCTGCTATCAGGTCGGCTGCATCCTCAATACCCACAGAGAGGCGCACCACATCTGGCCCAGCGCCCGCTTTTGCCTTTGCTTCGTCAGAAAGCTGCCGGTGGGTGGTAGAGGCCGGGTGAATAATAAGGCTTCTGACATCACCGATGTTTGCAAGATGCGAGAACAGTTTGGTGTTTTCCACCAGTTTTACGCCAGCCTCGAACCCGCCCTTTAAACCAAAGGTAAACACGGCGCCCGCTCCTTTGGGGGCATATTTCTGCGCGAGGGCATGGCCCTTATCGCCCGGCAACCCCGCATAGTTCACCCAGCTAACGGCTGCATGGCCTTGCAGAAATTTAGCAACCGCCAGCGTGTTTTCCACATGGCGCTGCATGCGCAGATGCAAGGTTTCAACTCCTTGTAAAATCTGGAACGCATTCATGGGTGCAAGGCACGGCCCAAGATCGCGCAGCGATATTACCCTGACGGTGATCGCATAAGCAAAGGGGTCAAACGTGTCAGCAAAACACATGCCGTGGTAACAGGGGTTTGACTCGCTGATCTCAGGGAATTTGGCGTTGCCTTTCCATTTAAACGTGCCTGCATCTACCACAATACCCCCCAGCGATGTGCCGTGCCCGCCGAGGAATTTGGTCATGGAATGTACCACAATATCGGCGCCGTGCTTGATAGGCTGGCACAGATACGGGGTTGCGAGCGTGTTATCCACAATTAGCGGTACGCCGCCTTTGTGCGCTGCATCTGCAATGGCGGCGATATCAACCACCACGCCGCCGGGGTTTGCAATACTTTCAATGAAAACAGCGCGGGTTTTATCGTCAATTGCAGCCGCAATACCTTCAATGTCAGCAGGGTCAACAAAGGTGACACCCCAACCCATTTTTTTAAACGAGTGCGCGAACTGGTTCATGGTGCCGCCGTATAGCTTGTTGGCAGCCACAATGTTGCAGCCCGGCTCCATAAGGGGGTGAATGGCAAGTAACTGTGCCCCGTGGCCGGATGATGCCCCAACAGCCGCCACGCCGCCCTCTAAGGCTGCAATACGTTTCTCAAGCGCATCAACCGTGGGGTTCATAATGCGGGAATAAATGTTGCCGAACGCCTTTAGGTCAAACAGGTTTGCCGCGTGGTCCACACTGTCAAAAACATAAGATGCGGTTTGGTAAATGGGTGTTACGCGCGCACCTGTTGATGGGTCTGGTTCTGCGCCCGCGTGCACGGCCTGTGTTGCAAAACCATATGTTGGTGTGTCTGTCATGATATCCCCCTAAAAGTGTTCCGGAAATGAAAGCCCATATAAAGCCAGAGTCAGCATACTCGCAACATGAAAAAGGCCGCGCCTGAACAGGTGCGGCCTTTTACTAGGTATTTAATTTTACTACGCGGCTTTGGTGAGGCGCCCGCGTGTGTCGCCTTTGCCGTAAAAGGTTTCGCCTTTGGCTGCCATATCGCGCAGCAACTTGGGCGGGGTAAAGCGCGGTCCGTAAGCTTGGGCCAGCCTGTCTGCTTCCGCCACAAATTTGGCAACGCCGTATGTGTCAATAAAGCTGAACGGGCCGCCGGTCCACGGTGCAAAACCCCAGCCGAAGATAGCGCCGATATCGCCAGAGGAGGCATCAATCAACACGCCTTCTTCAAAGCAGCGGGCGCATTCAACAGCTTGGCGTACCAGCAGGCGGGACTGTACTTCATCCACGCTGGGTTGGTTTGCGGCCACGGGGAAATGGTCAGACAGTTCTGGCCACAGGTGCTTTTTGCTGCCGTCTTCGGGGTAGACATAGGCACCCTTGCCGTTTTTGCGGCCAAAACGCTCCAGCTCCACCACCATTTTTTCAGCAAAAGCGTCTGCGGGGCTGGCTACATATTTGTCGCCCAGCGCCTTTTTGGTTGCGATACCAATTTTGTAGCCAAGGTCGATCGCTACTTCGTCGCCCACGGCCAAGGGGCCAACCGGCATACCGCTCATTTTGCCGACATTTTCGATCAGCGCTGGTTTGACGCCTTCTTGCACCATGGCGTACCCTTCTGACACATAAGTGCCAAAACAGCGGCTGGTATAGAAGCCCCGACTATCGTTCACCACAATCGGTGTTTTCTTGATCTGGCTTACATAATCAAGCGCAAGCGCAAGGGTCTCGTCGTCTGTTTTTTCACCCATGATAATTTCAACCAGCGGCATTTTATCAACGGGCGAGAAGAAATGAATGCCGATAAACTGGTGCGGGCGGGTGAAGTTTTTGGCAAGGCCTGTGATCGGCAGGGTGGAGGTGTTACTGGCGAACACCACATCCTTGCCGATAACGGCTTCGGTTTTCTGCGTTACGTCGCGCTTCACTTCGTCAGCCTCGAACACGGCTTCGATAATAAGGTCGCAGTCTTTAAGGTCAGCATAATCCGATGTGGTGTGAATGCGCGACAGAAGCGCTTCGCCCTTTTCCTTTGTTACCTTGCTGCGGCTAACGCCGGTTTCTACAAGCTTACGGGAATAATCTTTGCCTTTTTCGGCTGCTGCCGCGTCGCGGTCTAGAAGCACCACATCCATCCCTGCTTTAGCAGACACATAAGCTACGCCCGCGCCCATCAGGCCCGCGCCCAGCATGCCAAGGCGCTTCACGGTTTTGCGCTCAAAGCCTTTTGGCCGCAGCGAGCCTTTTTCAACGGCCTGCTTGTTAATAAACAGGCTGCGGATCATGTTGCCGGCCACTGGGCCAGATAGCAGCTTGAGGAAATATTTGCTTTCGATTCGGATGGCGGTGTCAAAATCAACAATGCCGCCCTCATAAAGGCAGGAAAGTACGGCTTCAATCGCCGGGTAGTTATGCTGGGTTTGCTTTTGCGCCATCGCGTTCGCGCCGATAAAGGTTTGCACAGCAGCGGGGTTCATGGCGCCAGCGCCGCCGGGGTATTTAAAGCCTTTTTTATCCCACGGCGCGATGGCAGAAGATGTTTTCTTTACCCATTCTTTTGCTTTTGTAACCACATCAGCAAGAGGTGCCACTTCGTTCACGATACCAAGGCCAGCCGCTGTCATTGGGTTAAAGGGTTTACCGGTTGTAATGGCTTGCGCTGCTGCCTGAATGCCAATAAGGCGTGGCAGGCGCTGTGTGCCGCCGCCGCCCGGCAATAAGCCCACTTGGCTTTCTGGTAGACCAAGCTGAATGCGCGGGTCATCGGCTACCACACGGTAATGGCAAGCCAGCACAAGCTCAAGCCCGCCACCAAGGGCAAGACCATTAATGGCGGCTGCAAATGGTTTGGTGCCTTCTATTGCCAACACTTTTGGCGCCTTGCCGCCGGTTTCCATTTTGCGAAATAGTTTGTTAAGGGCAAAGGCGCCTGCGAACTTTTCTTCTAAAGTCGCACCCTTGCCAGACTGGCTGCCGAGCATATTAAGGTCAGCGCCTGCAAGGAAGGTTGATTTACCAGAGGTAATGACCGCGCCTTTCACGGCATCATCGGCCAGAATTTTGTCAACGCAGGTATCAAGGTCTTTGATAAGTTGTTCGTTGAACACATTCATGCTGGCGCCCGGTAGGTCAATGGTCAGAAGGGCGATACCGTCAGCATCTGTTTCATAGCGAATTGTATCAGTCATAATATGTCTCCCCTTACACACGTTCAATGATGGTGGCTGTACCCATGCCTGCACCAATGCAGAGCGTGGCAAGCGCGGTGGATTTACCGCTACGCTCAAGCTCGTCAAGCACAGTACCAAGGATCATGGCGCCCGTTGCACCCAGCGGGTGCCCAAGGGCGATCGAGCCGCCGTTTACGTTCATCACACTGTGGTCAACATTCAGGGCATCCATAAAGCGCAGCACAACAGCGGCGAAGGCTTCGTTCAGTTCCCAAAGGTCAATGTCAGAGGTGCTCATGCCCGCGCGCTTCAGGGCCTTTTCTGCGGCAAAGCTGGGGCCGGTTAGCATGATAGTGGGTTCTGACCCGATAGAAGCCATTGACCGAATGCGGGCGCGGGGCTTTAGGCCAAGCTTTTTGCCCATTTCCTTGGTGCCAACCAGAACAGCGGCAGCGCCGTCCACAATACCAGACGAGTTGCCAGCATGGTGCACATGGTTGATCGCCTCAAATTCCGGGTATTTCTGAAGCGCAACATTATCGAAGCCAATTTCACCCATCTGGCTAAAAGCAGGCCGTAAGCCACCAAGCGACTGCATGGTGGTTTCTGGCCGGATATACTCGTCGTGATCCAGCACGGTCATGCCGATAACATCTTTCACGGGCACAATGGATTTTGAAAAGCGCTTTTCATCCCATGATTTTTTAGCGCGTTTCTGGCTTTCAACGGCGTAGGCGTCTACATCGTCGCGGCTATAGCCATATTTGGTGGCGATCAGGTCTGCCGAGACACCCTGCGGTACAAAGTAGGTGTGGAAGGCAACAGCGGGATCAACCGGCCACGCGCCGCCGTCAGAGCCCATCGGTACCCGGCTCATGCTTTCAACACCGCCGCCGATCGCCATATCTGTTTCACCGGCCATAACCTTGGCGGCTGCAATGTTCACAGCTTCAAGGCCAGAGGCGCAGAAACGGTTTACCTGAAAGCCTGCGGTGGTCTCGGCGTAGCCTGCGTTAATGGCCGCAACACGGGCAATATCTGCGCCTTGTTCACCAACTGGTGATACGCAGCCAAAAACAACGTCTTCCACATAGCTGGTGTCAAGGTCGTTACGGTCCCGCACGGCTTCCAGCACTTGGGTGCCAAGCTGAATGGGCGTTATTTCATGAAGCGAGCCGTCACTGCGACCACGGCCTCGCGGCGTTCTAACAGCATCATAAATGTAAGCTTCGGTCATCGTGTTATCCCCTCAAGAATTAAAAGTTTGCTGCATCAAGCGCCATAACATCGGCTGAACCTGCTTCAATTTCTGCAAGCAGCGCTTTTGTCTCTGGCAGGCGGCGTTTCATGTAATACCGGCCGGTTGCAAGCTTGTTCTCATAGAATGTAGCGTCGTCAGACCCTTCTTCCAGTTTTTCAACAGAAGTTTTTGCCATCTCAAGCCACTGAAGCCCAATAAGCACATGGCCAAACAGGTGCATGTACGGTGTGGAGGCAGCACCAGCGTTATCAGGGTTTTGCATGGCGTTCTGCATCAGCCACATGGTGGCGGTTTGCAAATCGGCGGAGGCTTTCTCAAGCGGGCCAGTGAAATCAGCCAGTTTTTCGTTTGTCTTGCAGTCAGCAACAATGGTCATGACATGCTTGAAAAAGCGCTGAACTGCCCGGCCACCATTTGCAGGCAACTTGCGGCCCACAAGATCAAGCGCCTGAATACCGTTCGCACCCTCGTAAATTTGGGTGATGCGGGCATCGCGGACAAATTGTTCCATGCCCCATTCCTGAATATAGCCGTGGCCACCGTAAACCTGCTGCGAACTGGCGGCATATTCAAAGCCGCGGTCCGTGAACACACCTTTCATCACAGGTGTTAAAAGGCCAACGATATCATCTGCCCACTCGCGCTGTTTTTCAGATTCACTGCCGTGTGACAGGTCAACCAGCATTGCGCACCAGAAAGCGGCGGCGCGTGCGCCTTCATTGAAGGATTTGGCGTTCAGGAGGTTCCGGCGCACATCGGGGTGCACGATAATCGGGTCTGCGGCTTTGTCTGGTGCTTTGGGGCCAGAAAGCGAGCGACCCTGAATACGGTCTTTCGCATAATCAACCGCGTTTTGGTATGCGACTTCAGACTGGCCGTAGCCTTGCACTGCCACGCCGAGACGGGCGGCGTTCATCATAATAAACATGGACCTGAGGCCCTTGTGAGGTTCGCCGATCAGGAAGCCTTTGGCACCGTCATAATTCAGCACACAGGTAGAGTTGGCATGAATGCCCATTTTTTCTTCAATAGAGCCACAAAGAACAGCGTTACGCTCGCCGAGCGAGCCGTCATCGTTCACAAGGAACTTGGGCACAATAAACAGTGAGATACCTTTCACACCTTTTGGCGCATCCGGCAGGCGTGCAAGCACAAGGTGAATAATATTGTCGGCTAGGTCGTGCTCACCCGCTGAGATAAAAATTTTACTGCCTGTTATCGCGTATGAACCATCATCGTTTGGTTCTGCTTTGGTGCGCAGCATGCCAAGGTCTGTGCCACAGTGTGCCTCGGTCAGGTTCATGGTGCCTGTCCATTCACCCGATATCATTTTAGGCAAGTATGTTTGTTTTTGCTCGTCTGTACCGTCAATGGTGATGGCCGCGCGGGCACCGGCTGATAGGCCTGGATACATGGCAAAAGCCATATTGGCCGACACCATCATTTCTTCCATGGCAAAGCCAATCACATGGGGCAGGCCTTGTCCGCCGTATTTGGGGTCGTCTGTTAAGCTGCCCCAGCCGCCTTCAGTAAATTTTTGATACGCTTCCTTGAAGCCTTTTGGCGTTGTAACTGAACTATCATCATGGCGCGTACAGCCTTCCTGGTCGCCAGAATGGTTGAGCGGGGCAAGTTCGTTTTCACAGATTTTTGCGCCTTCTTCGAGAATGGCAGCAATCAGGTCTGGCGTTGCTTCAGAGAAAACTGGCAGATTGGAATATTTACCAATATTCAGCACCTCGTTTATGATAAAGTTCATATCCTTGGTTGGGGCGCGGTATGTAGGCATATTTCATGTCCTTCGTTTAAGTATTTCTGAATTAAGCTATGCGTGAAACTGTTTTACGGGGCGTAATTTCTGATTGGTTCGCCGGTGTCTTCCCGAATCCAGCGGCCGGTTTTCTCACACCGTTTCAAGTTCATCAGTGTGTCACAGAATTCTTGCAACTCGTCGATTGTGGCGTTTATGTCGTCGCGCTGGTTTTCAAGCGCTTTAATACGGTCCGTGCAGCGGCTTATTGTTACGGCACGTTGTTTTTCCCGGCCGTCCCCCTGACCGTACAGGTCAAGCATCTCGCCAATTTCCTGCAGAGAAAAGCCTACACGTTTACCGCGTAGAATCCAGGCAAGCCGTGCGCGGTCTTTTGTGTGGTAAATTCGGGTCTGGCCTTGACGCAGAGGGGACAACAAGCCTTGGTCTTCATAATGTCTGAGGGTACGCGGCGTAACATTATATTCGCGCGAAAGTTCATTAATAGAATAAGTTATTAACTCTTTATCAGGCATAGTTAATGCTTCCCCAGTTCGAGAGAAATCATAATTAACGTTAACGTAAACGTCAATACTTGCTATGGCGTAAGTTGCTACCTGCATGAAATTGCACTATATTTTACAAATATGGCATCTATGCAGCAGGTAAGCTATAATAGAAAAAACGGGGGTTTTTCGCGCGACTCGGCGTATGGGGAGATAAAACATGGCACCAAAATTTGACAGTTTCAGCGAGTTTTTCCCATATTATTTATCGGAACATTCGCTACCGGTGTGTCGGGCTTTGCATTATATTGGCACCAGCCTTGGAACTGTCATTATGCTTTATGCTCTTTTGAGTCAAAAATGGTGGTTGCTGCTTTTATTCCCTGTTGTGGGCTATGGTTTTGCATGGGTTGGCCATTATGTGTTTGAGAAAAACCGCCCTGCGACTTTTGATTACACATGGTGGTCGCTGCTTGGTGATTACAAAATGTTTAGCTTGTGGGTCACAGGCCGGATTGGCCCTGCGATGGAAGATGCACTTGCTAAATATGGCCGGCGTAATAGCAAAGGTGCTTCCGGCGCAGCATAATGACAGGGAACGTGCCGCTATTATTGCAATTTGTTTCAACATTCGTTACCACTGAAAGAGAGGGGATGTCAGCCCCTGACTTTATCGGCCCCTTTTGTCTGGATCAGTCATAAATGCCACTTTATTTACCGATCGCCGAACTCTCTATGAATATATTTCTAGTGATTGGTATGGGCGCGATTGTTGGCTTCTTATCGGGCATGTTTGGGGTGGGCGGTGGCTTTTTGATGGCGCCGCTTTTAATTTTTGTAGGGATTCCGCCTGCGGTTGCTGTGGCGACCCAGTCTAACCAGATCACCGCCGCTTCTGTTACGGGTGCACTTGCGCATTATAGGCGACAAGGCATCGATTTTAAGATGGGCACCGTTTTAATTGTTGGCGGTGCTGTTGGGTCATTTTTTGGAGCGCAGGTTTTTACGTATCTGAGGGGACTTGGGCAGGTCGATCTCATGATTGCCCTTGCTTATGTAATGTTCCTTGGCTTGGTTGGCGGCCTTATGTTCTGGGAAAGTGTGCGCGCAATCCTGCGGCAATATCGGGGTTATGTAGCGCCAAAAGGCCCGAGGGAGGACCGCCATAAAGCGTGGATCCATGCGCTACCCTTTAAAATGCGATTCCGGAAATCTCGGCTTTATATATCTGTTCTGTTGCCACTTGCAATTGGCACTCTTGTGGGGCTTTTGTCGGCCATTATGGGCGTTGGCGGTGGCTTTATTATGCTGCCAGCCATGATCTATCTGTTAGGAATGCCAACCAATGTGGTGATTGGTACCTCGCTGTTTCAGATTATTTTTGTAACAGCTCTAACAACTATTTTTCATTCGGTCAGTAGCCAGACAGTTGATATTTTTCTGGCGATCCTGCTGTTGATAGGTGGTGTTTTTGGGGCACAGATGGGCGCGCAGGTTGGCATGAAAATGAAAGGCGAGCATTTGCGCGCCTTGCTCGCGCTGCTTGTTCTCGTGGTCTGTGCTAAAATGGGCTACGGCCTGATTGTGGAACCAGATGAGCTATATAGTGTATCGCCGGTTGATGCAAACGGTGAGGCATCTTGATGGTACGGTTTCTGGCAGTACTGGCTTTACTTCTTATCGGCCTTAAGCCTGCTGCAGCCCTTGTCACTGACCTGACAAACAAGCGTATTGAAATTAGATATAGCTTTAACGGCGCGGACCTTATTCTATTTGGCGCTATTGGATCCTCTGGCGTAAACCCGATGAAAGAACCCTTTGATGTGGTGGTTGTGGTGCGCGGTCCTGAATCAAAAGCGGTGGTGCGCCGTAAAGACAAAGTTGGCATTATCTGGATTAATAACGAAGATATCATTTTCCCGGCGGCCCCCGGCTATTATGCCGTTGCGGCAACCCGGCCAATTAAAGAAATAGCCAGCAGGGCTGCTTTTGAAAGCTACGGTATCGGGTTTGATTATTTGCCACTGGTTGCAGAAACTGACCACGGCCTTGTGGTGCCACCAGCCGAATTTAGAAATGCACTTTTTAGACTGCGGGCAACTGAAAACCTGTACAGGCAGGAACTAGATACGGTTACCCACGTGGCTGAGGGCCTGTTTCGAACCGATGTGCATTTACCGGCCAAGGTGCCTGTTGGAGAATTTATTGTTGAAACTTTTCTATTTCAGCACGGTAGCCTGAAGGCCAGAAACCGTATTAAACTGAATGTCGACAAAGAAGGTTTTGAACGAGCAGCTTATACATTTGCTAACGAATACCCTTTTTGGTACGGCCTGACGGCTGTGCTTGTTGCCCTTGCTGCAGGGTGGGGTGTGGGTATGATAAGCAGAAAGTAAGCTGCTTAATGGCGCGACAGGCGCAGCGGTACAACAGGCAGGTCTTCTGCGGGTGATGTAGCGGCCTTTTCAATTTCAAAAATGTACGTTTTTTCTTCAATACGTGCCATGCGCAGTGTGTGACCTGTGATTTTGCAGAAGGCAGGCATGTCTTGTACAGATGCTGGGTCAGAAGCTTTTACAACGAGCATTTCGCCCGGTTTCATACCGTCCAGAATTCGGCGGGTGCGAAGTACAGGAATGGGGCATAGCAAACCTGTTACATCTAGTGTCGCTATTGTAGGCTCAGGTGTTGCTTCAGGTGCTGCGGTCATCACACTAATACCTTATACCGTGGTGGCATCATTTTCACGTAGGGTTTTATAGTAACCAGTTTTCAAGTCTAGACCTAAAACATCAATGTTGGGTTAACAAAAATACTAATTATCACCAACAGCAAAAAGAAACGACCCGCCCTGGGTGGGGGCGGGTCGGGTTTCCGGGAATGGGTATTTCCCGGAAATTTGGACGGAACATGGGTGCCGGGTGCTGAGTGATTCCGTCCAAAACTAAATTAGTGTAAAACCACCCCTTTGGGTCGGTTAGCCTTAACAGTACGGTTGGCTAGGTGCTCGTGAATGGAAAGCCACATGGAAAGGCCTTCCTCGTCGCCAAGCGCTTTCATTTTAGTTAGGGCCTGATCAGCATAGAGTAGTGCATCCTCGCCGAGGTTTTTCAGCAGGTTGCCTGCAACCAGATCAAAATAATAGTCTGGGTCAAAAGAAAGGGGTTCTTGCATGGCATTGCTCCGTCTTATCAGGTTCAGGGTTACTGCCACTCTATAGAGCAACAGGTGTGCCAGTTTTACGGAGCGTGTGTTTTTGCTGTGTTTTTAATTGGTTGATGAAACTTGCGCCTGCACAAAGGCATAGAGGCGGCGAAAGATGCCGGGGTAAGTCTTGCCCTCTAGGTAACGCTTGCCGTTACTGTGGGAGACAAGCTGCTAGAAGGTCGGGGGCTTGTTTCCAGCCCTCTGTGCCCTTAATGCGCGGCACGGTTACAACCGGAATGTCTGTCCAATTTTCAATCTGTTCTTGTGTTTTGAGGAGGTCAGGGTGGCCTGCACCGGCTGTTTCAGAAATAACAATCGCAGTGATTGGCAGCTTGCGGGTTTTCATGGCCTCGGCGGTGGCAATGATATGCGATATGGTGCCAAGATAACTGCCCGCAACCAGTACAGAAGCAAGGTTTATGTCGCTTATCCAGTCTGCCACCAGCCGGTTATGGGTAAGCGGTACAAAACTGCCGCCCACACCCTCAATAAGCGTGAAGGGGGACGCTGAAAGGCGGCCTTTACAAAGGGTGATAAGGGCGTCGTAGTCTAGTGTTTTACCTTCAAGCGCTGCCGCCATTGAAGGCGCAAGTGGTGCTTTATAGCGAAAAGGGGAAAGCTGGTCGATTGTGGCTGCATCAAGCGGCAGACGGAGGCTTTCTGCAATAACAGCGGTATCTGTGCCGGTCATATCGGCACCGTTTATACCGCTGATAATAGGTTTGATGGCATCAACAGGTTTGCCAGCCTCTATTAATTGGTGGCATAGGCATGCGGTGACGAATGTTTTGCCAATTTCAGTACCGGTTGATGTAATGAACAGCCCGTTCATGCTGCCCCCCCCAGTGACAGCTTCCGGCAAGCTGTTATCAGCCGCTCTATATCGCTGTCTCTGTGGCTTGCAGAAAAGGTGAACCTGAGTCGAGATGTGCCTTCTGGCACTGTTGGTGGCCGGAAGGCTGTTACCTTGAACCCTTTTTCGGCAAGCTTGGCTGATGCCGCAAGGGCATCTGTTTCGGCGCCAATAACCAGCGGTACAATGGGCGTTTCTGGTGTTGGCAGTTGCAGGCTTTTGGCAAAATGCTGCGCGAGCTGTGTGGGCCGTGCTGTTAATGTCGGGTTGCTCTCGATCATCTCAAGTGCTTTTAAGGCCGCGCCAATCGTGCCTGGCGGCAGGCCTGTTGTGTATATAAATGACCGCGCGCGTGTTTTAATAAAATCAATCACTGGTTTGCTGGCCGCAAGGTAGCCACCGTAAGCGCCAACTGCCTTTGAAAGAGTACCCATTTGCAGGGGCACCAAATGCTCGGCGCCGCATGCGTGGGCGGAGCCGCGTCCGCTGCCAATAGTACCAAGGGCATGAGCATCGTCGTTCATCAGCCAGGCGTCATATTTTTGTGCCAGTTCGCCGAGCGCAATAAGCGGGGCAATGTCGCCGTCCATTGAATAGACACCGTCAACAATGATCATAGCGTGAGGGTGATTATGCCGGTGCTCGGCCATCAGTTCCGCTGCATGGTCAGCATCATTATGGCGAAAATACAAAGTTTTGGCGTTTGAAAGTGCCATACCTGCATGAATGCAGGTGTGCACCAGTTCGTCGGCAATGATGAGGTCTTTTTTGCCAATGAATGTGGGAATAATGCCAACGTTAGCGAGATAGCCAGACCCAAAAACAGCTGCTGATTCTGTGCCTTTGATCTGCGCTATTTTTTCTTCCAGCGCATCATATAGGGGGTGATTGCCGGTTACCAAACGGCTTGCGCCAGAACCAGCACCATATTTACGGGTGGCTTCAATGGCGGCGTTTACCACATCAGGATGGGTTGAAAGGCCTAAATAGTCATTATCTGTAAAGCTAATCAGGTGGCTGCCGTCAGCCGTTTCAATATCCATACCGTAACGACGTTCCATGGCAAAAAGGCTGCGGCGCTGGTTTTTGGCTTCCAGAGACGCCAGTTTTTGCTCGGCGAAGGCATTTAGGCTATTTTCAAAATTGCTCATGCGGCGGAAATAAGCCCAATATGACGCGGCGTCAACCTGCCTTTTTACTTGACTCTTAAGCGGTGTCCCGCAAGTGTGCGCGCTAGAAGCGCCAAAGCGCCGTGTATCTGTAAGGAGATTACAAACATGAATGCTCAAACTGCAATCCAACAGCCAGTTTCTGTTTCCAAGCCAGAGGGCGTACAGCCTGTAAGTGATGACACAGTGCGCCACGACTGGTCAAAAACCGAGATTATGGCGCTGTTTGACAAGCCCCTTATGGACCTGCTGTTTGAAGCTCAAACAGTGCACCGCATGTTTCATGACCCTAACAAGGTGCAGCTTTCGCAGCTTATTTCCATTAAAACCGGTGGCTGCGCCGAAGATTGCGGCTATTGCTCGCAGTCTGCCAAATATAAAAATGGCACGGGGCTGGATGCTACCAAATTAATGGAAGTGCAGCGTGTGGTGGATGCTGCGCAAAAGGCAAAAGAGGGTGGTGCGTCGCGCTACTGCATGGGTGCTGCATGGACCAGTCCCAAGGACCGCGATATGGACACGCTTATTGCCATGGTTGAGGGCGTAAAGGCTGTTGGCATGGAAACCTGTATGACCCTTGGCATGCTCGATGATCACCAGACCAAGCGCCTCGCGGACGCAGGCCTTGATTATTATAATCATAACATTGATACATCTGAAGAATTTTACGGTGAGATTATTACAACCCGTACGTACCAAGACCGGCTGGACACACTTGCGCGTGTGCGTGCGGCTGGCATGAATGTATGTTCTGGTGGTATTGTCGGCATGGGCGAAAAGCGCGAAGACCGCGCCGGTATGCTGCGTACACTCGCTAACCTGCCTGAGCACCCACAATCTGTGCCTATCAACATGCTGGTGGCAGTGCCCGGCACGCCGCTTGAAAATGTGAAGCAAATGGACCCGTTTGAATTTGTGCGCACCCTTGCTGTTGCGCGCATCATGATGCCAAAATCAGAGGTGCGCTTGTCTGCGGGTCGGCAGGAAATGAGCGAAGAATTGCAGGCCATGTGCTTTATGGCGGGTGCCAGCAGTATTTTCTACGGCGAGCAATTGCTGACCACTCCAAACCCAGAAAATAATAGCGATATGGCGCTGTTTAATAAACTGGGTTTGACACCAGCATAACATGACGGGTTTTCCACACTGGTACACTGAGGGGCTGGAGCATATCTGGCTCCCCTACACACAAATGAAAACGGCCACGCCGCCGCTGCCTGTTATCAGCGCTGACGGTGTGCGCCTTACACTTGCAGATGGCCGCCGCCTGATTGACGGTATTTCCAGCTGGTGGGCCGCAGCTCACGGGTATAATAACCCGCATATCACGGCGGCTATGAAAGCCCAGATCGACACGATGCCGCACGTTATGTTTGGCGGCCTTGTGAACGAACCTGCGCTCACACTTGCAACACGGCTGGCAGGCTTGCTGCCGGGTGACCTGAACCGGGTTTTTATTGCTGAATCAGGGTCTGTTTCTGTGGAAGTTGCCATGAAAATGGCGGCGCAGTATTTTATGAACCGGGGCGAAAAGCGCAGTAAATTTGTGCATTTCAGGGGCACATACCACGGCGACACACTGGGCACCATGGCAGTGTGTGACCCGGAAGAGGGCATGCACGGCATGTTCGCCGGTATGCTGGCAAAAAATATTTTGGCTGATTTACCAAAGACAGTAGCTGAGGCAGAAGCTTTCACTGTGTTCCTGAAAAAGAACGCCCACGATGTAGCAGCGGTTATAACAGAACCGCTTGTTCAGGGCGCTGGCGGCATGCGGTTTTTTGAGCCTGAAACCCTAAGGTGGCTGCGTGCAGCGTGCGACGAAGCCGGTGTGCTGTTGGTTGTTGACGAGATTTTTACCGGCTTTTACCGCACCGGCACCCGCTTTGCTATTGAGCAGGCGGGCATTGTCCCAGATATGGTAACGCTTTCAAAAGGCCTGTCAGGCGGTGTTACTCCGCTGTCGGCCTGTATTGCGCGCGAAACAGTGTTTGAGGCATTTTATGACGATTCGCCCACGAAAGCCCTGATGCACGGCCCTACCTATATGGGGCACGCACTGGGCTGCGCGGCAGCGAATGCGTCGCTTGACCTTTACGAGCAGGCAGATTACGGCGTGCGCGTTGCGGCGATTGAAACCCAGTTAAAGGCCGAACTTGCCCCCTGTCGCACTTTGCCAAATGTGAAGGATGTGCGCGTTAAGGGTGCAATCGGCGTTGTGCAGCTCGCGGATGCCTCAGGGCTTGAGCGCTTAAAGCCACTGTTTGTGGAAAAGGGTGTGTGGATACGCCCGTTCAGGGATATTGTGTACCTTACCCCGCCCATGGTGATTGAGCCTGATGACCTGAGTGTACTGACAGCGGCGATCAACAGCGTTTTGGCTGGTGTATAGGTATCTGGCGTGTTGAATGGTATAACCTCTTTCACGAGATAGAAGAGGGGACAAACTATGAAAAAAAACATAATGCGCCTTGCAGGCATGCTGTTTGCTGCAGGTTTTTCAGCCACCAGTTTTGCCGCCCCGGCGGATGATGCCCGGCACGGCATGGTTGCGGCGGTTTCAAAGCAGCGGATCGAGGCAGATATTACCAAGCTCGTAGGTTTTGGTACCCGGCATACCCTGTCTGATACAGTATCAGACACACGCGGTATTGGCGCTGCCCGGCGGTGGATTGAGGCTGAATTTAAGAATATTGCCAAAGGTTGCGCCGCAGATGTTGAGGTTTATACCGTTGCGGATGTTGTGTCGGGTGAGCGTATCCCGACAACAGCTGAGGTGGTGGATGTGATTGCCGTGCAGCGCGGCACACTGGACCCAAGCCGGGTTGTTATTATGTCAGGTGATATTGATA
Organism: Kordiimonas pumila; assembly: GCF_015240255.1. NCBI lineage: Bacteria > Pseudomonadati > Pseudomonadota > Alphaproteobacteria > Kordiimonadales > Kordiimonadaceae > Kordiimonas > Kordiimonas pumila. Next base: position 875,848 of record NZ_CP061205.1, read on the forward strand.
GCCGGATCTCGGACCCGATGAATGCGGTGGGCGATTCCCCCGGTGCAAATGATAATGCCTCAGGCATGGCAGGCACCATTGAGGCGCTTAGGGTTTTGTGCCAGCACACATTTGCGGGCACCATTGTTTATGCGGGCTTGTCTGGCGAAGAACAGGGCCTATACGGCGGTAAAATTCTGGCAGCACACGCGGTAAAGCAGGGCTGGCGCATTATGGGTGTGCTGAATAATGACATGATCGGTAATATTTCCGGGATCAACGGCGTGGTGAATAACACTACAGCACGGGTGTTTTCTGAAGGTACACGCTATGTTGAAAGCGTGGATGAAGCACGCCAGCGCCGCTATCAGGGCGGCGAAGTGGATAGCCCAAGCCGGAATATAGCGCGGCTGGTTGACCGGCTCGCCGACGATTTTATCCCAAACCTTGATGTGATGATGGTGTACCGGCTTGATCGGTTTGGCAGGGGTGGGCACCACCGGCCGTTTAACGAGGCTGGGTATCCGGGTGTTCGCATTATGGAAACCAACGAAAATTATAACCGCCAGCATCAGGATGTACGCACCGAAAACGGTATTGCTTATGGTGATGTGCTGGCGGGTGTTGATTTTGCTTATGCTGCCAAGCTGACATCCCTCAATGTGGTGACGCTGGCAACAATGGCAGGTGCGCCGTCGTTCCCGGTTGATGTAAAGCTTGCGGGTGCGGTGGAACCCAGCGCCACTATAAGCTGGGGCTTAAAAGGGGATGAAACCACACAGGCCAATCTGGCGGGTTTCCGTATATACTGGCGGCTAACAACAGACCCTCAGTGGCAGTGGAGCCGTCTGGTGGGTAAAGATGCCCGAGCGTTTGAACTAACCAATGTGGTGATTGATAATTATTTTTTTGGTGTCGCCGCTGTCTCAGAAGATGGCTATGAAAGCCCGGTTGTGTTTCCGGGGCCGATGGGTGCGTTTGAAAAATAATACCCCGCGTAAAGAAAAATAGAGAAAAGGGCACAGAGTTCTGTGCCCTTTTTTATTTTTGCTGCGGCCCTGTGGTTTAGCCGGCGTTGCCTTCGGTTGCAGCGTCAGCGGTTTTTTCGTCCTCTGGCATCGGTTTTGGTGTTTCTGTCTCTAGCGCTGGTTTCTCGGTATATTCCTCAACCGATACATTCGCTTGCCGCTCGCTGTTGCGGGCTACCACACCGTCAAGCAGGCGCGAAACATGGGCGGGCACTGGGTCGTTCCCGCTGCCGATGCGCGATGTAATACGCTGAAGGCCGTTCACCCCTGCTGGGTCACTAAGGTGGCCGTTATAAAGGTCTGCAATATGCCAGTCTTCTATATTGGCTTTCACTTTGCTGATACGGTGTAGTTCTGCGTAAAAATCTGGCTCGGCATAGTTCCTGATATGGGCCAGCACATCCGTTTCAAAATTTGGGAAAAACTTGGCCATACGGGTGTAATATTCAGAAACCTTTAGCTGCTTTGATGTCCAGACACGGGTGCCGCGCACGCTGTGGATAAAATCAACCGCGTTTTTGCGCAGCTCGCTGTAAACAGTGGCACCTGAAAAGGCCTTGCCCTGAATGTTCGGCGTGCCAACAGCACCCATATAAAATCCGTATATTACCAGTGGGTTATCCCAGTTTGTAATGATATGCTGTTCAATATCATCAAGCGATATCAGTTGACCTGCTAGGTTATAGCGTGCCTCACAGCGGATCGATTTTGCCGAAGGGCAGGGTTTCATAAGGTTGCTTAGGTCTGTTATCGGGTAAAGAGCGGCAATCTCATGGTAAACAATAATATTATGCAGGTTTAGCCAGTAGGCTAGTTGTTCATCTTTATTAAGCCGACTGATTTTTACCTGATTGGGAATGTTCAGCATAACATCGCGGATTTCCGCTGAAATGCTGATAAGATCTTCTTTGTTTTGGTGAAACAGTACCCGGTTGCCTTCAAGCCGCGAAGGCATAGGGTTATCAAACAGGATGCTTGAACCGGTAATTTTGGGTGGTTTGGGTGCGGCTATATGGTCAGACCGGCCCGTTTTTAGAACAGTTTGTTTTAGCAGAAAATCCAGATCATCATATTTGATAGCTGTTTTGGATTCAGGGTTATAGTCAACCGGCAGTGTGTCTGCCATTGCTGAAAAGGTAAAAGTGACAAGAAATGAGTGTGCCAGAACAAGGCACAGCTTGCGCAGTGATTGCATTCTATCCTCCATACGAAGCCCGATGTATTTTCACCGTGTACTTCTATTTTTGCTGTCGTTTTATGCCTGATTATTCAGACTTTTTATTAACGACCCCTAAGGGGCCTTTTAATACCTGTATTGGTATTATCGTTACACTAATACAGGTATTTTATAGAAATGTGAACATATACATCCGTTTACAAGGGCAAAACCCATAAAAAAAGCCCGGCGGGTTATGCCGGGCTTTAAACTTATAGCTATTTCGAAGGCTTACTTGCGGTCACCAAGGAACTGAAGCATGTACATGAAGAGGTTCACGAAATCGAGGTACAGGCTTAGCGCACCCATAATCGCGCCTTTGGCAACGGCTTCGCCGGTTGCCATCATATAGTAGCTTTCCTTGATGCGCTGCGTGTCATACGCCGTAAGACCCGCAAAAATCAGCACGCCAGCACAGGAAATCAGGAACTGCATCATGCTCGACCCAAGGAACCTGTTTACCACGGTTGCGATGATCAGCCCAAACACACCCATCATCAAGAATGTACCCATGCCACTAAGGCTTTTCTTTGTGGTGTAACCATAAAGGCTAAGAGCACCAAAAGCCGCCGCTGTGATAAAGAATGTGCGGGCAACACTTTCACCCGTGAAGGCAATTAGCACAACTGAAAGCGAAAGGCCCATAACAGCCGCGTATGCCCAAAACAGCATTTGCAGTGTACTAGCGCGCATCTTGTTTATGCCAAAGCTCATGACCAGCACGAAAATAAGTGGTGCAAACATCACAATGTAGGCTTGCGGGCCGCTGAAAAGCGCCTGCATCAGTGTTTCACTGCGAGCAACAAGCATAGCCACAATGCCTGTTAGTAAGACACCAGAGGCCATATAGTTATAGACCTTCAGCATATAGGCGCGAAGGCCTGCGTCAAACTCGGCAGTTTGGGCTGTAGTGCCAGCCCGGTATGCAGTATTGTAGCGTTCCATTTTTGCTCCCCATGGGGTTAAACTTGAGTTAGTGCTAATATGGGCACTCTGGTGGTTTCTTGCAACAGATACCGGATAAAATTAATCAAATATTTGTTATCAGGGTTTTATTCTTCGCGCAAAACGCTGTTTGGCTTTGCTCCAAGCGCCCTAAAGCTTGATGCCAGCCCAAACAGAATGGTCACTGTAAGGCTTACAATAAGGGTTAGAAGTATGGGTGCTGCAAGGAAGTTAAAATCAAGCTCCATAACCGTTTCTATCACCACATAACCGGTAATGCTGCCGAGCAGCAGCGCAACAAGGGCTGTCACAAAGCCAATAAGAGCATATTCAACAAGATAGGCTTTCAGCACTTGCGCCCTGACGGCCCCCAAAACTTTCAGGATAACGCTTTCATAAACCCGCTGCCTGAACCCGGCAGCTATGGCCCCCGCGAGCACCAAAATACCTGCAATGATAGCAACAAGCGCGGTTGCCTTAACGGCGGTGCCCACTTGTCCAACAATAGCGTTCATGCTGGTTAGTACTTCTTTCATTCTGATAGCAGTTATACCTGGGAACTGGCTGGTGAGCACACGCTGCGCCTCGGCTTCTGCATCGCCGTTTGCTTTCAGGGTTGCCATAAAGGTGTGTGGGGCGGCCTTTAAGGTGTAGGGGTCAAACATAATCACGAAATTAAAGCCAAACGTGCCCCAGTCTATTTCGCGCAGCGAGCGCACGGTGGCGGTGATTTCGCGGCCCAACACAGACAGGGTTATTGTGTCGCCGATTGTAACGCCGATGCCGTCTGCCGCTTCTTTGCCAAGGCTTATTTCAGGGCTGCCTGTATAGTCAGGTTCCCACCATGTGCCTTCCACTACACGGCTGCCGCTATTTAGGGTTTCGGCGTAGGTTATGCCCCTGTCGCCGCGCATAACCCAGCGTACATTGTCTGCCACCTGTACCTCGTCGGCGGGCACACCTTTTACCTTGGTAATACGGCCTCTGAGATTAGGGATTGTCATAACCTCGCTCACACCGCTAATCGCCTGTGCTGTTTCTGTAAAAGGTTCAAGGTCGTAAGGCTGGATATCCAGAATAAAAAACGCCGGTGCTTCAGAGGGTACTTGGTCGCGGAGCTGTTTGTCCATATTGCCTTGAATTAAGGCGAGGCTGGCAAAAAGCGTTAGCCCAAGGCCCAGCGACAGCACCACAGCGCCGGTGGCTGCCCCTGGTCGGTGCAGGTTGGCAAGGGCCATGCGCAGTAGTGGGCTTTTGGGGCGCGGCATGTGTGCGGCGCTGCGCTCAATACACCAGCTCAGAAGCCGCAGTAGCGCAAGCACAACAAGTGAGCCACCAAGGAAGCCAGCCGCGAGTAGTTTCTCATCGGCAAGCCCAACCGCAAGCGCAATAACAGCAAGGGCAGACAAGCCGATGGCAAACAGATATTGTCGCCGCGGCCAGCGGGTAGAGGGGGCAACCAGCGCCCGGAATAAATGCACGGCGGGCAAGTCACGCGCTTTGCCAAGCGGCCACAGCGTAAAAGCCGTGGTTATCAGTAGGCCGTAGAGTGCCGCCAGTATAAGCGGCAGGGCATAGATGCTTTCTTCTGGTTCTATGGGCAGACTATTAGGCAGGAAAGCTGCAAGCGTACCGGGCAGGAAGGCTCCAAGGATTAGCCCTGCTAATATAGCAAGGAAAGCAATCGCCAGAATTTGAATGAAATAAACGGCAAAAACCGTGTTACCGTTAGCGCCCAGTATTTTAAGGGTAGCAATGGTACGGGTTTTACGGTCCATATAGCCACGCACAGCATTACCAACACCCACACCACCCACCACAAGGGCAGAAATGCCAACAAGGGTCAGGAACATGCCCATCTGGTCAATGAAGCGGGTAAGGCCGGGGGCAGCATTTGTACGGTCACGCACACGCCATGTTGCATCAGGGAAATCAGCTTTTAGGGTTTCACCCATCTGCTTCAGGTCTGTGGTTTCCGGCAGTTTGGTTTTATAATGAAAATTAATCAGCGATCCCGTAGTGACAAGGCCGGTGTCTTTTAGGGCTGTATAGGCTAGAAAGGCCGATGGCCCAAGCTGAAAGCCAAGGTTTGCCTTGTCTGGCTCGCTGACAATAAAGGCGCGCACCTCTGCGCTAACGGCACCAAATTTTAAAATATCACCCAGCTTAACGCCGTATCTGTCTGCCATGTCGGGGGCAATAACAGTGCCCCATATGTCGCCGCGTTTTTCAAACAGGCTTTCGCTGTCTTTTTGCGGCGATGTTTCAAATTGGCCGTATAGAGGGTAAAGCCCATCAACCGCGCGCAGCTCAACAAGGCTGCTTTCGCCTGATTTTTCAATGTGAGCCATGGTTCTAAAGCGGGCTGACTGCGACACGGTACCGCGTGCTGCAAGCCAGTTTGTTGCCTCAGGGCTGGCTTCGGTTTGAAAGGTGCTCACCTCAAAATCAGCGCCTAAAATGGTTTGTCCCTCGCGGTCCATGCCGTCTTCAATGGCGCGGGTGAGTGAGCCAATCGCCGCAATTGCGGTAACGCCGAGCACAAGGCAGGCGATGAAAATTTTAAAACCGTTCAAGCCGCCGCGCAGTTCGCGCAGGGCAATTCGCAGGGCAACAGGCAGTGCCATTTGCCGCGTGATCATTTTTTGGCCCCTGCCGGTATAGAAGATTTTTCGCCTGTTACTGAGCGGGTATTGCCGGTGTCATCGATAATATGGCCGTCCGCCATCGAGATAACGCGGTCGCATTTATCAGCAAGCGCTGGGTCGTGGGTTACCAAAATAAGGGTGGATTTCCGTTTTTGTGCCAGATCAAAGATCAGGTCAATGACAGTGCGGCCGGTTTTGCCGTCAAGGTTGCCGGTTGGCTCGTCGCCGAACAGAATTTTAGGGCGCGGTGCAAGGGCACGAGCAAGGGCAACGCGCTGTTGTTCGCCGCCTGACATTTGTGCCGGGTAATGGTCCATCCGGTGGGCAAGGCCCACCAGCTCCAGTTCTTTTGCGGCGCGCTCAAAGGCGTCATTAACACCTTGCAGCTCAAGTGGTACTGCCACATTTTCAAGCGCAGACATAGTGGGTATCAGGTGAAATGCCTGCATCACTATGCCGATGCGGCCAAGGCGGTGGCGGGCAAGGCTGTCTTCATCCATGCCAGTGAAAGAAAGGCCATCAACCGTTACAGTGCCGCTTGTAACCTGCTCCAGCCCTGTCATGAGGCTCATCAGCGATGATTTACCGGAACCCGAAGGACCGATAATGCCCACTGTTTCGCCTTCTGTAATGGCAAGATTAACGTCTTTCAGGATATTTACCGGGCCTGCGCTACTATCAAGTGTGAGGCATGCGCCCGTAAGGCTGATGATATTTTTGTGATCAGTCATTGAATTTTATCTTTCTCGCTGTCAGGTATTATAGACTTGTACGCTGACCCATGGGAGCAGGCCTTGCGCTTTATTTATACGGTTAAGATATGTATTTTATCTGCAATTACTATCCTTTTCACCGGATTGTTATCTATTGCACCCTTGAAAGCTGTGGATGAGCCAGAGCCGCTTGCTGTACTGGCGTTTGGTGACAGTCTAACAGCAGGCTACGGTTTGCCTGCTGGCGAGGGCTTTACCGAGCAGTTAGAAAAATGGCTCACGATGCACATGGGTGTGCATGTACGAGTTATAAATGGCGGCGTTTCTGGTGATACATCATCGGGTGGGCGATCACGGCTTGAATGGGTGTTATCGCCGATTAAAGGCGGCCAGCCTGATCTGGTGATTGTTGAACTGGGTGCAAATGATGCCTTGCGCGGTGTGTCACCCGCTATTACCCGCGCTAATATGGAGGCAATCCTTAAAACGCTAACGGATAAAAATATCCCGGTTTTGCTAGCAGGTATGATGGCAACACCCAGTTGGGGACAGGAATACGGCAGGGCCTTTAATAGCATTTATCCAGAACTTGCACAGCAGTACGGCGTGCCGCTGTATCCGTTTTTTCTCGAGGGCGTTGCCGCCGATCCGGCCCTTAATCAGGCGGATGGTATGCACCCAACAAAAGAGGGTGTAGCGATCATCATAGAAAAAATTGGCCCTCAAGTGGCAGAATTACTTTTACAGAAATAAAAATTCAGGTACGATTCGTTATACCAACCTTTTCAGGAGGCGAATATGACGCGTCTTTTTGTTGGCATTGAACTTTCCCCCTTAATACAGGAATCCCTTACTCTCGCGCGCGGCGGCGTTGAAGGTGCTTACTGGCAGCGGGATGATCAATTGCACTTAACCCTTGCTTTTATTGGTGAAGTATCAAAACGCGATATGCGTGACATTGGCTATGAATTGTCGAGGATTCATTTTGATCCCTTTGAGATGTCTCTCTCTGGTGTCGGTGTGTTTGGTAAACCCGGACAGCCAAAGGCTTTGTGGGCAGGTGTGGATAACGAAGCCCCCTTCAAGCATTTGCATGAAAAGGTTTTAACCGCGGTTGAGCGGGTTGTGGTGGAAACAGACAGGCGGCGCTACAAGCCGCATGTAACACTAGCCCGGTTTCCGCGCTGGTCACATGCCCGCATAGGGGACTGGCTTACGGTAAACGGCGCCCTTAGAACACCGCCGCAGCTTGTGGAGCATTTTACGCTTTTCTCCAGTAGCCAAACGGCAGAAGGCTCCGCCTATAGAGCCGAGGAATATTTTGGTTCTGGCTTTATGGAAGAAGTGTGTTACACGGACGAATGGGGCACGTTAGAAGCTTTTGCCTGAATAGGGTCACTGAATGCCCGCCGCATCCAGAATGGCTTTTACATCGGCGGCATACGTGCCGCCAAAAAGCCTGACATGTACCAGTAGCGGCCATAACTGATAGAGGGGTAGGCGCTGTTCGTACCCTGCTTCTAACGGATAGAGTGTGTTATAGGCAGCCATAAAGGCTGTATCCAGCCCGCCCATAAGCTGTATGAAAGCAATATCCATTTCGCGGTGACCGTACGATACGGCGGGATCAATAAAGGCCGCAACGTGTGCGCCGTCTATCAGCATATTACCGGCCCACAAGTCACCGTGTAGCAGGCTGCTATCTGGTGTTGCTGGCAGAAAGTCTGGCAGTTTTGCCGCGAGTTTTTCAAGCCGTTTCATAAGCTTGCTATCAATCCGGTGCGTGTTCAAACACGACTGCGCCATGGCCAGCAACCGGTTTTCTGCAAAAAACGTGCACCAGTTTTGCTGCGGCGTGTTGATTTGCGGGAGAGGGCCAATAAAGGTATCTTGTGTGAAGCCATAATAGGGTCGGTTGCCTTTTGGCCGTACCGTATGCAGAGCAGCGACATGCCCTGCCACACTTTTGGCAGCGTCTATGCGGCTTTCCACACCTTTGTAGGGAATATAATCCAGTATTAACAGGTTCGCTGTTTGATAGAGCACAGTAGGTACTGGAAAGGCAGATTTTTTTGCCAGGTATTTTAGGCTCATCGCTTCAACGGCGGTTGTGTCGGGCTGGTCTACCCTTGGTCGTTTAGCAACAACAGCAGTACCATTTTCAAGGGTTAATAGCGATACATCTGCAATATCGCCGCCTGGCAAGGCGCGTGATTTAACTATGCGCGAGCCAAGTGCTTTTTCAAGCTTATTGAGAATAGGGCTACCCATGTTGGTTACAAATCTTTTTGAAGTGCCGCAAGCAGCCCGTCTGCGGCATCTACTGCAGCACTGTAACATGTCTCAAAGTTTTTTGTGTGGCCGTAATAGGGGTCTGGCATTTCTGTAATAGGCAAGTGCGGCGCATAGGATAAAAACATCTTTATTTTATGCTGATACTGCGCTGGGCACAGGGCCATCAGGTCCTCATGGTTTTCATTGTCCATAGCCAAAATATAATCAAAGGTTTCGAAGTCTGTTTGTGTTACCTGCCGGGCTTTTTGTGATGAGATGTCGGCACCGTTTTTTAAGGCGGTTGCCTGTGCGCGGCTATCGGGTGCTGAACCGGCATGATAGCCAATAGTACCTGCACTGTCGATTTTCAGAGTATCTATAATACCAGCTTTGGTCGCGGCGGCCCTAAAAGCGCCTTCAGCCATAGGTGAGCGACAAATATTCCCCATGCAGACAAAAAGAACTGCCACCATTTTTTATCTCCCACTTGTACTTTTATGAATTACAGGTAGCCTATCGTGCGGGGTAGCAAAAGAGGTAGTTTGGTGTTTGAGTGGAAAACTACGTTTAAAAACGTTGTTGTGTTAACAGGAGCGGGTATTTCAGCGGAATCAGGTGTAGCAACTTTCAGAGATAATGGCGGCCTTTGGGCCGAGCATAGAATTGAAGATGTGGCAACGCCTGATGCTTTTGCAATGAACCCCGTACTGGTGCAGGATTTTTATAATAAACGCAGAGCACAACTTAAAGAAGTTGAGCCCAATGCAGGGCATCGGGCCCTTACGCGGCTGCAACAGGAACTGGATGGTAACGTGACAATTATCACCCAGAATGTGGATGATCTCCATGAACGCAGTGGCTCACATGATATTATTCATATGCACGGCGAGCTTAGAAAGGTGCGCTGCAGGGCCTGTGCGACCGTGCACCAATGGCAGGAAGATTGTTTTCAGGAAACCGCATGCCCCACGTGTGGCAGACAGGTCGTTTTAAGGCCGCATATTGTCTGGTTTGGCGAAATGCCCTTTTATATGGACCTAATCACACAGAAACTACAGGTGTGTGACCTGTTTATATCTGTTGGCACCAGTGGTAATGTGTATCCGGCGGCAGGTTTTGTAACCCATGTCCAGCAAGTGGGCCATGCTCATACTATTGAGATTAACTTGGAGTCAAGCGAAGGTGTGAGCTATTTTGCTGAAGCCCGACATGGCCGTGCGGGTGACCTGTTACCAGCTTTGATCGATGAAATATTAAGTGTAAAGGTAGCTTGATGATGCCGCGACCCATAAAACTTGAAGAGGCGGAAATTACCGCTGAGCTTAAAAAGCTTGAGGGCTGGACTTACGCTTCTGATGCAGGGGCGATTAAGCGGTCTTTCAAGTTTCGCGATTTTTCTGCTGCGTGGGCGTTCATGAGCCGTGTGGCTCTGTTGGCAGAGAAAATGGACCACCACCCTGAATGGTTTAATGTTTACAGCCGGGTTGATGTTACTTTATCGACACACGATGCCGGGGGTGTAACCAAACTTGATATTGATATGGCGGCAGCCATGGATGGGTTTTTCCCATAAAAAAAGGCCAGTAAAAAAACTGGCCTTCCTAAATCAGATCACTTGCCGATTAGTCAATCAGGCTAAGGTTCCCTGCAGAGTTACGACCGTTACGGTCAGAAACCATTTCGTAGGAAACTTTTTGATCGTCGTTCAAGCCACGGAGGCCAGCAGCTTCAACTGCTGAAATGTGAACGAACACATCGTTGCCACCATCTTCAGGCTGAATAAAACCAAAACCTTTAGTGGCGTTAAACCATTTAACTGTACCTTTAGCCATTATCTTAATATCCTCTTACGCGTATTGAAAAAAGCCGGAGAAGTTAGCGTAAGAAGGTATCTAATCAGGCATCGTTAATAACGCAGCATCGCCACGTTCGCTTTCTCTTTACCCCTATTTTATGAATAAGTATATAATATAAATACATTAATATGTAATTGTGATTATTGGTCCCGTTCTACCCAGTTGCTGATCAGATTATAGGCTATGGCAAAGGGTGGCGGCATCAGGCGCACACTTGAACCTTCTTGCATACTGTTTATAACATCCTGTTTGCTAACCCATATGGCATCTTCAAGCTCGGTCTTATCGACCGTAATATCATCGCAGTCCACCCATGCTTCAGCCCCTATCATTAGGCTTGAAGGCCACGGCCACGGCTGGCTTGCGACATATTGCACCTTAGTTACTGTTAGGTTTACTTCCTCTTTTACTTCGCGGGCAACCGCCTCTTCGAAGCTTTCCCCGGGTTCGACATAACCAGCCAGTGCTGAGTAGCGGCCTTCGGGCCAACCGTGGCCCCTGCCGAGCAGCGCTTTTTCACCGTAGTAGACCATCATGATCACAACAGGGTCTGTGCGCGGGAAGTGGCTAGTGTTGCATTTAGGGCACTTTCGTTCATATCCGGCGCGTGCAAGCGCCGATTCGGCACCGCACTTTGCACAGTAACGATGGCTTTCGTGCCATAAGAGCATGCTTTTCGCTTGGGCAATAATGGCGAGCGACGGGTGCCGCCCGTGCAGTTTGCTTGCAGCCATGCGCCCATCTATAAATATACCACTTGGAAAAAGATCGGCGAAATCAGCTTCAGAACCACTTAAGTGGGCTGCATAACAGGGTATATTGTTGTCAAAGCCTAGAAAAATGGTTGTGCTTACGGGTAAAAACCGCAGTCCGCTTGTGGGTTGCCATAAAATATCCCCCGTATGGTCAGATAGGATCTTGTCATCCGCCATAAGTGCGACTCGGGCATCGCTGCGGCGCATAAGCTCGCCGAATACTTCAGGATCACTGCGTAAATGGTCTGCCCTGTCTAGGGGGTTGCCTGAAAATACGGTTTCTATTGCGGCAAGGGGCATGAAATTCTCCGTTTTTACCTAGCATATGAACTAGTGCGAAAGGAAAGGTCTTGCAAGTGCGGCCTAAAATAGCCATATAGGCGGCGGGAGTGCCGGCGGACATTCCGCTCGCCAACCCGGTCAGGTCCGAAAGGAAGCAGCCGTAACGAGTTGTGCATGGGTCGTTTTGGCCCTCCCACCCTTTACCTTGTGTCAGGTAATTTCTTTCCCGGTATTCAGTATGTGAAAAAATCACCCTTGGGGTGGTAAAGGCCTTTTCCCGCCCGGCTGTTCCTGCTAGTCATGATGGGGCGCTGTAAGGAGATAAAAGCACATGGCTAACACAGGTGAAAATCAGGAATACAGGGTTCTGGCGCGCAAGTACCGCCCGGCAGACTTTGACACCCTGATTGGACAAGAAGCGATGGTGCGCACTTTGTCGAACGCGATTGACAGTGGCCGCCTTGCCCATGCTTTTATTATGACCGGCGTTAGGGGGGTTGGTAAAACCACCACGGCGCGAATCATCGCCAAAGCGTTGAACTGTACGGCGCATGACGGTCCCACCATCAACCCGTGCGGTGTGTGCAATAACTGCCGTTCTATTGCCGAATCGCGCCATGTTGACGTGCTGGAGATGGATGCGGCATCGCGCACCGGGGTGGATGATATCCGCGAGATTATCGAAAGTGTCAGGTATGCGCCTGTTTCTGCGCGCTACAAGATTTATATTATCGATGAAGTGCACATGCTCTCGAAAAATGCCTTCAATGCGCTTCTCAAAACGCTGGAAGAGCCACCAGAGCATGTGAAATTTATTTTTGCGACTACCGAGATCAGGAAATTGCCTGTTACGGTGCTATCGCGCTGTCAGCGGTTTGACCTGAAACGGGTGGATGCCAGTGTGCTTGTGACACACCTTGCAACACTGGTTGAAAAAGAAGGTAGTAAGGCGGAAGACGGCGCCCTGAAATTAATCGCTCGTGCGGCGGAAGGGTCTGTTCGTGACAGTCTTTCCCTTCTGGACCAAGCGATTGCCCACGGCGCGGGGGATGTAACCGAAGCTCAGGTGCGAGATATGCTTGGCCTTGCCGACCGCGCACAAGTGCTGGATCTGTTCGAGCTGCTCATGAAGGGTGATATTGCCCCGGCGCTTGATACCCTTCGGGCACAGTATGATAGCGGCGCAGACCCGGCTGTTATATTGAGTGACCTGCTGGAGGTGTCGCACTGGCTAACACGCTTGAAGGTAACGCCAGATAGCGGTGCGGATACACTGGTGTCTGAGGCCGAGAAAACCCTTGGCAGCAAGATGGCAGAAACCCTTTCCATGGCGCATCTGACGCGGGCATGGCAAATGCTTCTTAAAGGATTGGGTGAGGTTAAAAACGCCCCAAGCCCGATCGCCGCTGCTGAAATGGTGCTTATCCGGCTTGCCTATGCAGCAAACCTGCCATCCCCTGCTGACCTTGTTAAACAGCTGCAGGATAATGGCGGCGCTGGTGCGCCGGCGGGCGGTGGTACGCCGCGTGGTGGTGCGGGTGGCGGCGGCACTGTAACAGCCATTGGCCGTACAGCACCCGGTATGCAGGGCGCGCCGTCTGGCGCATCCGCCGTGCAGCGTTCTGCCGATGTAATCGCATTAAGGCAGGATAGCAATATCAGTGATCACGCCGCGCAGCCCATGCCGGTAAGCTTTGAAAAGCTGGTAGACCTGTTTCATGCCATGAAAGAACCAACCCTTGCGGTTGCCTTGAAAGACCATGTGCGGCTGGTAAACTACCGCCCCGGCTTTCTGGAGATAAACACCACGCGCCAGATGCGGCCAGACTTTATCATGCAGGTTAAAAACTGCCTGAAACTGTGGACCGGGGCCGAATGGCAAATCACTATCAGCCGGTCTGAGGGTGAGGAAACAATACGCAGTCAGGAAGTGGCGCGAGATCAAAAGCGCAAGGATGAAGCACTGGCGGAACCGATTGTGAAAGCATTTCTGAGCTATTTCCCCGATGCTGAAATGCTGGCAGTACGCGATAGTCGCAGTGACGACCCTGATATGGTGGAGATTCCAGCGGGTGCAGAAGATGCTGACCTTGATTACAGCGATGATGCACCGAGCGAAATGGGCGATTTTGATTTTTAGAATATGTGGATACGGAGTAAAGCGGCATGAAAAACCTAACCGAAATGCTGAAAAAAGCGCAGGAAATGCAGGCCAAAATGGGCGATATGCAGGCAGAACTTGCAGGCTTTGAAATAGAAGGCGTTGCAGGCGCGGGCCTTGTGAAGGTGGTGTTAACCGGGCAGGGCGACCTGAAAAGCGTGTCGATTGACCCCAGCCTTTTCAGTGCGGAAGAAAAAGACGTGGTTGAAGACCTGATTGTGGCCGCCCACGCGCAGGCAAAAGCCAAAGTGGCAGACGCCGCCGCTGAGCATATGAAAAGCCTGACCGGCGGCATGGAATTGCCACCCGGCTTTAAAATGCCGTTTTAAATATAGCAAATAGACTGGGGGATTGAATGATTGGGGAATTCACAAAGGCTCATGGGCCAGAAGTAGGGTTTATTAAGCGTTCTATGATAGTCTATATAGGTGTTTATACCCTTGCCACGGTAGTATTCATAGCGGCACAGATAATCTTTGACTTCAATATGAAGTATGTGGACGGAATTGTCACATTATACACTGCAGGCTTTTTGTCAGGGTCTTTTGCAGTAAAACGTGTTCAGAGAATGCTGCTAAAAGAAGAGCGTACACAATTAATTATTGGATGTTTGTCCCTATCATGCTTACTACAATTATTAGTCACGTATATTGTATTGAATTTTCATATAGTTGGTGATGGTAAGGATATCATTAGCATGCTTGGTTCATTACCTGTATTGCTACTAGTGGCCGTTTTATCATTTTTATTTTTAATTTATTTTTTAATCATTTCGCGTGCAATTGCCTTAGGAGCTAAAGCGCAGTTTGCGAATATTGAGAAAAGAAATAGTTCTGAAAAAGCAGACGTATAATTACCCCTGCTTTGTTTACGTGCTGGCGTCAGTGGGGGCTGAAAAGCCGACGACGTATGTTGGCTGGACGGTGGATTTAAACAAGCGTCTTTTGGCACACAATGCCGGCACAGGTGCCAAATCAACACGTGGGCGGCAGTGGGCTATTATTCACAGCGAAGCGTTTAAAACCCGGTGCGAGGCCATGAGCCGTGAATGGCACTTGAAACGCGACCGAAAATTGCGCAAAAGTCTTTTGGAAACATATTTGAAAGCTCAAGGGCTAAAAAACAGTTTGTTATGATGTCACTCTGTCGCTTGACCTATGGATACAGGGGTCAAGTCCCGGTATGACAATGAAAAGGTAGCGTATGCCCCGTTCGCACGGCAGTGAAATTGATACACTTATCCAGCTTCTCGCCAAACTGCCGGGACTTGGGCCGCGCTCTGCCAGGCGGTCTGCCTTACAGCTTCTGAAAAAACGCGACAGCGTTATGGTGCCGCTTGCAAACGCGCTGATTGGTGTGGCGGATAAAATTCAGATATGCGACGTGTGCAGCAACATAGATACCCATAACCCTTGCCATGTGTGCGAAGACTTGCGCCGTGACCGCAAAACAGTGTGTGTGGTGGAAGATGTAGCAGACCTATGGGCGCTTGACCGCAGCGAGACATACCGGGGGCTTTACCATATTCTGGGCGGCACCCTTTCTGCGCTTGACGGTATCGGCCCTGATGATTTGAACATCACGTCCTTGCTTACGCGGGTTGAAAGCGACGGGGTTGAGGAAGTGATCCTTGCCCTTAATGCCACCGTTGACGGCCAGACAACCAGCCACTATCTCGCTGAACGGCTGGCAGTGCTGGGGGTTAAAATAACCGCGCTTGCTCACGGCCTGCCTGTAGGCGGCGAGCTGGATTATCTGGATGATGGTACTTTGGCAGCGGCCCTCAGGGCGCGGGGTGCGGTTAGCTAGGTTTCTGATATTTAAAAGGGTACCACCGTTTGGTGATGTTTTCGGGAGTGTTTTTCATGCCGTTACCGCTTCAGTTATGCCTGCCTGTTATTTTACTGTTTCTCTCAAATATTTTCATGACTTATGCATGGTATGGGCATTTGAAAACACCTGAAAAGGCCTTGCCGCTTGTCATCCTTGCATCATGGGGCATTGCCTTCATTGAATACTGCTTTGTGGTGCCTGCGAACCGTATGGGGTACGGGCTTTATTCAGCGGTGGAATTGAAAACCATTCAAGAAGTGCTAACCCTGATTGTCTTTAGTGGGTTTGCTGTTTTTTATCTGGGCGAGAAAATAACCTATCACCATATTATTGGGTTTGCCTTCATTGCCCTTGGTGCCTATTTTATTTTCAATGCTCCGAAGAGCTGAAATTGTATTGAGTGACAGGACTGACCATGCAGAAAGAACAGAAAAAAGTTACCCATAAAGGTGGGTGCCACTGCGGCGCTGTGCGGTTTGAGGTGGCAGCACCAGCAGAGATAGAGGTGCTCGCCTGCAATTGCAGCATATGTAATAAAGTCGGCTTTTTGCATCTGATAGCAACGGCGGATGATTTTAAGATCACGAAAGGCGAGGATAAGCTGACAGAATACCGGTTTAACACAGGTACAGCGCGGCACCTGTTTTGTTCTGTGTGCGGGGTAAAATCTTTTTATATACCACGCAGCCACCCTGACGGATGGTCAGTGAATGCGCGCTGCCTTGATATGGATACGGTGGAAAAAACAACAATCACAGATTATGACGGTGCCAACTGGGAAGCCAGTATCCACAAAATTACATAGCGTGTGAAAGCGCAAAACCGGTTGGAACTGTCCTTGCATCAAGCTCCTGCCGTGGTCTGGCAGGGGTTACTGTGCTTTCGGTGATAGCACCCAGCGACCCAAAAACAACAATCTGGGTCTCTTCATCAAAGTTAATAAAGCTGAAATCACCTGTATAGGATGTGTCAAAGGTTTTAAATTCAAGCTCAGCTTTTTCCTGAAACTGGGCTGAAAACTTCAGAAAGACAGATTCCTGCACATTGGTATTGAAGATTTTACCAGCCGCCACCAGCAATCCTTCGTTATAGCGGTTAAACGAAACGTCAGATTTACTCATGCGCCCGATATATTGTCTATCAGACCCATCTTTTAGCAGATAAATATCAACAACTTTTGTCATGATGCATAATCTCCCGTAAGCAGAGCAACGCGTACTTTCATTAAACTCTATACTGAACAAGATATATGTGATGACGCGCACGTTCTGCCATGTGCGGCTTCATATGCAACTATAAGGGCAGTATCTTACTTTCTGGTTAACGCTGTAAGATAATATCTTTAGGCTAGGATTGTTTCAATCACACTCTGGTAAATTGCAGTTAAAGTTGTGATATCCTCAACAGCGACATGCTCGTCTGTTTTGTGCATGGTGGCTCCCACAAGGCCAAACTCAACCACAGGGCACATATCCTTGATAAAGCGGGCATCAGAGGTGCCACCAGTTGTGGACAGTTCTGGCGTACGGCCTGTGTGTTTGTGGATCGCTTTTGTAATAGCGTCAGACAGTAGGCCTTTTTCAGTGAGGAAACTATCGCCAGATACCCACCAGTTAATATCGTAAGGCACACCAGCCCGGTCCATGCGGCGTATGAGTTCGGCCTGCAGGCTTGTCGGGCTGTATTCATTATTAAAGCGCACGTTAAAGCGGGCGTGGGCTTCGGCGGGAATTATATTGTCACTTTCATTACCAACCTGAAGGTTTACGACTTCAAGGTTTGAGGGCTGGAAGCGATCGTTCCCGGCATCAAGCGGCTCTTTATTAAGTTCGGTTAGAATCTTAACTAAATCGGGAATGGGGTTATGGGCCCTGTCAGGATAGGCAACATGGCCCTGTATGCCCTGAACCGCAATCATGCCGTGCAGGCTGCCGCGCCGGCCTACTTTTACCATCTGGCCAATCTCGGCAGGGTTTGTGGGTTCGCCCACCAGACAGTGGTCGATGCTTTCGCCGTTTTGCTGCATCCATTCCAGCACTTTTCGCGTACCGTTAATTGCCGGGCCTTCTTCGTCACCTGTTATCAGGAAGGATAGCGACCCTTTTTGAGGCATGCCTTTTTCAGTTAAAAAGCCAGAAACAGCACAGACAAAAGCTGCAATCGCTGATTTCATGTCAGAGGCGCCGCGCCCCCATAACTGACCGTCTTTTATGGTGCCCGCGAAGGGGTCGACCGACCAGCCTTTTGTAGACCCAACCGGGACTACATCTGTGTGGCCAGCAAAACAAAAATTGGGTGCCGTGTTTCCAAGGCGTGCATACAGGTTTGGGACAGGTGCTGTGCCCGGTTCTTCAAATATAAGTTTATGGCAGGTGAAGCCAAACCCCGTGAGTGTTTCTGCAAGCAGATCAAGCGCATCACCCTTGTCGGGTGTTACGCTTTCGTGGCGGATAAGAGCTTGTGACAGCTCAACGGGGTCCAGTGCGGCCAAAATCAATCTCTCAGCAGTTCGTTGATGGAAGTTTTAGAGCGGGTGCGTTCATCAACACGTTTTACAATAACGGCGCAGTAAAGGCTTGGGCCAGGTGTGCCGTCAGGCAGTGGTTTGCCGGGTAGGTTGCCTGATACCACAACGCTGTAGGCTGGTACCCTGCCCACAAAAACTTCACCAGTGGCGCGGTCAATAATTTTGGTAGAAGCGCCGAGATAAACCCCCATTGAAAGCACGGAGCCTTCTTCGACAACAACGCCTTCTGCTACTTCGGCACGGGCGCCGATAAAGCAGTTATCTTCAATAATAACCGGGCCGGCCTGAAGGGGTTCGAGTACGCCGCCGATACCAACACCGCCTGAAAGGTGTACGTTTGCACCAATCTGGGCACAGCTGCCCACTGTTGTCCATGTGTCCACCATTGTGCCTTCGCCGACATAAGCGCCTAAGTTTACAAAAGAGGGCATCAGGACAGCGCCTTTTGCAATGTGGGCTGATTTCCTAACAATAGAGCCGGGTACGGCACGGAAACCGGCGGTCGCAAAATCGCTTGCGCTCCAGCCGGTAAATTTGCTTGGCACTTTGTCCCACCAGCTTGTGTTTTCGCCCGGTCCGCCCGCGATCATTTCCATGTCGTTTAATCTGAACGAGAGCAGAACAGCCATTTTAAGCCACTGATGTACAGTCCAGTTGCCATTTTCCTTACTGGCGACGCGCAGTTTACCGCTGTCGAGCAGGTTAAGGGCTTCATTAACCGCTTCACGTATTTCACCTGTTGTTGCCGCACTAATGGTATCGCGGTTTTCAAAGGCTTTGGTGATAATGGTTTCTAGGTCTGTATAACTCATGGAACATCTCTGCTTTATTAGGGTTCAGCAAAATTTTGTGCACCATAGCGCCCCATACGTGCAAGTCAATTCGTGTGGGGTATAAAACCATTACTTTTTTCACGCAAAATGACGGATACTATTTATCATAACGCCGATAATATCTGCTAATTGTATTATCATCATGTATGGAATGTGGCGGCAGTATGGCATACAGTATGGCCAGCTCCAAGCAGAATGCGGCCTGTAATATTCTGCTTAATCAAGAGTTGCGCCGCCAAAAGACATGCTTTTTACCAGCGCAAAAATCTGTTTGCCGGTTTCAAGAGCAAGGTCGTGGTAAGCGTCGTTTGTTATCTGTGATCTTATATGGCTGCCGTCTATATCAATTAACAATTCAACCAGCGCAGAATTTGCCTCGCTGTTAATGTCGATGATTGTGCCGGCAAGAATGTTACGGATACTGATACCCACAGGTTTTTGGGTGGCTACGGCAACATCGCGCGCTCGAATACGCAGCATAACGTCGCTGCCGACCGGGGCATCAATTAGGGGAGTACAGACCATCTGATTACCCATTTTCATGTGGGAAAGCTTTGATGGTATAGTGTGGCTAACGATAGTGGCTTTTACCATCACGCTGGTTTCAAATCTGCCAGCAGGGGGTTCAAAATCAAGGCGTTCAAAAACCTCTCTGGCGGGACCTTCTGCCTGTTTTTGACCACCAGATATGAGCACCATATGATCTGCCAAACGGCTGACCTCGGCAAAATCATGGCTAACATATAGAATGGGAATGGAAAGTTCTTTGTGCAGGGTTTCAAAATAGGAAAGCACTTCTTCCCGACTTTTTTGATCGAGCGCAGAAAGTGGTTCATCCATAAGCAGAAGGCTTGGGTTGCTGAGCAGTGCGCGCCCCACGGCAACGCGCTGGCGCTCGCCGCCCGAAAGGGTGAGGGGGGAACGATCAAGCAGTTTGCCAATACGGAGCAGGCCTGTAATATCTTCGAGCTTTAAGGCGGTTTTGGAATGTGTTTTGTGTGTGCGCTTAGCACCGTACAAAAGGTTTTGTCTTACTGACAAATGCGGGAAAAGGCTGGCTTCCTGAAACACATAGCCGATAGGGCGTTTGTGAGCAGGCAGAAAAATATTTTGGGCACTATCCTGCCAAAAATCCCCTTCAACGCACAAGCTGCCTTCCAGTTTATGCAGGCCAGCAACCGCGCGCAGAATTGTGGTTTTACCGCTACCTGAGGCCCCAAACAGGGCTGTAATGCCAGTGGTGGGCATGTCGAAGGCGATATCAATGCTAAACCCACCTATGGTGCCATTGAAAGCAGCTTTGATGGTGGTTTCTTTATTTGTCATGTTTGTACCCAAGGCGCTTTTCCAGCGTCATAACGGCGAAAATAACAAGGAATGAGAACACCAGCATGCCACCAGCCAGCATATGGGCTGGTGCCCACTGCAAGGTTTCTACATAATCATATATAGCTACGGATAGAACCTTGGTTTCCCCCAGAATGTTGCCGCCAATCATTAGAACGACGCCGAACTCGCCTACTGTATGCGTGAACCCAAGCACTGCTCCTGTTAAAAAGCCTGACCGTGCAAGCGGTACCGCAACTGTCCAGAAGGTGTCCCAGGGGCTGGCGCGCAGTGTGGCGGCTACTTCAAAAGGCCTGTTTCCTATGGCCTCAAACGCGTTTCTAATAGGCTGTACTACAAAGGGCATTGAATAAAATACGGATCCAACCACCAGCCCTTCAAAGGTAAAGGCAAGGGACCGGCTGCCATAAAGGCCAGCCAGCCAGCCACCGGGGCCATTGGGGCCTAGTGCCATTAGGAGATAAAACCCCAGAACGGTTGGAGGCAGAACAAGCGGCAGGGCCACAACGGCGGCGATAGCCTCTTTCCACTTAGCGTTTGAGCGTGCCAGCCACCAAGCGATTGGAGTACCAACTACAAGCAGGATAAGGGTGGTAAGCGAGGCCAGCTTAAGGGTGAGCAGGATAGGCGACCATATGTCAAAAGTATCAGCCAGAAGCCTAACCCCCTAGTTGCTAGCGGAACCGTAGCCATACTTTTCTTTTACAGCAAGGGCGCTTGGGCCTTTGAGAAAAGAAAGGAAGGCTTTGGCCGCCTCGTTATTTTTGCCACGCTTTAATAAAACAGCGTTTTGGACAATAACAGAATAGAGGTTTTCTGGTACAATCCAGCGCGAGCCATTACGGTGCCCGGCAATTTGAGAGAGGGCAACAAAGCCAATATCAGCATTTTCCGTGTGCACAAACTGGTATGTTTGGGCAATGTTAGTGCCTTGCACGATCTTGCTTTCAACCTTGTCGAAAATGCCGAGTGCTTTCATGGTTTCCACGGCTGCGGCACCGTAGGGTGCTGTCAGAGGGTTACCAATGGCAATTTTATGAATATCAGGATTGGTTAAGCTGTTTGCAGTTAAGGTTTGATCAGGCTTCATGCTGAACAGTGCAATTTTACCAGTGGCATATGTGAACAGGCTGGCACTATCTGCCAAACCGGCATCAACGGCTTTTTGTGGGCGGGCGGCGTCGGCCGCTAAAAATACATCAAAAGGAGCTTCCTGAGTGATCTGGGTATAAAGCTGCCCGGTGGAACCAAAACTGAAGAGCACCTTGTGCCCGGTCTCCCTTTCAAAAGCTGCCCCAATTTCTTTTGCTGCTGCTGTAAAGTTAGCAGCAACGGCTACCCGTGTTTCTGCGGCATGTACGGGGTTTATACCCATGGCAAAAAAGCCGGTACATGTAAGCATCGTGTAAAAAATTTGGCGAAACTTATGAAATGTCAACGCGGCACATCCGATATATTTTATAAAACATATCGAAATAGGTATTATGTATAACGCAGGCTGTCAATTCTATTTGTGGGCGGGTTGCTTGCTAGCAAGGCCGGGAAATGCATTGGCTTTTTCTGCCACGGCCTGTGCTGCTGAATGTTGCATATCTCTAAAGTAGTTGAGAACAGTTTCACCAAGCGCTGTAACGGTTGCGCCGCCTTTGGTTGCACCGCCTTTTTGTTTTTCTACAAGCGGTGAGGTAAAGCAATTATTCATCGTTTCCACAAGTAGCCAGGCACGTTTATAGCTCATGCCCATTGCGCGGCCAGCAGCAGCAATAGAACCGGTTTTCTGGATTTGTGAGAGCAGTTCAGCCTTGCCGGGGCCAAAGGCAATGTCATCCCCCGCCATAATGCGTAATTTGAGGGAATAGTGTTTGTTGGCGGTGCTCATGACATGGTCTTTATCTTATTACAAAATCAGTTAGCCAGTCAGAAAGGCTTGTGGTTTCTGCGTGAATAATAGCAGGGTCATGACCAATTTTACCCCATTTACTGCCCGTATCAATCCATACTGTTGCCATGCCCATTTCATGCGCGGGTTTCAGGTTTCTTGCCATATCTTCAAACATTACGGCTTCTTCGGGTTTTACACCGTGATCGCGAATGAACTTTTCATACACTTCGGGCATTGGCTTTGGGTTCAGGTCTGCGGCAATAATATCAAAAATACCATCAAACAGGTCTTCAATGCCAAGCTGCTTTATTACCTTTTCACTGTAAAGTTTATCAGCATTGGTAAAGATCAGTTTTTTGCCGTCCAGTTTTTGAATCGCAGCCCTAAGTTTTGGATTAGGCTGAATAGGCGAAAAATCTATATCATGAACCCGCTCAAGATAATCTACCGGGTTAACCTTATAGTTTGCCATCAATCCCTTTAGCGTGGTGCCGTGATCAACCAGATACTGTTTTTGCACCTTGCGGGCGGCCACAGGGTCTAGCCCTAGAAAGCTTTCTACATAGCTGCCAATGTTGCGGTCGATTTGGCTGAATAGGTCACATTCTGCCGCATACAAGGTGTTGTCGAGGTCGAATACCCATGTTGCACGGTGTGATTCGAAGACAGGGTGATAGGGAGATTGTATATTTTTCTGCATAATGGCCATACTAATAAAGCCGAACCTTTATTAAATCTACTTTAATAAACCATGACGTAGACTTATGGTCAGGGCTTACTAGGGGTGTGCTGTATATTATGAACTTAAATCCGCTTAAAAAGATACTACGTAAGCCGGTGGCGCTGATGGAAGCGGATACACCCGTTATTGCAGTTGATGGATCAGATACTGTTACGGATCAAAGCCGAAAAGCTACAGAGCTTGCCGCGCTTTGGGAGGCAGGCAATTCGGATCTTAAAAGTTTGGTGAAAAAGGTACGCCTTTCCGGTGTGCCTGCAGAAGCCCGTATTCAGGGTAACGGCGGTGTTCGGTTATGGGTGGTCGCTGTTGTAGAAGCTGGCGTAGTCTTGGTCCTTGCACATGACACTACGATGCCAGACCAGATGCTCGAAGCGCTTATTGAAAGCCGTAGTTTGCTGAAAAGCCTGCTTGATTCAGCAGCGGATTTTTCTTTCGAGGTTGATGGGCGCGAACGGTTTAGGTTTGTATCACCAAAGGATGCATTTGGTCAGGATGCAGAAAAATGGGCAGGGCAATATGCGGGTGATATTTTCTGGCCAAATGGTAACCCGCCTGCAAGAAACCCGTTTGCTTGTTACAAAGCGCAAGTTCTGGAATCTGTCCCGGTAGACATTGCAGGCCAGAAGAAAAGCCTGCAATTTTCTGTCAGCCCGGTGCTGGATAGTAAGGGCAATTTTATGGGTGTGCGCGGAAGCTGCCGAGATGTAACAGAGACAGTTATTGCAGCCCGCCAAACCCGACAGGATAATCTGCGATTAACCGTGCAGCAAAAAATAATGCATATCCTGAATGCGACTGAAAACGCACAAGAACTGCTTGATCGGGCATCACAGGAACTGGTTGATTTCCTGCGTGCTGACCTTGTTTGGTTTGTGATGCAGTATAATGACAGGCTCATGCCTGCCGCTATTTGCGGCGAGGGGGAGTATATCCCTGATGTAGATAGCATATGGAAACATCTGTCTGATGCAGGTGCGGGCGTCCATGAAATTGAGGCCGAGGACCGTACACATATAGCGCTGCGGCTTGATCAGGGTCTCAATAGTGTTGGTATGGTTATAATTAGCCGCGATACGGGTGTGAGCCCGTGGTCTGGCTTGGAAATCCAGCTTTTGGAAGCGGTGGGCGATAT